>NZ_JBFODT010000035.1:0-27099 GCF_040908465.1 Aeromonas sp. R10-1
ACCACACCCTTGGTCAGCACCAGCTGGGCAGCGGTCTTCTTGTTGGTGGTGATGGCCAGGATCCAGGCTTTCGGGAAGTACTTGCGGATGGCCTTGGCAGACTTGCCGCCTTCAGTGGCGACCACGATCAGCGGGGCGTCCAGCTTCTCGGAGGTCTCGACCGCGCCTTTGCAGACCGCTTCGGTGATGCGCAGCTTGTTGCTGTCGTTGGCGGCAGACAGGTTGGACGGCATCACGGAGTCGGTACGCTCGCAGATGGTGGCCATGATGGTCACGGCTTCCAGCGGGTACTTGCCCTTGGCGGACTCACCGGACAGCATGACGGCATCGGTACCGTCCAGGATGGCGTTGGCCACGTCGCCGGCTTCGGCGCGGGTCGGACGCGGGTTCTTGATCATGGAGTCCAGCATCTGGGTGGCGGTGATGACCACTTTGCGTGCCTTGTTGCACTTCTCGATGATCATCTTCTGGGCGAAGATCACTTCTTCCACCGGGATTTCCACACCCATGTCGCCGCGGGCGACCATGATGCCGTCGGACACGGCCAGGATCTCGTCGAAGTTGTCCAGGCCTTCCTGGTTTTCGATCTTGGAGATGATCTGGATGGCCTCGCCACCGTGGGCCTTCAGGTGCTCACGGATTTCCAGCACGTCTTCCTTCTTGCGGATGAAGGAGGCGGCCACAAAGTCGACGCCCTGCTCGCAACCGAAGATCAGGTCGCGCTTGTCTTTCTCGGCCAGGGCCGGCAGCTTGATGGAGACGCCCGGCAGGTTGATGCCCTTGTTCTCGCCCAGATCGCCGTTGTTCAGGACTTTACAGATCACTTCGCGTTCGGTGATCTCGATGACGTCCAGGCCGATCAGGCCATCGTCAACCAGGATACGGTTGCCGACGCGCAGGTCGCTGGCAAAACCGGCATAGGTGACGGCGACTTTGTCTTTGTTGCCCACCACGGTCTGGTCGGTGGTGAAAGTGAAGGTCTGGCCGGCGACCAGGGAGACGTCGTTGCCGCCTTCGAGCTTGATGGTGCGGATTTCCGGACCCTTGGTGTCCAGCAGGATGGCTGCGTGCTTGCCGGTTTCGGCCATGACAGCGCGCAGGTTGCTGATGCGACCACCGTGTTCGGCGTAGTCGCCGTGGGAGAAGTTCAGGCGCATGACGTTCATGCCGGCATCCAGCATCTTGCCCAGCATTTCTTTGGATTCGGTCTTGGGACCGATGGTGCAGACGATTTTGGTCTTTTTCATGTCAGTCTTCATGGTGCTGTTGTCATCTCTTCAATGTGAAATAGTCAGCGGGTCGGGGCAAAGGCGGCCAACGCCGGCAGTCCTCTGCCCTCCCGATCAAACAGGGCCTGGTTCTCCCAACCATTACCGAGGGGTTCGTCTATCCCGAGGAACGCCATGCCAGCCTGACTGGCCCAGCTGTCACCGGTGACCCGGATCCAGCCCGGCTCCCAGTAGACAAACCCGAGCCCGAGCCGATCCGGCACTGCGCCAATAGCGGCACGCAAGGCATCGAGAAACGCCAGTTGCCCCTCGGGCGTCGCAGCAAACCCGCCGCGCACGGCCTCCTGCTCACCGAAGGCGTTGCGAACAGCGTCCTGGTTGACGGTGTCGTGCCCATAGGCGGTCTCAACCACCAGCAGCGGGAGTCTGATTTGGGTGGCAAGGCTGTTCATGGTGCGCGAGAGGTCACCCAAGGATCCGTGCCAATAGGGGTAGAAGGAGAGACCCACCAGATCGAACGGCACATCGCGCGCCTGCATCGCCTTGAACCAGCGCAGGCACTGAGCCTCATCCCCTCCTTCAGCAAGATGCAGCATCAGTCGTGGGGTGATCCCCCCCTCGCTGCCAGCGCGGATCCCGGCGATGGCCGCCTTGAGCAGCTGGGCCAGTCGATCGAACCCCTCCTCTTCTTCCTGTCGGTGTAGTTGCCCCAGCGGCCACAGCATGCCGTTATTGAGTTCGTTGCCGACCTGTACCATTTGCGGCGGCACCCCAGCCTCGCGCAGGCGCTGCATCACGGCGGCGCTGTAATCGTGCAACATCGCAGCCAGTTCTGCTTCCGACTTGCCTCGCCAGGTCCGTGGCGTGTACTGCTTGCCCGGATCGGCCCAGAAGTCGCTGTAATGAAGATCGAGCAACCAGGGCAGGTTGAGGGACCGGCTTCGCTGCGCCAGTGCAATCACCTTTTCCAGATCATTGTTGCCACCACCAAAGGGTTCCCCCTTGGCCGAGCGGGGATCGACCCACAGCCGCAGGCGCACCAGGTTGAGGCCACGCTCGCGCATCAGGGTTAGCAAATCCCCCTGTCGCGTCTCGTCCTGATAGTGAACGCCCAGGCGCTCGAGTTCGGCCAAGGTGGAGACATCCGCCCCTCGGATGGCCAGGTTGTGAGGAGCGGCTCCAGCCCCTGCACTGATCGCTCCCAGCATGACCAACAGTGGCCAGCTCAGCGGGAGGTACATGCTAGTGTTGCTCCGGCTCGTGCAGCTCGAACCACTGACCGAGCTCGCGGCGCAGGTTGTCCGAGCGCTTGCCGAAGATGGCCTGCACCTCGTCACCGATGATGATGACGCCGATGGCACCGAGACCTTGCAGCGCCTCGCTGTCGACCTGCTGCAAGGCATTGACCTTGACCCGCAGCCGGGTCAGGCAGGCGTCAAAGCTCACTATGTTGTCGTGCCCACCAAAGGCAGCGATGAGCGCGGTGATGGCCGCCTCGTCCAGCCCGGAGAGCGGCGCCTCGGTCGATTTTTCCTCCTTGTGGCCGAGGGCGGCGGCGAACAGCCGCTTGAAGTCCTGCATCTTGACCATTTGAATCTCCTAAACATAAAAAAAGAGGGCGAAGCCACTGGCTCCGCCCCGCAATCAACGGGCGCGACGCAGCACTCGGCAGCCGAATGGAGGCAGCACCAGCGAATCGCTCAGCGCCTCACCGCTCACCATGTCACTGTGACCACCCGGCAGAGTGACCAGACGCTCGGCGTTGGCGAAGTTTTGCACGAACACGAACTCCTGCTCACCATCGCTGCGACACTGAGCTGTGACCCCCTCCGGCAAGGCTGGCAAAGCACGCGGCAGGGCCAGGGTCTCGATGAGATGGCCAAAGAAGTCGCGTTGGAACGCCAGATCATTCCGCGAGGCGACATAATAGGCGCGACCTGTCCCGTGCTCGTTGACCGTCACCGCCGGACGTCCGGCATAAAAGTCACCGTCATAGCTGGCCAGGGCCCTCGCGCCTTCCAGGTGGATGAGATCGCAAAGGTGAGTGACTTCGTAAGGGCCGCAGAGTCCGGCTTCGTTGCCAGCAAGACCCGAGACGGCGTTACGTTCCTCGTCATAGAGACCGTCTATCTCCTCTGCCCAGATCCCAAGGACCGGGCGCAGCGGCCCTGGGAATCCCCCCAGGTGACAGAGATCGGTCTCGTTGACGATGCCGCTCCAGTAAGTGGTAACAAACTGCCCACCTCGTTTGACAAAGGCGTCAACCCGTTCGGCAAAGCCATCGCGCACCATGTAGAGCATTGGGGCGATAACCAGGTCATAGCCATCCAGCGCGCAGTCGGCATTGATGACATCCACCGCCACCCCTGCCTCCCAGAATGGGCGGTAGTGCTCGGCTACCGTCTTCTCGTAGAAGAGGCCGGCATTGCGCGGCCCCTGGGCATTGTCCATGGCCCAACGGCTCTCCCAGTCGAAAATGATGGCCACTTTGGCCTCGACGCGGCTGCCAGCGACCTCTTGCAACTTGGCCAGGATCTCGCCTAGCGCCTGCACCTCGCGGCCCACCCGGGTATCGATGTGACCAACGTGATCGACCACGGCGCCGTGGAACTTCTCGACCGAACCACGGCTCTTGCGCCACTGGAAGTACTGCACCGAGTCGGAGCCGTGGGCTACCGCCTGCAAGGAGGAGAGGATATGCATTCCCGGCTTCTTGAGCTTGCTGATGGGCTGCCAGTTGGTCAGGCTCGGGGTCGACTCCATCAGGAAGAAAGGTTTGCCTCCCTTGAGAGTGCGCATCAGGTCGTGATACATGGCGGTGTACGCCGCCAGGGTCGAGTCATCGCCACTGTTGTGCCAGAGGGGGTAGCTGTCCCAGGAGATGAAATCGATCTCCTTGGCCAACTGCCAGTAGTCATAGTCGTAGAAGTACTCCATGAAGTTGGTGGTGGCCGGCAGGCTCGGGTTGGCCGCCTTCAAGGGCTTGATCTCCTCGGCACAGAAATCGCTCACCTGGGCGGTATTGAAACGCTTCCAATCGAGGTTTAGGCCGTGGATCGAGCTCTCGCCGATGGGAGACGGGGATTCGATCTGTGACCAGTCGGTGTAGGTATGGCTCCAGAAGCTGCTCCACCAGGCGTGATTGAGCGCTTCTATGCTGCCATAACGAGCCTTGAGCCAGTCACGAAAGCGCTCCTGACAAAGCTCGCAGTGGCACTCGCCGCCGTACTCGTTGGAGATGTGCCAGGCGATGACACCTGGATGATGGCCGTAGCGTTCGGCCAGGGCACCGTTGATAGCGCGCACCTTGTCACGATAGACAGGCGAACTCATACAGTGATTGTGACGGCCACCGTGCAGTGCCTTCACACGTTCCTTGCTGACCCGCAGCACCTCGGGATAACGCTGGGAAAGCCAAGCCGGGCGAGCACCACTTGGTGTGGCGAGGAAAACTGACACACCGTTTTCGTGCAAGCGATCGAGCACCGTATCGAGCCAGCCGAATTCATAGCGCCCCTCTTGTGGCTCCAGGGAAGACCAACTGAAGATGCCGACCGACATCACGTTGCAGCGGGTCTGCTTCATCATCTCGAGATCGCGCTCGAACACCTGGGGATCATCCAGCCACTGATCCGGGTTGTAATCAGCACCATGCAGCAGAGCGGGCACCCGTTCACTGAGCGGGGGAAACTTGAACATCACACATCTCCTAAAACGAGGGGGCGCCGGCCATGGCCGGTCGCCCTATCGGTTGAAACCGGGTCAGTTGAATACCTTGATCGAGGGGAGCACATGGCCGGAGCAGTCAAACAGCGCCTGGTTCTCCCGGGCATTGCCCTCTTTCCAGTCGTCGTTGTTGTACTTCATCCCAGCCTTGGTGGCCCAAGTGGCACCAGGGGTTGGCAGCCACGCTGGCTCCCAGTAGAAGACTCCCTTGCCACGCCCGTCCGGTACCGCCACCACGCTCTTGATCAGATCGCGCAGGAAGTCGGCCTGCCCCTGTACGCTGGCCGGGTAACCACCGTCGCTCGCCTCCTTGGCAGTGAAGTTGTTCTCGGCGTTGTCGCAGTTCTCCGTGGTGTAGCCGTAGGCGGCCTCGACCACGATCACATCCTTGCCATAGCGCTTACTGATGTCATCCATGTTGGCCTTGAGGGCACTGATGGGGCCGTTCCAGTAGGTGTAGAAGGAGAGTCCGATGATATCGAAGGGCACCTCGCGCTTGGCGACTTCATCAAACCACCAGACGAAGGTGTCGTTTTTGGTGCCCTCAGCCAGATGCAGCATCACCTTGATATCTTTGCCGTGCTCTTTCACAGCACGTACACCAGCCTTGAGCAGTGTGGCCAGGCGATCAAACTCCCCACCGTTTTGCCCCCAGCTCTTGCCCTCTGGCCATAACATGCCACCGTTGATCTCGTTGCCGACCTGCACCATGTCAGGCATCACACCGGCCTTTGCAAGGGCATCCATGCTTTCCTTGGTATGGGCGTAAACGGCATCCGCCAACTGCTCGACTGACATCGTACGCCACGCCTTGGGCTTGTTCTGGCGGCCCGGATCCGTCCAGAAATCGCTGTAGTGGAAATCGAGCAGGAACTTCATACCAAGGGCCTTGGCACGCTTGGCAAGCGCTATCGTTGCAGCCAGATCGTTGTTACCACCGCCGTAAGGCTTGCCGTCCGCATCCTTGGGGTCTACCCACAAGCGCAGGCGAATGTAGTTAAAGCCGTTCTCCTTGAGGATTGCCATGGCGTCCTGTTGCTTGCCACTGGCATCAAAGAACTTGCCACCAAATTTCTCTACTTCGGCCAACATGGAGACATCAGCCCCCTTGATGAACTCCTGCGGTACCACAACTGGTTGCACCACCACATTTTCGGCAGCCACGGCGGGGGCATGCATACCCAACATGCCGGTGGCGAGCAGCGCCGCCATCACCAGCGTCTTCTTGATTTTCATGTCGAACGTCCTGTTTAACGGATTAACCTTTGGTCCCACCTGCGGTAAGACCGGAAACGAAGTACTTCTGCAAGGAGAGGTACAATATGGCCACCGGCACCGCGATGAGCACAGCTCCCGCCGCATAGGTGGTGTAGCTGGCCCCCATCTTCTGGGCGACCAGGTTGTAGAGACCAATTGGCAGGGTGAACTGATCCGGGGTGCGCAATATGGTGCTGGCTAGGATGAAGTCGCCAAGCGGGCCGGTGAAGGAGAACAGTGCAACCACCGCAATGATGGGCTTGGAGAGCGGCATGATGATCTCGATGAAGATGCGGAAGTTGCCCGCCCCGTCCATGCGCGCCGACTCGTCAAGATCCTTGGGGATGGCGTCCAGATAACCCTTCATCAGATAGGTGTTCATCGGGATCATGCCGCCCACATAGACCAGCACCAGCGCCAGGTGGCTGTTGACCAGACCCAGCATCTGGGCCAACACGAAGATGGCGATGAGGGCCGAGAACTGGGGCACCATCTGCAACAACAGGAACAACATCAGGCCATTTTGCCGCCCACGGAAACGAAAGCGCGAGAAGGCATAAGCAGTGAAGCTGACGCTGATGAGGGTCAACACCATGGTCAAGAAACTGATCTTCATCGAGTTCCAGTACCAGGCGGCGTAGTCGATGCGCCCGTCAAACAGCTCCTGGTAATGAATAAAGGAGAAGTTTTCCGGGATGATCGAAGTGTTGAGCAGGCTGCTGCCCGGATTGAGAGAGGCTCCAACCGTCCAGATCAGGGGATAGATGATGATCACCGCAACCATAGCCAGCAGCAAATAGCTTAGGGTCAGGCGGATGGCATTACTCTTTTTCAGACTGTGTTTGGCACTCATGGCTGGATCTCCTTACACCATGTCGTCTTGCTTGAACGAATTGGTCGCACGGAACTGCCACAGGGCAATGCCGACCACGAAGATGGAGAGCAGAATGGTGATGCTCGCTGCAATCGCATACTGGGATGACGACATGGTCAGCTTGTAGATCCAGGAGACCAGGATGTCGGTGCCGCCGGCATTGGAACCAGCCACCGCAGGTCCCCCGTTGTTGAACAGGTAAATGATGTTGAAGTTGTTGAAGTTGAAGGTGTACTGGGTGATGAGGATCGGAGCGATCGAATACAGCACCAGGGGCAGCGTAATGGTAGTCAGCTTGTGCCATGTGCTGGCACCGTCAATGGTGGCCGCCTCGTAGAGATCATCCGGGATAGCCTGCAACACCCCAGTGGTCATGGCGAAGACGAAGGGGAAGCCAAGCCAGGTCTGCATCAGGATGAGGGCCGTCTTGGTCCAGAAGGGATCTGTCATCCATGCCTTGGGGTCGATACCCAGAGAAGCCAGAATACCGTTGTTGATGACACCAAAGGTCTCGTTGAACATGCCGGCGAACACCAGAATGGTGACAAAACCGGGCACTGCCCACGGCAGGATCAGGATGGTGCGGATGAGCGGCTTGAAGCGCAGATCCTTCTGATTGACCAGGATCGCCAGCAGCACCCCGACCGAGCATTGCAACGTGGTGGCGATCAGCGTCCAGATCACGGTCCACTGCAGCACGTCGAGCAAGGTCGAACGCCACAGATCGAGCTTGAAGATGTTGATGAAGTTCTTCATCCCCACCCAGTCCACCAGCTTGGCCGGCGGCGTGTGGTAGAGATCGTAGTTGGTGAAGGCGATGGAGAAACCAAAGATGATGGGGAACACCACCACGAACACCAGCAGGATGAAGCCCGGGGTGATCATCAGATACGGGAACCCTTCGCTCAGCAGCAACTGGTATTGCTTGCGCACACTGGTCAGCGCTACGCCACGATCCCGGCGATCGCCGTTAACATAGGCGTCGCGGACGCTCCAGTAGTAGATGGCGCAACCAAAGATGGCCACCAGTACGCTGATAACCCCCTTGGCCAGGAGGAAGACGGAGTTGTCCCGGGGCAACTCCGTGCCGAGGGTAAACAGCCCCCAGAACCCTTGAGATAGAAAATCATGGAATACGCCGAAGAAGCAGGCCATGACGGTGAAAAACAGGGTGCCCTTGACCCATTGCCGGTTATACCACTGACCGAGTCCCGGGATCAGCGAGAGCAGGGCGGCCACCTTGGCATGATGGGTTCTTGTACCGATCTGGGTAAGCGATCCGGAATCGACAACCACAATGTACCTCCTTTCCATTAAGAGCCCGGGCGGCCACGAATGCCGCCCGGCCCGAATTGGGCCTGCGCCCAACTTGTGTTATTGCTGCGCGTGGTTGACTTCGATCTGCATGTTGATGTTCTTGACTGCACCTTCCAGTGCCGCCTTCACATCCTGCTTGCCAGTCACGCCAAGCTGCAGTGCACTGTTGGCAGGGGTCCACACCTCTTGCATCTCGGGCACGCTCGGCATCGGAGTGGCGAAACCGGCCTGAATGGCAACGGCACGGGATTTCTCGTCATCTTTGATGAGCGGATCGTCAATCAGCGCCTTGAGCGGCGGGATCTCGCCGGTCTTCTCGAAGCGGACTTTGGCGTACTCAGGCTGGTTGATGAACTCGATGAACTGCTGCGCCAACTCTTTCTGCTTGGAATAGGTAGAGATGCTGTACCCTTTCACGCCGAGGAAGGAACGCATATGCTCGCCATTGGGCAATGTCGGCAGCGGTGCGACACCGTAGTTCACCCCCGCATCCTTGTAGGGCTGGAACGACCAGGGTCCAGTAATGACGGCAGCAGCCTTCTTCTCGGTGAACAGGGAATCGATGGCGTTGGCACCGGTCTCACCCACGATACCGGCCGGGAAAAGTCCTTCACTGTAGAAACGCTTGAGGAAACTCACTGCATCGACCGAGCCCTGGTTGGCCAGGCCCACGTCCTTGACGTTGAGCGAACCATTGGGGTTCTGGCCGAAGATGTAGCCCCCCATGGCGGCCACTACGCCGTAGGAGTAATAGATCTCGTCAAACTTGGCGAGCAGGCCGTATTTGTTCTCCCCACGCAGGGTCTGGGAGGCCTTGACCAGCTCGTCGAAGCTCTCCGGCGCCTTGGGCAGCAGGTCTTTGTTGTAGACCATGACGATGGTCTCGACCGCCTTGGGCAGGCCATAGAGCTTGCCTTCATAAGTCTGGGCATCCACCGCCGGCTTGGTAAAGCCTGCCAGATAGTCGGCACCCGGCTTGATCTCGCTGATGAGCCCCTGCACCACGGCAGTGCCCACCTGATCATGCGGCAGTACCAGCACATCCGGGCCTATGCCGGCCGGGCCATCCAGGCGCAGCTTCTCGATCTGCTGGGCATAGGGGGTTTCGAGGATCTTCACCTTGACGTTGTGCTTGGCTTCGAACGCCTTGACAGCCTCCTCAATGCCGTTTGATTTCTTGATGTCTTCCCACACCAGCAGTTCACCGTCAGCGGCACGGGCTACCTGGCCCAACCCCATAACGCCCAAAGACAACAACATTGCAGCAGTCAATTTGTTGATTTTCATATGATTTCCTTGTCCCTAACTCAGGTAAAAGCAGGTCTTCTCAGACCACGTAGGCAAAGTGAGTGTTACGATTCCATCCAGTCGGTGTAACTTCTGAAGCTTGTTACCAATTCGGGTGTAAAACAAAGCACAACCACATTACACGCCGGACTGGTCTGGCCTCTATGACACAACCTCACTACCACCTAATGCAATGAAAAATAAATGGTTTAATCCCATACATCAGATCCGGAGCAATACGCTCTATCACTTGATTTTTGCTTTACACAGCTCTTCGAGTGCACTGGAACAGCAAAAAAGGTAACGATTACACCGAATGGCTCTACGGTAAGCGGTGCTTGCCCAGCCTGCCAGTAGCACGTACCAAGGCTGTGATCTCATGCACAAAAGAAACAGCATTTTGTGCAACCGCTTACACCTGACTGATATAGTCCTCCCAAAGCCACAGAGTGAAACGGTGTGAAACGCCTTCTCCCTCCCAGGGCAAAGAAGCCGCAGCAGGGGCATGACTGCCCCCAGCATTTGCAGCTAAGGCATTTATTATCAAGGAGTTAAAGCTCATGGCGAGTATCAGGCTGAACAATGTGATCAAGCGTTTTGGCAGCAATGTGACCCTACATAATGTGAATCTGGATGTAGAAGATGGTGAGTTCACCGTCTTTGTCGGTCCTTCCGGTTGTGGTAAATCCACTCTGCTGCGCATGATCGCCGGTCTGGAAGAGATTTCGGACGGCCACATTGCGATTGATGAGCAGGTGGTCAACGATGTAGCCCCGGCTCATCGCGGAGTGGCCATGGTGTTCCAGTCCTATGCCCTCTATCCCCACATGACGGTGGCCGAGAACATGGGCTATGGCCTGCGGGTCAATGGCGTGCCGAAAGAGGAGATAACCCACCAGGTCAGCATGGTGGCCAAGACGCTGCAGCTCTCCCACCTGCTCGATCGCAAGCCCAAGCAGCTCTCCGGCGGCCAGCGCCAGCGGGTAGCCATCGGCCGTGCCATCGTGCGCAACCCCAAGGTGTTCCTGTTTGACGAGCCACTCTCCAACCTCGATGCCGAGCTGCGTGTCGAGATGCGCCTGCACATCGCCAAGCTGCATCAGGAACTCAAGACCACCATGATCTACGTGACCCACGATCAGGTGGAGGCCATGACCCTGGCCGACAAGATAGTGGTGATGAACTATGGCAAGGTGGAACAGGTCGGCTCGCCGATGGAGCTCTACTACAAACCCTGCAACCGCTTCGTGGCCGGTTTTATCGGCTCACCCAAGATGAACTTCCTGCCGGCCCGCGTACTGGCCTGGAGCCCGGAGCAGATCCGGGTCAAGGTAGCCGGCCAGCAGGAGCTCACCCTGCCCATCCTCACCGAGCGACTCGAGCCGGGCAGCGAGATCTCCCTTGGCCTGCGTCCCGAGCATGTGGTGCCGGGCGCAGAGGGGATCCACCTCGCCTTTACCTGCGAGGTGGTGGAACGTCTTGGCAACAGCACCTACCTGTTCGGTCAGTGCTGCGGCACCGACGGCTTCAAGCTGCTGCTGGCAGGGGATGGGGAGTTTCATCCGTACCAGAAGATGGATGTCTTCTTTGCCCCGCAAAATTGCCTTGTGTTCAATGCCGAAGGGCTCAGGATCAGCCGCTGAACGCGGCTACTGCATGCCCCGATCCATTTTGCCCCCGCCAGTCGGGGGCTTTTTTTTATCCCCGGGCGCGGGACACAAAATGAGAGCGGGCTCGCAACCCTGGACAAATCCCGTACAAGGGTGCCGAGAAAGAGTGTAAAAGATTCACAAAACAATGAAAACGTTACACTAAAAATCAGAATCAGGTGCCCTCCCTTATCGCGGCCTTATCTTTTAACGAGGTAAAGCACTGATAAAATATGACTTATCACTTGTGTCATCAGGCTGGGTTGACTCAACACCATATGTAATCGATACCATGAACTTGCGCACTCGTCACCTTTCCATCATCCAGCGCCTGGCGCTGGGCTTTGCCGTCATCCTGTTGCTGCTGCTGCTCTCGGTGGCCCTCTCTCTCTACGCCGGCCAACGGCTGGCCGACCAGGTGGGGCTGCTCGCCAGCCATACCGCGCCGACCCTGGTGCAGAGCCGCGCCGTGACCCGCGATCTCTTCACCCTCGACCGACATCTGGGCAACGCATTGTTGCAGACCGGAGAGGAGGAGCTGGGCGCCGCCCGCGAGCAGATGCAGCAATGGCAGGCCCGTTTCGACCAGGATCTGGCCACCTTGGCTCGACAGATAGCGGGGGAGCCGCAACAGAGTGCGCGCGTCGAGAGCCTGCGCGAGCAACAGGCCGCCTACTGGCAACTGGCCCAGCAGTTGGTCGATGACTATGCCCACAACCGCCTCGAACAGAGCAAGCTGGCGGCCGACACCCGCCTTGGCGACACGGCGCGCCAGCTTGCCAGCGCCCTCGATGTGCTGCTCGCCCCTCTGGGCAGCCACCCCGCCGTGCTGCTCAAGAGCCGCCTGCTGGCAAACCTGGAACAGCAGGTCAGCGCCACACAGGAGATCCTCAAGCAGCAGGATCCGGCCCCCGTTGCCGCACGTCTGGCTGCCAATGCACGCGCCAGCGAACAGGCGGCGGCACTGCGCCAGGAGCTGGCACGCCAGCTCGCCGGCCAGGAGGATGCCTTCGGCGTGCCCCTGAGCCTGGAACGCGGTACGGGTGCCAGGTTCGATACCCTCGCCACCCTGCTGGCCGGCCCCGAGAGCCTGCCGGCACGCCACCTGGCGCTGGTCGAACAGAGCATCATGTTGCGCAACCAGAGTGTGCAGGCCAGCCGCCTTATCGACAGCCTGCTAGGCGATCTGAGCGAGCTTGACGCCGCGATCGACGCTCAGCTTCGCCACAGCACCGCCGGCAGCGGCGCCATCCTGCTCTGGCTGCGCCTCGGGCTGTGCGCCGGCCTGTTGCTCTCCCTCGGTCTCGGCGCCCTGGTGCTGTGGCACCTGGTGCGCGCCATCCGCCAGCCACTGCACCACATCCTCACCACCCTCAAGGCCCTGAGTCAGGGAGACATGCGCCAACGCGTGCCGCTACTGCGCCACGACGAGTTCGGCCAGCTTGCGACCGGCATCAACGCCCTGGCCGACGAGATGAGCGGCATGCTCGGTCAGATAGTTCAGGCCGCCGATGCCCTCGGCCGCATGGCCGGCCAGAACCAGCACGCCCAGCATCACGCCCAACTTGCCATCGGCGAGCAGCGCAACGAAACCACAGGGGTCTGCAGCGCCATGGAGGAGATGGACTACTCGGTGCGCGAGGTCGCCGGCAGCATAGGCCAGACCGAGCAGACCCTCGGCAACATAGCCGCGGCAGCCCACGCCGCCAGCCTGCGTGGGGCGGCGACCGGTCAACGGCTGCAGCAACTGGCTGACGAGTTGGCGGAGTCGCGCCGCAGCGTGGAACAGGTGCAGACATTGAGCGTCAGCATCGGTGACATCCTCGCCCTGATCGAGCGCATCACGGAGCAGACCAATCTGCTGGCCCTCAACGCCGCCATCGAGGCGGCCCGCGCCGGCGAACAGGGGCGTGGCTTTGCCGTGGTGGCCGACGAGGTGCGTCAGTTGGCGCACCACACAGCAGACTCCACCACCCGCATCCAGGGGATCATCGACGATCTGCAGCAAAGCACCCGCGGTGCGGTCGCCACCATGCTGCGCTGCCACGACGCCATGGCCCAGAGTCGCACCGACAGCGACGCGGGTTGCGCCACCCTAGCCGAGCTATCCCAGGCGCTGCAGCAGGTGGCCGAGCAGAGCAGCCGTATCGCCAGCGCGACCCTGCAGCAACAGCAGACCAGCGCCGAGATCGCCCGCAACATTACCAACATCGCCCGGATTGCCGACGACAACCAGGGCGCCCTGGCAAAGGTGGCACAGACCAGCGACCAGTTGCAGCAGCTATCGCAGCAGCAACTGTCGCTGACCCGCCGCTTCACCCTGCAGAGCGCCTGAGCACACACCACAGAGAGGACCATCCATGTTCAAGAAGACACTGTTGCTGACTACCCTGATCGCCTGCCTCCAGCCCGCGCTGGCCAACGAGGAGGATCCCCTGGCCCGCCCGCTGTTCCTGCGCGGCGAGATGAACAACTGGGAGGCCCCGGCAGACCAGCAACTGGTTACCCAGCAAGGGGACTTGCTGTCGGTCCAGGTGGCCTTGCAGGCCAGTCACGGCGCCTACAAGTTCAAGATTGCCGATGAGAAGTGGAAGGCCGACACCACCTATGGCCAGTTCGACCCCGCCGCTAAGGTCGAGTCGGACAAGCCGGTGGTAGTCAAGGCCGGCTGGCAGTGGAGCGACATGAAGTTCACCCCGCCCAGCGACGGCCAGTATCGCATCACCCTGGATCGCCGCGATCCCCAACACATCCAGGTCACCGTCTCCCCCGCCGGGTGATCCCAGGGCCGCCGCAAGGCGGCCCCANCGCCGCACGGCGACGCCATCCCGGCGCGGGACTGCCTCCCTGTCGCCACCCTACACACATCCAGACAGGAGATAACAACAATGAAGAGACATCTGCTTACCACCCTGCTGCTTGGCGGCGCCCTGCTGTTTCATGGCCAGGGAGAGGCCATGGTCAAGGGAGCTGACGTCAGCTGGCTGACCCAGATGGAGAAAGCCGGGTACAAGTTCTATAACGACGCCGGCCAGCAGCAAGATCTGTTCAAGACCCTGAAAGAGCACGGTATGAACACCATCCGGCTCAGGGTATGGGTCAATCCTGCCGATGGCTGGAACAACATCAGTGACGTCATCGCCAAGGCCAAGCGGGCCAAGGCGGCCGGTTTCGATCTGCTGATTGACTTCCACTACAGCGACAGCTGGGCTGATCCTGGCAAGCAAACCAAACCTGCAGCCTGGCAGAGCTACACCTTTGATCAGCTAATGTCGAACGTATGGTGGCACACCTACAATTCCCTCGTTGCCCTGAAAAACGCAGGAATTACCCCCAAGTGGGTGCAAGTGGGCAACGAGACCAACAATGGCATGCTCTGGGAAGAGGGGCGCGCCTCGGTCAACATGAAGAACTTTGCCTGGCTCATTAACAGCGGCTACGACGCTGTCAAGGCGGTCAACAGTAGTACCAAGGTGATCGTCCACTTGGCCAACTGTGAGAACAACACTCTCTATCGCTGGATGTTTGATGGTCTCAAGAACAACGGCGCCAAGTGGGATGTAATTGGTGCCTCCATCTACCCGACCCAGAGCGGTAACGGTGACTGGTTTACCCTCAACAACCTCTGCTATGACAATCTATCCGATATGGTGAGTCGATATGACAAAGAGGTGATGATCGTGGAGGTTGGCATGCCTTGGGATGATCCGAAAAACAGCTATGACACCATCGCCGATCTACTCAACAAAATGAAGTGGATCCCTAACAACAAGGGCCTCGGCGTGCTTTATTGGGAACCGCAGAGTTACAAGAACTGGCAGGGTTACAGCCTGGGATTGATGGACAATGGTGGCAAACCCACCTACGCACTGGATGCTTTTCTGTTGCAGTAATTGACCCGTTAAAGCAAAGGCGCAGCCACAATGCTGCGCCTCTTTTTTTCAAAGGAGATCTCCCCTTTCAACATACTGCCTGATGGTTCTTCAGTGGAATGCTCACCTCCCCCCAACCCCATCATTTCACGCAGGTCCGGACTAATCATTTCGAGACGACATTAAAAAAGGAGCCCGGTTGGGCTCCCATGATATTGATGAATCGTTTTTTACCACCAGGCTTCGGCCTGAACACCAAAGTTCCAAGTGTGGTCATCTTCACCACCGTTGAAGGATTTGCCTTCGCCATCTTTCAAATAGCTGGCGAACACACGGATCTCCGGGCGAGCAAACAAGCTGGGTCCAGCTGACCAGGCTTGAGCCAAGGTATATTTCTGGCCACTCGATTTCTCTTCAGAACCGCTTGTCCAGGTCTTGGTAGTTTCATAAGTACCGGCTTCAACCAGCGTCTTCATGATGTCAGTCCACGCATAACCACCCCGCGCGACGGCACTGAACAGTTCGGTGTTGTCATGCCATGCTTCAAGTTTCTCACCCTTACCGTAAGTGAAGACATGGTTTACACTGAATTTCTCACCCATGGGAATGTCACCCGTCAAAATTACACGGTATCCCTTGGCATCGTCGGTCAAATGCCAAACATCATACCACCCACCCCCCTGGGAGATCATGTTCTGGGCCAACCCTTTGTCAGCATATTGCAGCACCAACTTCTCGTAGATGCGGCTATCGGCAAAATATTGACTCATCTCTGCCGTCAGCATGACACCATTCTTGGGATCATAGAGATTACCGACCTTCTTCTGTTCATCGGTCGGATTAGGCATCGCATAGCTGACGCCCGCTTCGGTCCAAGCCCCTTCCCAGGGAGCCCAGCCGGCATAGCGCAGGTCCAGGAAGTTGACGTTGAGGTCATTGTTGACAATCGAGTTATCGATATCGTTGCCATCGGACCGGATCCAGGCCAGTGAGAAGGCGCCTGGGCCGGCCTTGAGATTCTCAATACCGGCGCCAGCTCCCGAGATATTCCAGTACTTGGTATCGATGATGTGGAGATCATGACGCTGATAGAAGCGCTTGCCAGCCCAGACCACCGCATCGGGCGCGGCTGAGAGCAATCCCTTGGCCTTCACATTGAATTGGCGCAGGGCAAAGGTTGCATCGTCCTTACACTCTTTTTGATCGAAGTTACACACTGTGGTGGTACTTTCATAGTCATTAGAGCCATCGCTCTGCATGCTAAACATGCTGTCAACGTAGAAAGTCTTGCCATCCTTGTTGTAAACCTCCTGACCAATACCAATTTCGGTATAGGTATCGCTTTCGTTACCCAGGCGGCCGACAACGTTCTGTCGACCAGTTTGCATATCACCATCCTGGGACACACCTACGCCAGAGCGAAAATACCCTGTGAAATCAACAGCATTAGCATTTAATGCTGTCATTGACAGAGCGAGGGCAACGGAAGTCGTCAGTAGCTTCACTTTCATAGTTATTCCTTTATTCCACTGTTGCATTGTTATCCTGATAAACCGCTTACCAGTCCAAAGGGAAAGCGCTTTCACTATCCGAGAGGGATTATAAGAACAACATCGTAGTGAATGACATGACGAAACTCACACATTTGTAATAATTACACTAATAAATAAGATAGCCTTCTGGCCTCCATTGCATGCCGCGACATAAATCATTGATTTTAAACAAATAAAACAAAAAAGATGAGGTGTTATCGATTACATGAGAAGTGAGCGGTAGTTCTCAAGCATGGTTGACGTTAAGGGTGATGAAAGTGATGTGCAGAACATGAAGCCTCTCTTGCGGAAGCATCTCCTGGGCACCAGGAGGCTATTTGTTTCGCCAGAGCGCCTAGTTCAGAGGTTTTGAAGAGGAGGACATTGAGGCATTAAAGAGGAAGATGAGCCTTTAAAAAGGCAAGGCCCGAGCTGGTAACCTTGCCGTAATCGCTATAGGCCCACAAGCCCAGCACTTGGACTAATCAATGGTGCGAACCGAGTGACGGCGAACCAGTGTCGGGCTAAACATATGCGTCGTCTGGGGCAAAGGCCCCCCCTTTGCCAAAGCAATGGCCAGCTCTGCAGCCTGAGTGGCCATAGCAATGATGGGATAGCGCACCGTTGTCAGACGGGGGCGCAGGTAGCGAGATATCAAGACATCATCAAAACCCACCAAAGAGAGGTCTTGAGGTACATCAATCCCGTTATCACTAAGCACTGACAAGGCCCCCGCCGCCATTGAGTCGTTATAGCAAACGACGGCTGTCATCTGTTGCCCCCGACTCAGCAACTCCGTCATTGCTGCCTCCCCCCCCAGCTCATCCGGGCTGCCACGGGAGATCAGGCGCTCATCGACCGGGATATTGTGCTCTTGCAGCGCATCCAGATACCCCTGCAGGCGATCCTGCGAATCAGAGATTTGATGGTTGGAACACAGAAACCCTATCTTCTTGTGCCCTTCCTGGATCAGGTGACGCGTTGCCAGCCAGGAACCATAGCGATCATCCAGCGCAACACAACGGGACTCGAATCCAGGAACAATACGGTTGATAAGCACCATTCCAGGAACATAGCTCATCATCTGGATCAGCTCTTCATCTGGCAGCATTTTGGCATGAACCACCAGGCCAGAGCAGCGATGCCCTATCAACTGCTCTATTACATGCTTCTCTTTGGCTGCGTCGTGGTAGCCATTTCCTATAAGCAGAAAATTCCCCGTAGCTTGTGCCACTTGCTCGACAGCTTTAACCATGGTGCCAAAGAAGGGATCAGACACATCAGCAACGATCAATCCCAAGGTGTCATTGTTCTGATGGGCCAATGCTCTCGCGTTCGCGTTGGGATGGTAGTTGAGTTCATGCATCGCCTTGAAGACTGCGTCTCGTGACGCCTGACTCGCCTTTGGCGAGTGATTGATGACGCGTGAGACGGTGGCGACAGATACGCCTGACAGGAGTGCTACATCTTTGATGGTTGCCATGAATTAGCTTTTCCGGTGAACGGTATAAATAAAAACCAGTGCTGTACTGGGTCAAGATACTACCGACATTTCCAATACCTGACACGGCTTTCATATCAAAAGCGAGAGCATTCTATCAATACGAGCGTCTCGCTGTGTAATCCATTTACATACACCCTTATCCATTCTCATGCTCATCGCGGTAAAAAATGTGACAAAAATCACATCAAATGGAGATGCATCTTCCAGGACCTTGTTCACAAGCGCAGAATAAGGGAAAGCGATTACACTAAATAAAACCCAATAAAAACGAGCGCCAAGGAGCGATTCATGTTGAAGATACTCGTGACAGGTGGAACTGGTTACATAGGTAGTCATACCTGCTTGCAGCTTATCGCTGCCGGGATGACCCCCATCTTGTTGGACAATCTGGTTAACAGCAAAGAGAGCGTCCTCGAACGTATCCACAGCCTCAGCGGACTGCGCCCCCAGCACTATCACGGTGATGTGCGGGATGCCGACCTGCTGGATCGTGTGTTTGCAGACCAGCAGATAGATGCCGTGATCCATTTCGCAGGCCTCAAGGCCGTAGGGGAATCGGTACAAAAGCCTCTCGAGTACTATGACAACAATGTCAGCGGCACCCTGGTGTTGCTGCAGGCAATGCGACGCGCCGGGGTCAAGACCCTGCTGTTCAGCTCATCTGCCACCGTCTATGGCGAGCCGGAGATCATGCCCATCACCGAGGAGTCGCCCACCTTTCACGCCACCAACCCTTATGGTCAAAGCAAGCTGATGGTGGAGCGCCTCATCAAGGACTTTGCATACTCAGCCTCCGACTGGTCATTGACCCTGTTGCGCTATTTCAATCCGGTGGGCGCCCATCCCAGCGGCCTGATGGGCGAGGATCCCCAGGGCATTCCCAATAACCTGATGCCCTATATTGCCCAGGTGGCAGTGGGCCGCCGTGCCAAACTCGCCATCTTTGGTGATGACTACCCGACACCAGATGGTACCGGTGTGCGGGATTACATTCATGTCATGGATCTAGCCGATGGCCACGTCGCAGCCTTGAAACATGCGCTTGGGCAAGCTGGCGTCCATGTGTACAACCTGGGCACTGGGCATGGCTACAGTGTCCTGGACATTCATGCCGCCTTCTCCAAGGCCTGTGGCCGCGAACTGCCTTATGAGATCGTGCCGCGCCGCGCCGGGGACATAGCACAGTGTTGGGCAGATCCAACACGGGCCTATAACGAACTGGGGTGGAAGGCTTATCGCACGCTTGATGAGATGGCGGCTGATACCTGGCGCTGGCAATCCCAAAATCCAAACGGTTACCCCCTTCCATGAATATACAGAACGAGACAGACCTTACTATGCAATTCGAACCGACCGACCACCCTCACCGTCGTTACAACCCATTGATCCAACAGTGGGTTCTCGTTTCTCCCCACAGGGCGAAACGCCCTTGGCAGGGCCAGCAGGATGAACCCGATCGTACCCAGCGCTCCCCTCACGATCCGGATTGTTTCCTCTGCGCCGGCAATACTCGCGTCACTGGTGACAAAAATCCGGATTATCCGTCGACCTTCGTTTTTACCAACGACTTTGCGGCACTGATGGTTGATACACCTATGGCCCCAACCAGCGAGGACCCCCTCTTCCAGCTAGAGAGTGCACGCGGCACCAGCAGGGTAATCTGCTTCTCACCGGATCACAGCAAGACCTTGCCCGAGTTGTCTATCCCCTCCCTCACTGCCGTGGTCAACACCTGGTGTGAACAAACTGCAGAGCTGGGGCGCGAATACCGCTGGATCCAAGTATTCGAAAACAAGGGCACCATGATGGGGTGCTCCAATCCCCATCCCCATGGGCAGATATGGGCCAACGACTTCTTGCCCAACGAAGCCGCGCGGGAAGATGTCGCCCAACGGGAGTATTTTGCCAAACATGGTCGAGCCATGTTGCTCGATTATGCGGAACGCGAGCAGGCTGACGGCAGCCGTACCGTAGTGGAAACGGAACACTGGCTGGCAGTAGTGCCTTATTGGGCTGCCTGGCCCTTCGAAACCCTGTTGCTTCCCAAGTTTGCGGTAACACGTCTACCGACACTGACACCGCAACAGCGTGCAGACCTCGCACTGGCGCTCAAAAAACTGACCAGCCGCTATGACAACCTGTTTCAGTGCTCCTTCCCCTATTCGATGGGATGGCATGGTGCGCCATTCAATGGCGAAGAGAATGATCACTGGCAGTTGCATGCCCACTTCTACCCGCCCCTGCTGCGCTCTGCGAGCGTACGCAAGTTTATGGTGGGCTATGAAATGCTGGCAGAAACACAACGTGACCTGACGGCAGAACAGGCGGCAGAACGCCTGCGTTCCGTCAGCGATATCCATTTTCGTGAACAGGTTTGAGGTTGAGACATGAGTATTGAATCGCCACACAGCGTGACTGAACATACCTTTTACACCCAGTATGGTTATCGCCCGACCCTCGCCATTCAGGCACCTGGGCGTGTTAACCTCATTGGGGAGCACACGGACTATAACGATGGTTTCGTGCTACCCTGCGCCATCGATTATCAGACCGTGATCAGTGCTGCCCCCCGCCAAGACAGTCTGATCAGGGTTATCGCTGCCGACTATCACAACCAACTGGATGAATTTGACTTACGCCACCCCATAGAGGCGCGCCCGGAATACCTGTGGGCCAACTATGTGCGAGGCGTCGTCAAATATTTGCTATTGCGAGGCTGTCAGCTGACAGGGGCAGACCTGGTAATCAGTGGCAATGTACCTCAGGGAGCAGGCCTGAGCTCTTCCGCCTCTCTGGAAGTGGCAGTAGGACAGATCTTCAAAGAGATGAATCACCTCGACATCAGCCAAGCAGATATCGCCCTTAATGGACAACTGGCGGAAAACAGGTTCGTCGGTTGCAACTGCGGTATCATGGATCAGTTCATCTCGGCTCTGGGTCAGCAAGATCATGCTCTGCTGATCGATTGCCGCAGTCTGGATACCCGTCCTGTGAGCATTCCAGCCGACATTGATGTGGTCATCATCAACTCGAACGTACGCCGGGGCCTGGTGGATAGCGAATACAATACCCGCAGGGCACAGTGTGAAGAGGCCGCACGGCATTTTGGGGTCAAGGCACTGCGTGACCTGACGATGACCCAGTTCACCGAGCGAGCCAACGAACTGGATCCTGTCGTCGCGAGCCGTGCACGCCACGTCATCTCCGAGAATGAACGAACGCTGGCAGCGGCCGATGCGCTTGCCAATGAAGACATGGTCATGATGGCCGAATTAATGGCGCTGTCCCATGCCTCGATGCGTGATGATTTTGCCATCACAGTGCCTGCTATCGACGCCTTGGTCGACATGATCAAAGAGATCATCGGCAGTCGTGGTGGTGTGAGGATGACTGGTGGCGGGTTTGGTGGCTGTGTGGTTGCATTGGTTCCACAGTCACTGACAGCAGCAGTGTGCGAACAGGTTAATATTCGTTATCCCCAAGTGAGCGGTCTGGCCCCGAGTATCTATATCTGTAAGCCCTCCGCAGGAGCTGGCCCCCTCTGATTTTTCATTGCCACCTTAATGTCATGATCAGCGAAAACAACTCTACATATGTCCAAGCTGATCATGACACACATTGAATCGCCACTGGTTTTGTAAACACCTCGCAATCCAGACTCGCTTACGACATAGGTTAGAACATCTCAGGAGAACGAAAAAATAAAGCGCCACCGTTATGGAGGTGCATTACATCTCTACAGGCTAGTGTTTCAAAGCCGTGGTGAGTTCATTATTGAACAGCGACAGTGAGCTCAGGATGCCAAAATGCAACGAGCTGCCCGTTAGACCGGCTGAAATATTGGCTCCAGAAGGTTTCTAAATTCTGGATCATCTTGCCACTGCAGTAGCCGTTCTTTGCATCGGTTTGCACGAATGCCGCATCATGAACATAGATTCGCGCTCCTTTGAAATCAGCGAGAAGATTCTCCCTCTAGACATTGACCAGCTAAACGGATGGATAGATGTAACGGATACCTTTGGACTAACTCCTTTTGAATTGCCGCACCAAGCCAAAAGAAACCAAAGTAAGCTGTGACAGAGGGCCGGTAGAACCACTACAGCCGTCATTGTCGCCACCATCATTACCACCGTTATCAATATTGACGCCTTGCACAGTGATAGCGATTGGCTTGGTGATCACGTTAGTGCCAGTACCGCTACGCAAACCGAGGGGGACGCTCTTGGCAACCACAAACTACCAGATCACGGGCTGTCATGCGCACTGTGTAGGTCGGATTGCCCGCCGCATCGAGTACCGCTTGGCAAGTGGTCGGGTCAAAGCGCACCAATTGCGAGATTCCATCGTTGTAGTGTTGGCCAACAACGGCGCTGCCAGATTGGTTATACAGCTCTACAGAAAGACGCTCGGTTGCTACATCAGTACCGGAGGCAGTGATGGTTACGTCGATGTACAGTTTGTCATTGGTCAGGGTTGTGCTGTCTATTGCCATGACGAAAGTGCGGTCAGCAACCTCCTCGGCATGAAGCCCGCACCAGACCCTTTTGCCCATACGTAGTAAGCACGGAGATTACCATCTGGCATTTTCATCGTGCTTGAGGCATAAGGGCTGTGTACAGCGCAGGTCAGGTCTTGAATGTCTTGTTAGTGCAAATACCATCCCAAAGACGGTGGCGCTTTGATACCAAAATCAGGGCCGTAAGAATCGCGTACTCCAACGACTTTCTCATTGATCAGCATAACAAGTCATGCGGTTGGCGTTCAGCACGGTATCGCTCATAACGAGGATCTGTTTTACCTCGGAGTGCAGATCTACATAAGCGCCATTGTTAACGATATCTGTACGTTGACTTGCGTAATAATCGCCCATAGCCGATACGCGCTGGTTAATGGTGTTAAACACCTTTTCCACACCATTCTTATCGACAATGAACAGGGCACTATGACGTTAACATCAATAGTAGCAGCGGCTGTTACCACATTACTTGCAACCAATACCACAGCCATCAGGAACCTCCTTGACATCATTAACCCCACCAGAACTGATGTTTTAATTTGAGTGCACGAAATAATATTAAGATACCCCTTCATACAAGGAGGAGTATATTTCCAGCAAGTTAACTTTCTAATTTGTGAAACTATGTACAGGACATTTTTACCACAAATCGCTGTGGCTTGAGTGGAACAAACTTAAGGGACGATGAGCCGATCATCACCATCAATTTCAAATCCTCATCATGAACAAGGCACTTCAGTCGCTCACTGGTAGAAACAATGATGGCGCATTTCAAAAAGTTGATGGAGGGCACTGGATCAGGGATGATAAGTAAAACCTTATGTGAGCGCGATAAACAAACTGAACACCCTTGGTTAGCCAGTAAGAAAGCCCGTGTGTCACAGCCAACTGGATCTGGGAAATCAGGCTAATTTAGACAACAACGCCACATATCCGAACAAAGCTACGACCATTAAAATATCATCCTCAATACAGGTTAATGACAGGGTTAACTTGATGGCATATAAAGGGACTATTGCCATAATATGGCAATTTTTATCGAACATTTTTCCATTCTTACAGCTATGATTTCATCATGTACACAAACCCTACTCATTAAAAAATATAGTTTTAAAAAACAATCTGTTAGGTGAATTAAACTACTATCTAAATGTCAAAAACTTGTGCCACAATATGGCAATGAGCATTTGGCGCTGCCATATTTTGGCAGACACTCCCACATCTCCCCTTACTGAACCGGCTTATCACACAGATAACTCAGAAAATTCATTAAAACATGAACAAATAGTGACTAGATATGCAGTTGCAACCACTTAAACACTCATCTCATTGTGTTGTCCTACGATAGTACAATGGGATACCATTAATTATAACCAGGTCCCCTTAATGAGCCTCAAACGCTCCCCTGCACTGAGGGGGCTTTATTATGCATATTGTGTAGCCTTCGGCGCTATATTATAGATGCTCAATAATTATACCTTTTCATTCTGGCTTTCATTTAC
This sequence comes from Aeromonas sp. R10-1, assembly GCF_040908465.1. Lineage (NCBI taxonomy): Bacteria > Pseudomonadati > Pseudomonadota > Gammaproteobacteria > Aeromonadales > Aeromonadaceae > Aeromonas > Aeromonas sp. R10-1. The sequence goes on from NZ_JBFODT010000035.1 coordinate 24,266, forward strand.
ATCTCACTCTAAATATGTATTTCAGGATGAAATGTTCTCTATATAGAGAACCTCTTAAATAATATTAATGCTGAGTGATAGCATTACGATTCCATTCACTGGCGGAGAAAAAATAAAGAAAACACATCTCCCCCCAGAATAAAAATTGAAGAAACCTGATTCTGAAATTTAATAATATATGCAGCTCTCATCAATGTTGTATTCTGGTGATTCCATTATCCAGACTTGTTCAACTTGGCAGCTCTGGAGTAAAGCAACCGAAAGTTGGTAAACACAGACGGAAAACGGGGTCAGTTTTTTCGGACACTACATCTCGGCATTCCAACTCCCCTCTGCACCATACCTTACAGAAATTTCCATTTTTTGCCCCCTGTTAGATGGCTTCATTTTCCATACATTGTCGCTATCCAGTACATCCACTGGAGATGACAAGGAGATCTATGATGAGCAACAGCAAAAAACCAATGACCACAGAAGCCGTATCTCGTATCCATAGTGCTGAAGCGCGGAGTAACGGAGGTGGTGTGAGTAAAGACAGTTTCACCGCGCGTGCACAAAAAACCGCTGCAGTCACCCCGCCAAAACCGGAAACTAAAAAGTAAGGAAACAACATGTCTAAAAAAGATGACGACGATAACCGCTCGCGTCAATTAAACCCCGAGCACGATGCCTACTGGCAGAGTCGGGGCTACGATGAGCGCCCTGATGATGAAGATGATGAATGACTTTTTCAGGGAGCCTATGGCTCCCTGCTGCCTATAGCTTTATTATAAAATCGATTGTAATGGCTAAAACATGTAACAACCTCATGATCCAGTTCTGGATCACCCGTTACATGAATCCATCCAGATAATATATCCGCTACGCCCCACATCGGCTCACAATAGTGAAGAACTTCCTCGACATCAAAATCTTCTGTCTTGGCTAACTCTTCAAGTGCTCCACGTAACCATTCTCTAACCGTTTTAAATTTTAGATTTCGTTTTCTTGCATAAAACTGACGTAAACTAGTTGCGATAGAATCTTCATTGCAACCCGCGTACTTGGCAAAAGCCTGATAGCCTATTGACTTGGATACGAAACGTTTCAGAAGAGGTTCGAACAATCCAGACCTATGAGGTACCCACTTATCTAGTGGAGATGTAGGCATCATTTTGAGAAATATCGATTGTTTGTGTTCCATCGACACATGGCGGTTAAAATCAGCATCAAACGCCGCTAGCATCTTAATAAAAAGATATATATTGAAATAATGTAGAGTTCTAAACAGGACCCTGTTTTGTTCAGGCCCCATGTTAAAATCGCTATCATTGACTCGCAACTCTACATTCAACTCCATTAGACTAGCTCTCAGCCAGTCGTTCTCTAAAACTTTCTTGGCTCGACTTCTCCCACGAAGACCATCTAGGCTATCCAATAAAATCTGCAATTCATATAGGAAACTTTCTGCTTGCGCACACGTTTGTGGGTAATAACCTGTGATTTGAAGGCCTTTGAAGATGCTTGGCCATTTCACACGAATCGCAAATTGCGATATTAGTATGGGTTCAGATGGCGTATCAAAAAAATCAGCACTAACACCCCTAGTTACTGAGTGTAGTGGTCAACTAAATCCGGACACACAGTTAAGCCGATTTTCGGCCTCTGCTGGCGGTATCCCATCATTGTGTTGATGCGGGCGCCGCCAGTTGTAGTAATCCATCAGGTAGTAGCTGATATCCCGCTTGGCTTCCCGCAGGCTCATGTACCCCGTGGTCGGAAGCCATTCCGTCTTGAGGCTCCTGAACAGCCGCTCCATCGGCGCGTTATCCCAGCAGTTGCCACGCCGACTCATGCTCTGGGTCATGCGATAGCGCCACAGCCGTTGCCGAAATACCCGGCTGCCGTATTGGCTGCCCTGGTCGGAGTGAAACAGCACGCCAGACGGGCAGCCCCGTTGCTGATACGCCATGTCGAGCGCTTTCACGGCCAACTCAGCATCAGGCCTGCCGGACATCGCCCAGCCCACGACCCGTCGGGTGTGGAGGTCGAGCACCGCGGCCAGGTAATGCCAGCGGCCACCTGCCCATACGTAAGTGATGTCGCCGCACCACACCTGATTGGGTTGCGGGGCAGCAAATTCACGCGCCAGATGATTGGGAATATCCGGTCGTTCAGACCGCACGACCTGATAACGATGAGCTCCCGGTTGTTTGGAGACCAGCCCGACCTCCTTCATCAGACGACGCACCTTGAACCGGCCAATCTGATGCCCCAGTGCCCGCATCATTGACATCAAGGCCCGGCTGCCAGCTGAGCCTCTGCTCTCTTTGAACAGACACCGTAACTCACTTCTCTGCTGCCCCCGTTCACGGTTAATTGTGCGCCTGCGAGCCAGATAGTCGTAAAAACAGGCGGTTGGTATACCGAAAGCGCAACAGACCAGGGTGGTGGGGGCTTGCTCCCTTAATCGGTCTATCAGCGCGTACGTTCGAGTTCGTCCGCCATCAAGAGAGCAGTAGCCTTTTTTAGAATGGCCTTTTCGCGTTCAAGCCGGTTGATGCGGGCTTCCAACTCCTGAATTTTTTGCTGCTCAGGGGTCAGCGCCCGGTTAGCAGGTGTAGCGCCACTTCGTTCTGATTGAAGTTGCTGAACCCATCGACGCAGCACGGTTTCGCCGACATCCAGTGAACGGCTGGCTTCGGGGACTGAATAGCCTTGGTCGAGCACCAGGGATGCGGCTTCCAGCTTGAACTCGGCAGTAAATGAGCGACGTAATCTTGTCATTGAACACCTCAAATAATGGTGGCGACTGTACCACCTAAAACGGTGTCCGGGATGATTAGACCACTACA
>NZ_JBFODT010000036.1:0-300227 GCF_040908465.1 Aeromonas sp. R10-1
ACCATGAAGACTGACATGAAAAAGACCAAAATCGTCTGCACCATCGGTCCCAAGACCGAATCCAAAGAAATGCTGGGCAAGATGCTGGATGCCGGCATGAACGTCATGCGCCTGAACTTCTCCCACGGCGACTACGCCGAACACGGTGGTCGCATCAGCAACCTGCGCGCTGTCATGGCCGAAACCGGCAAGCACGCAGCCATCCTGCTGGACACCAAGGGTCCGGAAATCCGCACCATCAAGCTCGAAGGCGGCAACGACGTCTCCCTGGTCGCCGGCCAGACCTTCACTTTCACCACCGACCAGACCGTGGTGGGCAACAAAGACAAAGTCGCCGTCACCTATGCCGGTTTTGCCAGCGACCTGCGCGTCGGCAACCGTATCCTGGTTGACGATGGCCTGATCGGCCTGGACGTCATCGAGATCACCGAACGCGAAGTGATCTGTAAAGTCCTGAACAACGGCGATCTGGGCGAGAACAAGGGCATCAACCTGCCGGGCGTCTCCATCAAGCTGCCGGCCCTGGCCGAGAAAGACAAGCGCGACCTGATCTTCGGTTGCGAGCAGGGCGTCGACTTTGTGGCCGCCTCCTTCATCCGCAAGAAGGAAGACGTGCTGGAAATCCGTGAGCACCTGAAGGCCCACGGTGGCGAGGCCATCCAGATCATCTCCAAGATCGAAAACCAGGAAGGCCTGGACAACTTCGACGAGATCCTGGCCGTGTCCGACGGCATCATGGTCGCCCGCGGCGACATGGGTGTGGAAATCCCGGTGGAAGAAGTGATCTTCGCCCAGAAGATGATCATCGAGAAGTGCAACAAGGCACGCAAAGTGGTCATCACCGCCACCCAGATGCTGGACTCCATGATCAAGAACCCGCGTCCGACCCGCGCCGAAGCCGGCGACGTGGCCAACGCCATCCTGGACGGTACCGATGCCGTCATGCTGTCCGGTGAGTCCGCCAAGGGCAAGTACCCGCTGGAAGCCGTGACCATCATGGCCACCATCTGCGAGCGTACCGACTCCGTGATGCCGTCCAACCTGTCTGCCGCCAACGACAGCAACAAGCTGCGCATCACCGAAGCGGTCTGCAAAGGCGCGGTCGAGACCTCCGAGAAGCTGGACGCCCCGCTGATCGTGGTCGCCACTGAAGGCGGCAAGTCTGCCAAGGCCATCCGCAAGTACTTCCCGAAAGCCTGGATCCTGGCCATCACCACCAACAAGAAGACCGCTGCCCAGCTGGTGCTGACCAAGGGTGTGGTTGCTCACGTGGTTGACTCCATCGCCTCCACCGACGACTTCTATCGCATCGGCAAAGAAGCTGCGCTGGAAATCGGCATGGGCGTGAAGGGTGACGTGGTTGTCATGGTCTCCGGTGCCCTGGTACCGAGCGGTACCACCAACACCGCCTCCGTTCACGTACTGTAATCAGTCCTGAACCGATGAAAGCGGCGCCTGCGGGCGCCGTTTTTTTTTTATCTCTCCCTCTGCTGCCCCTCTTGCGCCGGTGCTAGAATCCACGCGGATTTTACCCTGGTGGAAAATCCCCCGAACATCGCATAATCACCCGGACGCTTTATGCTCTCAACACGCTTCAAAAGAGCCTCGGCCACCCTGCTGCCGCTGCTCTGTTTACTCATCACCTTCTGGACCCCGAGCACCCTGGCGCAGGATCTGCCCCAGCGCGCCACCGTGCAGCGGGCGCTCGACGCCCTCGGCAAATCGGACACCCCCACGGCCAGCCAGCAGGCGGACCAGAAGTTCCTGACTGACACCCTCTCCCTCCTCGACAGCATCGACAAGGAGAAGAGCAAGGCCAAAACCCAGAGCGAACGCCTGCGCACCCTGCCGGCAGAGCTCAAGGAGATCGGCGCCAAGCTCGACGCCCTGACCCAGGGCAAGAGCCCGGAGCAGCTCAAGAGCGAATACGCCACCATGAGCCTGGCGGAGCTCGATGCCCGCCAACCCGAGATCATGGCCAACATGCAGGCGGCCCAGGAGGCCCTTGGCACCATCGGCAGCCAGATCACCAACCTGCAGACCCTGCCGGAGCGGGCCCAGGCCAGCATGAGCCGCGCCTATCAGCGCAGCCAGGAGATCCGCACCCGCCTCAACGCCGGGGACGGGGTGAGCAGCGCCGAGAAAATGAAGCTTAATGCCGAACTGGCCCTGCTGGATCTGCAACTGGCCAACCTGCAAAAGGAGCTGGACAACCGCACCAGCATGCAGGATCTGGTGGTCAAGCAACGGGACTACCAGAGTGCCCGTCTCGCCAGTGAAGAGCAGAAACTGCAGGCATTGCAGGAGCAGAGCAGCGCCAAGCGCCTGGGGGATACCGAGAAGACCGCCGAAGAGACCGGCGAGCTGGTGGCCGCCGAAGACAACCCTCTGGTGCAAAAAGAGCAGGAGCTCAACTACCAGCTCAGCCAGCAGCTCATCAGCTCCACCAACAGCCTCAACACCCTGGCCCAGAAGAACCTGCAGGCGAAGAGCATGCTGGAGCGCGGCACCCAGACCGAGCGCAACCTCAACGAACAGGTGCAGATGCTCAAGGGCAACCTGCTGCTCTCGCGCATCCTCTATCAGCTCTACCAGCAGCTGGAAGCGGCCCCCTCCACCCTGGTGAAGAACCTGGAGGAGCAGATCGCCGACCTGCACCTGGCCCAGTTCGAACTGAGCCAGCAGCGTGACCAGCTGTTCCAGAAGAACCAGTATCTGGACAACCTCATTGCCAGCAGCGGCGAGACGGTGAGCGACGAAGACAGGGCCAGCCTTGCCAAGCTCATCGACACCCGCATCGGCCTGCTGGATCAGCTCAACCGCCAGATGGATGCCCAGCTCACCAACGCCATCAGCCTGCAACTGACCCAGCAGCAGCTGACCCGGGTCTATGCCTCCATCGAGTTCACCCTGCAGCAGCACATCTTCTGGGTGAGCAGCAACAAGCCCATCGATGCCAAGTGGTTCATCACCTGGCCGGCCCAGGCCTTCAAGCAGGCCTCCGACTGGGTGCTGAAACCGGACTGGAGCGGCTGGGGCGACATGCTGCTGGCGGTCTCCCTGCTCTCCCTGCCGCTGCTGCTGGTGGGGGGCCTGCTGCTGTGGAAGCGCGGCACCCTGCTCGAGCGCCAGAAGAAGATCGTCAAGGATCTGGGACGTTTTCGTCAGGACAGCCAGTGGCACACCCCCCGTGCCCTGCTGTTCACCGTGCTGCAACGCCTGCCGGGCACCCTCTTCATCCTGGCCGCCGGCCTGCTGCTCGCCTATTGCGGCCTGCTGAGCCCGAGACTCATCTTCCAGATCACCCTGAACCTGGCCCTCGGCTACCTGGTGTTCAGTGTCTACCTGTCGGTGATGCGACCGGGGGGCATCGGCGAGACCCACTTCCGCATGCCGCGGGACGAGCTGCAGGCCAAGCGCAACAGCATGCGCTACCTCTGGCTGCCCCTGCTGCCCCTCATCATGCTGTCGACCAAGGCGGTGGTGGAGCCCTCCTCCCTTGGCAACGACGTCATCGGCCAGGGCATGACCATGCTGCTGCTGGGGCTGACCGCCTACCTGGTGCTGCCCATCTCCCGCGCCCGCATCAAGGGCGAGGCGAGCATGTTGCAGACCCTGACCGCCGTCGCCCTGGCGCTGGCGCCGGTGGCCCTGATGGTGCTGGCAGCCCTTGGCTACTACTACACGGCCCTGAAACTCACCGGCAGGCTCATCGAGTCCTTCTACCTCATCATCATCTGGGGTCTGGTCTATCGCACCGCCCTGCGCGGTCTTGAGCTGGCGGCCCGTCGTCTGGCCTATCGCCGCGCGGTCGCCAAGCGGGAACACAAGACCCAGGAGGATGCGGAAGGGGGCGAAGCCATCGAAGAGCAGCCCATGGATCTGGAAGAGGTCAGCCAGCAGTCCCTGCGTCTGACCCGCATCATGCTGCTGCTGGTGTTCGGCGTCGCCTTCTACTGGCTCTGGTCTGATCTGGTGGCGGTCTTCACCTACCTCGACAGCGTGGTGCTGTGGCACAAAAGCGAGGGGACCGGGGCCAACGCCGTGCTCTATCCCATCAGCCTGAGCGACGTGCTGACCGGCCTGTTCGTGTTTGGTGCGGCTCTGTCGCTGGCCCGCAACCTGCCGGGCCTGCTGGAGGTGCTGGTGCTCTCCAAGCTGCGCCTCGCCCAGGGCACGGCCTACGCCTTCACCACCATGCTCAACTACGCCCTGATCGGGGTGGGCAGCCTGACGGCGCTGGCCATGCTCGGGGTCCAGTGGGAGAAGCTGCAGTGGCTGGCCGCCGGTCTCTCGGTCGGTATCGGTTTCGGCATGCAGCAGATCGTCTCCAACTTCATCTCGGGCATCATCATCCTGTTCGAGCGCCCGGTGCGGATCGGCGACACCGTCACCATCGGCACCATCTCGGGCACGGTCAACAAGATCAGGATCCGCTCCACCACCCTCACCGACTTCGACCGCAAGGAGGTGATCATCCCGAACCAGCAGCTGATGATAGAGCGGCTCATCAACTGGTCCCTGTCCGACACCGTCACCCGGGTCATCGCCCGGGTCGGGGTGGCCTATGGCTCGGATCTGGATCTGACCCGCAAGCTGTTGATGCAGGCCGCCATGGAGAACAGCCGGGTGCTGAAAGACCCGGCCCCCATCGTCTACTTCCTCACCTTCGGGCCCAGCACCCTGGATCACGAGCTGCGCTTCTTCGTGAGCGAGCTGGGGGATCGCAACCCGGCCATCGACGAGCTGAACCGCCGCATCGACGTGCTGTTCCGCGAGCATGGCATCGAGATCGCGTTCAACCAGATGGACGTCTACATCAAGAACATGCAGGGAGACGAACAGAAGGTGGAATCCCGCCCGGCGCTGCCGCCGGCAGGGAACCAGCCCGTCTGATCCCGCCCACTTCACAGGCCCCGTCACGGGGCCTGTTTTTTTCTGCCCGCCCCCCGCCTTGGAAAGCGCAGATCGCCCCCAATATAGGGAAGACAACGGACTGTCTGCACGAGGAACCCAATGGACTCGCTCTACGCCGTGGTGCTCTTTGCCATCTCGGCATCGGTCACCCCCGGCCCCAACAACATCATGGTGATGAGCGCCGGCGCCAGCGTCGGGATACGCAAGAGCCTGCCCCTGCTCATGGGGATCTGCGTCGGCTTCACTCTGATGCTGTTGCTGGTGGGGCTGGGCTTTGGCCAGCTCTTTACCCGCGTCCCCGAACTCCACTTGTTCATCAAGTGCGCGGGCACCCTCTATCTGCTCTATCTTGCCTGGCTCATCGCCCGCCCGACGGACGGGATGGCTGACAGCAACGGGGCCCGCCCGTTCGGCTTTTTCAAGGGAGCCCTGTTCCAGTGGGTCAATGCCAAGGCCTGGGTGGTTGCCACCGGCGCCATCGCCGCCTTCACCAGCGCGGGGAGCGACCCCTTTGAGCAGCACCTCGTCATCGCCCTGACCTTCTTCATCGTCTCTTTCCCCTGCGTCGGACTCTGGCTCCTGTGCGGTTCCCTGCTCAAGCGCTGGCTGGCAAACGATCTTGCCCGTCGCCGCTTCAACCAGGTGATGGCGGCCCTGCTGGCACTGTCAGTGGTGCCCGTCATTCGCGAGATCCTGATCCCCGCCTGAGACGCCGGGACTCCCTTTCCCTTGACCCGACGGATGGCCGTCGCAAAGGAGATGCAATGCAACAAGTGGTCTATGTGGCCAACCCGGTGAGCGGGTTGATCCATGTGTTTCGCCTCGAAGCAGGCACCCTCGCCCCGCTGCAGGAAGTGCAGACCGGCGGCGAGGTGCAGCCCCTGGTCATCAGCCCGGACCGGCGCTGGCTCCATGCGGGGGTGCGCCCCGATTTTCGGGTGCTGAGCTTCCCCATCGCCGCCGATGGGCGGCTCGGGGCCCCGACCTCGGCGCCACTGCTCGGCAGCGCCTCCCACACCTGCACCGATGGGTGCGGCCGCCTTTTCTTTGCCGCCTCCTACGCCTTCAACCACGTCACCGTCTCCCGCCAGGATCAGGCGGGCCGGATGCAGCCCCCTCACCAGCGTCTCGACCACCTGATGGCGGCCCACTCGGTCACCTGGCTCCCGGGGCAAAACGGGGAGCAGGATCTGCTGGTGGCCTGCCTGAAAGAGGACAGGGTGCGCCGCTTTGCCCTGGTGGACGAGAGGCTGGTTCCCCATCCCTTGGGGGACATTCACACCACCCCCGGCGCCGGGCCCCGCCATCTGGCACTGCACCCGGACAACGGCGATCTCTATTGCCTCAACGAACTCGATGCCACCCTCGACCGCTACCACAGGGAGGCGGATGGTCGCATCAGTGCGCGGGAGAGCCTGGATATGCTGCCCGAGGGTTATCAGGGGGAGCGCTGGGGCGCCGACCTGCACCTGACCCCGGATGGACGTTTTCTCTACACCAGCGAACGGGCCAGCAGCCTGCTCACCCTGTTCGGCGTCTCCCCCCAAGATGGCGCCCTCACCCCCCTCGGCCACTTCCCGACCGAGGCCTGTCCCCGGGGCTTTGCCATCGACCACAGCGGCCACTGGCTCATCGCGACCGGGCAGCAATCCCATGAGGTGGCACTGCATGCCATCGACCCCGAAAGCGGCCAGCTCACCCCGGGCCCACGGAGCGAGGTGGGCAAGGGGGCCATGTGGGTGAGGGTGCTCGCCCTCCCCTGAGATGGCAAAAAACGGACATAAAAAAAGCCATGGCACTGCCATGGCCTGCGTGAGCCGGCCCCCTCAGGAGCCGGTCACTTCCTTCAAGAAACCGGTGAAACGCTGCCAGGACTTGGCATCGGCATCGGCGCGGTAGTTGTCCGAGCCAAAGACGCTGAACGCGTGGGGAGCCCCGCTGTAGCTGGTCGCCTCGTGCTTCACCCCGGCGCTCTCCAGCTCGGCCACCAGCGCCGCAAACTGACCCAGAGAGACCGCCTCGTCGGCGCTGCCGTGCTGGACAAGCAACTCTCCCTTCACCTCTTTGTAGTCCTGCCCGGCCGGGGTCTCCAGCCCGCCGTGTACGCTCACCACCCCTTTGAGATCCGCCCCGCTGCGGGCCAGCTCCAGCACGGCGGCGCCGCCGAAGCAGTAACCGAGGGCCACCGCATTGTCGAGCCGCCCCCCCTGCCTACCCGCCTCCGCCAATCCCCCTTGCAGCAGGGAGCGCATCCTGGTCCTGTCCTGATAAAGGGCCCCGGTGAAGCGCTTCTTGTCTTCCACCGTGCTCGGCCTGACCCCGGCACCGAACAAATCTACGGCAAAGACACTGTAGCCCAGGGCCACCAGCATCTCGGCCCGCTTGATCTCGTAACCGTTGAGCCCGTCCCAGTCGTGCACCAGCACCACCAGAGGGGCCTGCTTGTCGGCACCCGCCAGGTAATAGCCCTCGAACGGCTTGCCTTCGACCTCGTAGCGCACCGCACCGGCCTCGGCCGCACCGCTCCCCATCAGCCCCAGCAGGGCTAGGATCCATGCCCTCTTCATCCTTTCGTCCTCTCCCGTCAATGGTGCCCCTGAGTGTAGCCGCTTCACATGGGAGCCCGGGTTCAGTGGTACGCAGGCAAAAAAAGAGAGGCCACCCGAAGGTGGCCTCTTGTCACGTCAGGGAGAGACGACCCTTAATCCTTGGCGCTCTCCATGGCACCCGTTTCGGAGTGCTGGGGCAGGATGAGGTTGAGCAGGATGGCCGCCACCGAGGCCAGCCCCACGCCCGCCAGGGCGAAGTCGCCAATCTTCATCTCCAGGGCGCCGACACCCACGGTCAGGGTCACCGCCACGATGGCGATGTTGCGGGACAGCCCCAGATCCACCTTGGACTCCACCAGGGTCTTGAGACCGATGGCGGCGATGGATCCGAACAGCAGCAGCATGATGCCGCCCATCACCGGCATGGGGATGGAGGTGAGCAGGGCGTTGAACTTGCCGAAGAAGGCCAGAATGATGGCGAACACCGCGGCCCAGGTCATGGTGACCGGGTTGAAGTTGCGGGTGATCATCACGGCACCGGTCACTTCCGCATAGGTGGTGACGGGGGGACCACCGATGAAACCGGCGAAGCAGACGCCGATGCCGTCACCGGCCAGGGTGCGGTGCAGGCCCGGATCCTTGGTGTAGTCCTTGCCGGTCACCCCGCCGATGGCGAGCACGCCGCCGATGTGCTCGATGCAGGGGGCGATGGCCACCGGCAGCATGAAGAGGGCCGCGGCCCAGTTGATCTCCGGGGTCTCGAAGTGGGGCAGCGCCAGCCAGGGGGCGTTGACCATGCCATCGAAACTCACCTGGCCCATCAGCACGGCAGAGACATAACCGGCGATGACACCGCACAGGATGGGGATGAGCTTGATCCAGCCCTTGCAGAACACGGCGGCAATCAGGGTGACCGCCAGCGAGATGCCCGCCAGGGTCAGCGCCGTGGTGGCAGGCACCACCTGCTCACCGCCAGCACGGCCCATGGCCATGTTGCAGGCTACCTGGGCCACCGACAGGCCGATCACCATGATGACGGGACCGATGACCACGGGGGGCAGCAGCTTGTGCACGAAGCCCATGCCACGAGCGCGGATGATGGCCGCCAGGATGAAATACATGAAGCCCGCGGCAAACAGACCGAACATGGTGGAGGGCAGGCCCCAGGTCTGGGTGGCATAGATGATGGGGGCGATGAAGGCGAAGCTGGAGCCGAGGAAGATCGGCACCTGACGACGGGTGCAGAGCTGGAACAGCAGGGTGCCTACACCGGCGCCAAGCAGGGCCATGGAGGGGTTCAGACCGGTGAGCAGGGGCACCAGCACCATGGCACCGAAGGCGACAAACAGAATTTGCAGCCCGGCGACGCTTTGCTTGACCAAGGAAAACATGGGTATCCTTAATTTTTTGATAACTGACAGGGATATTTGACACTTTTCAGTCATCACAAGACGTTTTCAAGGCAGCCAACGGGCCAAATGGCGTCATTTGTTGCCTTTTACTGCTTGGGGAGGGCATGAAACTGGCTTTTTAGGCGGGATTCGCTGCTACAAGCATCGAGGAAGCGATTTTACGCACTTTTATGGCCAACGCCAATCGTTTTTCCGGCGAGTTGACATGACAAGGCTTTCAACTGGTCGACGCAGATATCGCCCCAATCCCCTCTCTATACTCGAAGGCGTGACCCCACACCGACAAGGAGTTCCCCATGTCACTGCCCTCATTCAAACCCAGCCAGCGCCGGCTGCTGCTGGGCTCGGCCATCGCCCTGGCCCTGTTCGCCACCCCGCTAAGCTATGACTTCGACCACCACCAGTGGCAGGTAAACCAGGCCCATGCCAAATCCTGTTTCATTGCCGGTACCCGCATCCTGATGGCCGATGGCTGCGAACGCCCCATCGAGACCCTGCGGGTCGGCGATCGGGTGCGGGACAGGCACGGGCAGAGCAACCGCATCCAGGCCATCGAGCGGGTGGCGCTGGGGGGGCGCAGGCTCTACGGGCTCAATCATCTGCCCCCCTTCTTTACCGCCGAGCACCCCTTCCTCACCACCCGGGGCTGGGCGGCCATCGCACCGGCCATGACCCGCACCGAAAACCCGGCCCTCGCCGTGCTGCCGCTCTTTACCGGCATGCACCTGCTGGGTTGGTCAGAGGGGGGCAGCGCGGGCAACCTGGCGCTGGCACCGCACCTTGTCGAACTGCCGGTGGCCTCCCTCTCCTGGGTTGATGCCCCGCCCGCCACGGCGCTGTTCAACCTGATCCTCGATGGCAGCCACAGCTATGTGGCCAATGGGCTGATCGTGCACAACAAAGGGGGGGATGGCGGCGGCAACAGTGGTAGCGGAGGCGGCAACAGCGGCGGCGGAGGCGGCAACAGCGGCGGCGGAGGCAGCAACAGCAGCGGCGGAGGCAGCAACAGCAGCGGCGGAGGCAGCAACAGCAGCGGTGGGGGCAATAGTAGCCACAGTGGAAACAATAGCGGAAATGGAGGCGATAGTAGCCATAACGGAAACAATGGCGGGGACGACAGCGGCCACGGCGGCGATGACCGTGGTCAGGGCGAACATGCCGGTGGCGACCAGCACGCTGGCGGCGATCGCCACGGCGGTGGCGACAAGCATGCAGGCGGGGAGCGTCATGCCGGTGGCCGGGTGGACGACAACGGTGTGGACGCCGTCGACGCCAGTGGCAACAAGCTTCGGGGCGATGGCAGCGTGGATGACAACGGTGTGGACGCCGTCGACGCCAATGGCAACAAGCTTCGAGGCGATGGCAGCGTGGACGACAACGGTGTGGACGCCGTCGATGCCAATGGCAACAAGCTTCGGGGCGACGGCAGCGTCGATGACCGCCTGGTGCCCCCGCCCGCTCAATAAGTGGCAGCGTCCTGCCCCGCACACACAGCAGGGCGGAAAACAGAGAGGGTGGCCTGGGCCACCCTCTCTGTTTCTATGGCATCGTCATGCCCGCGACACGTGCGGGCAGGTCGCACCTCAGACCCGGCGATAGGGCAGGTAGACCGGCTCCCACATATGGCTCAGGATGTGCTCTTGCAGATCCTGACCGATGAGCGGGTGGGAGGGGTCGCGGCGCACGATATCCTTGAGCACTGCGGTCGCCACGTGCACCGAGATGTTGCGCAGCTCGCTGATCCTCGGGTAGACGGTGCCCCGGGCGAGATCCGCCTCGCTCACGCACTCCGCGAGCGCAAAGGCGGCGGTGGTGAAGATGTCCGGGCTTATCTCGCGGATCTGGCTGACGATGGCCGCCAGCCCCACGCCGGGGAAGATGAAGACGTTGTTGCCCTGACCGATGCGATAATCCTGCCCCTCATGGTGCACGTCCTTGAACGGGCTGCCGGTGGCGACGATGGCGCGCCCCTGGCTCCAGCGGAAGATGTCTTCCGGCAGGGCCTCGCAATTGGCGGTGGGGTTGGAGAGGGGGAACACCATGGGGCGCTCGCAGTGGGTCAGCATCAGCTGGATGTGCTCCTCCTGGAAGGCGCCACCGGCGCCGCTGGTGCCGAGCAGCACTGTGATGGGCACGTGGCGCAGCACCTCGGTCAGCCCCGCCTTGCCCTGCAGATCCCACTGGGCCAGCAAGAGGCCCGGCTTGGCATAGCGGCGCTTGTACTCATCCAGCCCCTCGCGGTTGTCACACACCAGCCCCTGGGTATCCAGGATATAGATGCGATCCCGCGCCGCCTGCGGGTCAAGCCCCTCGCGGATCATCCCCGCGCAGATCTGATCCGCCACCCCGACCCCGCCAGCACCGGCCCCGTAGACCAGGTAGTGCTGCTGGCCCAGGGTTTCCCCCTTGGATTTGACGGCCCCTATGATGCCCGCCAGCACCACGGCCCCGGTGCCCTGGATGTCGTCGTTGAACGACGGCAGCGCCTGCTGGTAGCGGGCCAGGTTGTTGAAGGCGTTGGACTTGCTGAAGTCCTCCCACTGCAGCACGGCGTTGGGGAAGTGGCGCTTGACCCCGGCCACGAACTTGTCGATGAAGTCGTCGTACTCCTTGCCGCGAATGCGCCTGTGGGGCTGACCCAGGTACATGGGGTCATCCAGCAGCGCCTGGTTGTCGGTGCCCACGTCCAGCGCGATGGGCAGGCAGCAGGCGGGGTGGATGCCCGCCCCCAGGGTATAGAGGGCGAGCTTGCCGATGGGAATGCCCATGCCCCCCACCCCCTGATCGCCGATGCCGAGGATCCCCTGGCTGTCGGTCACGACGATGATGCGCACCGCCTTGGCATCCATGTGGCGGGCGAGGGAGCCCATGTCATCGACGTTCTTCGGGGTGATGTAGAGGCCGCGCGGCTTCTGGAAGCGGTGGCTGAACTCCTGGCACGCCTTGCCCACGGTCGGGGTGTAGATGTAGGGAGTCATCTCCTCCACGTGGCGGGACAGGAGGGCGTAGAACAGGGTTTCGTTGCGATCCTGCAAGGCTCGCAGGTTCTGGTACTTCTCGATGTCGCTGCAGGCGCTCAGGAAGGCCTCATAAACCCGCTCCAGCTGGGCTTCGAAAGTCTGCACCTGGGGCGGCAAGAGGCCGCCCAGCTCAAAATCGGCCCGCTCCTGTTCGGTGAAGGCGGTGCCCTTGTTGAGGTTGCGATCGTTGAGCAGATTGGTGCCCGTCAGCGCAACGGGGCGAAAATCGTGACCCTGTGCATCTTTCCACAGCAGATATTGTCCGGTAGCCATAGTCATTCTCTTTGATTTACATGAAGTTGCCATCAGGCAGGAGAGCAAGACTCAGAATGCTGGGGATCATATGACGTTTGCCGATCCGGTTTTGTGAGCTTGGACAAACCCTGCGGCCAAAGGCGCCTTTGCCGGGGCAGCCGAAGGTTGCTCACGCGCCCGCCTTGGCGCAAGATCCCGACACGCCCCTGTGGGCATCCCTTTGCGAGCAACGGAGCACCATGACCCCTTCCTCTTCCCCCGCTTTTCTCGTCAGCGGCGTCATCCTCGCGGGCGGTCGCGCCACCCGCATGGGGGGCGATGACAAGGGCTGGGTGCCCCTCGCGGGCACTCCCCTGATCGAACACGTGCTGACCCGCCTGCGCCCCCAGGTGGACGAGGTGCTGATCAACGCCAACCGCAGCCAGGCTCGCTACCGGCAGCTTGCCCCCGTCATCGGAGATGCGCAGGCCGACTTCCAGGGGCCGCTGGCCGGCATGCTGGCGGGGCTGACGGCGGCCCGTCACGACTGGGTGCTGTTCGTCCCCTGTGACGGCCCCGCCCTGCCCCTTGATCTGATGACCCGCTTTCGCGCCGCCATCACCCCGGACACCGATCTGGTGGTGGCCCACGACGGGGAGCACCTCCAGCCCGTGGTCGCCCTGCTGCATCGCACCCTGCGCCCCTCCCTGCAACAGGCGCTGGCGGACGGGGAGCGCAAGACCGGGGCCTGGTTTGCCCGCCACCGGATGGCGGTGGTGCCCTTTGCCGATCTGCCCGACGCCTTCGTCAACCTCAACAGCCCGGCCGAACTCGCCGCCTGGGAGGCGAGGCTGCGGGCAGGGGGCGCGCCATGAGCCCCCTGCCCCTGCTCGGCTTCGTCGCCTGGAGCGGCACCGGCAAGACCACCCTGCTGGAGCGCCTCATCCCGCGCCTGGTGGCGCGCGGTCTGCGCCTCGGGGTGCTCAAGCACACCCACCACGCCTTTGACATGGACCAGCCCGGCAAGGACAGCCACCGCCTGCGCCAGGCGGGCGCCACCCAGGTGATGGCGGCCTCCGACCGGCGCCACGCCCTGATCCGGGAGACCCCGGAGGGGGAACCCCCCTTCGAGGCGCTGCTGGCCCGCTTCGATGGGAGCGCCCTGGATCTGCTGTTGGTCGAGGGGTTCAAGCACAGGCGCTTTCCCAAGGTGGAGCTGTATCGCGCCGCCATCGGCCGGCCCCTGCTCTTCCCCGATGATCCTGACATCGTCGCCCTCGTGAGCGACGCTCCCCAGGCCACGACCCTGCCCCGATTCCCCTTCGAGGATCTGGAGGCCATCGCCGACTTCATCTGCGCCCGCTTGCCCCCGCACGCCCCCCGTCAGTCCCCGCCGCCCCTTCGCCTCTGCGCCCGGCTGCTGGCGGCCCTGCCCCCATCGGCAGAGCAGGGCGTTGTGCCCGGCTTGCTCAGTCAGGACGAGGCGGGCACCCTGCTGGTGCGCCCGGTGGATGGGGGCCACGACAGTGCCAACTGCCGCATCGAACGGGCGCCGGGTAGCGCGGCCCTTCCCCCCGGCGAGCGGGTCATGGTGCGCCTGCCGACAGGTGCGCCCCCATGAACCGGAGAAACGACGCAGGTCAAGGCGAATGCCGTCCCCCTTGCTATCCTCACAACCCTGACCCGAGATAAGAGAACGCCCTTGCGCCTCAATGCCCCGCTCTCCCGCTTCGATCTGCTCATCTATGGCCGCTACCGCCTGGTCCACGGCCTGCGCATCGCCCTGGCCTTCACCCTCACCTTCCTGCTGACCCGGGAGCTCAAGCTGCCGGAGAGCACCTGGCCCCTCATCACCCTGGTGGTGGTGATGGGCCCCATCTCGTTCTGGGGCAACGTGCTGTCGCGCGCCCTGCAACGGGTGGTGGGCACCGTCTTTGGCGCCGCCTGCGGGGTGGTGGCCCTCTATCTGGAGCTCTACTCCCTGCCTCTGATGCTGGCCTGGTGCTGCGCCATCATGTTCCTGTGCGGCTACCTGGCGCTCGGCAAGCGCCCCTATGTGGGGCTGCTCATCGGCATCACCCTGGGGGTCATCGTCGGCGGGGTGCCCGGGGACATCGAGACCGCGCTCTGGCGCAGTGGCGACGTCATCCTGGGATCGGTGCTGGCACTGCTGTTTTGCAGCATCTACCCCCAGCGGGCCTATACCCACTGGCGTCTGCAGATGCACGACACCCTGCAGCAGGCCGGGCGGCTCTACCACACCCACCTCTCCCCCAACGTGCTGGAGCGCCCCAAGCTCACCCGAAGCCATGCCCGCCTGCTCGCCAAAATAGTCAGCCTGCGCCCCCTGCTGGCCCCGGCGGTCAAGGAGACCCGCCTTGGCAGCCCGCTGTTCGAGGCGACCCAGACCACCCTTCGCAACAGCGTCTGCACCCTGGAGATGCTGGCCAACACCTACTGGCGGGATCGCCAGAGCCACTTCCTGATGCAGAGCCACCCGGGGCTTCGCGCCTGCCAGCAGGCGACGGAGTCAGTGCTCACCGAACTCGCCCTCATGCTCAAGAGCGGTGATACCACGGCGGCCGACCAGGCCATCGGCCGCCTGCAAGAGGCCGCCGCCCGGCTCGATGGGGACGCAAGCCAGGCGCCAGGCCAGGGACACGACCCCACCCTTGGCGGCTACCTCTGGCTCAATCTCCATCTCATCGAGCAGCTCGCCCACCTCCATCGCCTGCTGGGGCTGGTGCTGCAACCCTATGCCAAGCCCTCGGCCCGCCCCTGATCGCGCCGCCTGCAACCGCCCACAAAAAAGCCCCGCCGATGCGGGGCTTGCTTGTCTCGGGCTCGCGCCTTAACTTGCACGAGCCAGGGGCTGCTCCGGAGTGAGGTAGAGGGAGAAGTCCTCTATCCCCGCCTTCAGGGCGGCAAAGCAGTCGGGGTCGATGGCCGTGCCCAGGTTTTCCGCCATCATCTCCAGGGCCCGCGGCACCGGGATGGCATCCCGATAGGGGCGCTTGGCGGTGATGGCATCGAAAATGTCGGCGGTGGTGATAATGCGCGTCTCTAGGGTGATCGCCTCCCCCTTGAGCCCCTTGGGGTAGCCCTTGCCGTCGAGTCGCTCATGGTGGGCGCCTGCCACCTGGGCCAGCTCCTCGAAGGCGCCGATGCGGCTCAGGATCTCCTCGGTGTAGGCGGCATGCATCTGCACCGCCGCCCACTCCTGCTCGTCAAGCTTGCCCGGCTTGTCGAGAATGGCGTTGCTCACCCCGAGCTTGCCCACGTCGTGGAGCAGGGCACCCCGCTTGAGCCAGCGTCGCCGTGCCTCGGACAGCCCCATCTGGGCGGCGAGGATGTCGGTATAGAGCGCCACCCTGCCGCTGTGCCCCGCGGTATAGGGGCTCTTGGAGTCCACCACCTGGCCGAAGGCCGCCGCTATCTCGTCCAGATAATCCTCATCCAGCGCCACCTCCCCCTGCCCCGCCGGGTGGGCGAAGACCCGCTCCGCCAACGCGGGATCCGCCAGCCCTTGCCAGAAGGCGTCGTCGGCCAGCGCCTCGAAGGCCCTGACCAGGGCGGGATCAAACCAGTTGCCGCTGCGCTCGCGCAGCTCCCTCATCGCCGCGTCCGGTCCGGCGGCGGCGTGAAACACGTCCACCACCTGACAGAGCAGGGCGATGCGGGAGAAGAGCGGGATGGCCTCTCCCGCCAGTTGTTGCGGCCGCCCTTTGCCGCTCCAGTGCTCATCCAGGGAGAGGATCCCCTGGGCCACCTCGTCGCTGAAACGCAACTGGCGGGCGATGTCCGCCCCCCGGTGGCAGCGGGTCAGGATCAGCTCGTTGGCTATCTGATCCCCGTTGCGAAAGATGTGGAACAGGCTGCGAAAACGGCCCAGCAGATCCGCCTGCAAGCCGGTGTGGCCCAGCACGAAGTTGACCACCTCGGAGAGGGAGCCATCCACCAGCTTGAAGTCGCGCTTGAAGTGAAGATCGTCGGTGAGATAGAGCTCGCAGATGCGGGCGGCATTGCTGCTGCACCCCAGATCCTTGAGCAACAGGGTGTAGTAGAGGTCGTGGCGCTGCCGGGCATCCAGTCCCAGTTGCTCCCCCAGACGAGAGCCTATCCAGCAGCAGCGGATGCAATGGCCTCTCGGCTGCCCTTCCGTCATGTCCAGAGCATGGCTGAGAGAACCAATCAGCTCTGCCAAACGCAACCCGTTTACCGTCATAGCCCACTCCCTCTACATCGGGGCGTACTTGCCCGCAGGCATGTATAGCATTTGTTGGGAGTAAAGGATCAGGGGCGCGACAAATTATACCTGCACCGCTCCCCGACTTGCCGCCGCATCGCGCTGCTCGCGGCTCAGGGTCGAGACCAGTCTGTCGTCCAGATAGAGATCCAGTCGCTCCCCGCGCATCTCTCCCCGCATCAGGCTGCGCTGACCGTCGATGTAGTGGATCTCCATCTGGGCGGTGCGCTCGTCCGGGTAGCTCACTTGCACCTCGCGCACCCCTTGGGGCAGCAGGGCCAGCGGCACCTGGTTGAGGGCGGGATCCAGGTGCGGGTTCACCTTGATGATCGCATCGCTCTTCTGATCCACCAGGGCGGGCGCCTTGCCGGTGATGGGGTTCTTGCCGGACCAGAATTCGATGGTGTTGAACACGAAGAGATCCGCCGTGGCCGCCAGGCCATAAACGGGGGAGAGCAGCACGAAGACGCCGGCACGGCCGTAGCGATTGTCCACCACGCTGAGGTTGCCCTTGGTCACCATGGAGGAGAGGCCCATCTGACCCATGCAACCACCGAGCCCCAGGCTCGCCCCCATTCCCAGCAGCAGGGCCAGTGCCCTGCCTCTCTGTCGTACTGCCATTGTTGTCTACCTGCTCAATAAAAAGGAGGCGGCAGCCTAAACAAGGGGGCCGGGCGGCACAATGACGAAGGGGGGCCTCATACAGCCAGGGTTCAGCCTGGCCGTCCGATCGCTCACTCTGTTGGCAATCTTGCGGTCAGCCCCTCAGATGGAGAGGGCCGACACCGTCTGGGAGACCCTGTCCGCCTCCTGGTGGATCTCGCTCATCAGCTTGTCCACGCCGGCGATCTGCTGCTTGCCGAGTTCGGCGCTGCCCGCCACCCCGGCCATGTCGTCGGTCACCCTGGCGGTCAGCTCGCGGTTCTTCTGCACCACCTTGGCGATCTCGTCGGTAGAGAGCGACGTGCGGGCGGCCAGCTGGCGCACCTCGTCCGCCACCACCGCAAACCCGCGCCCCTGCTCACCCGCCCGCGCCGCCTCGATGGCGGCGTTCAGGGCCAGCAGATTGGTCTGATCGGCGATGGCGCTGATGGTCGAGACGATGGCCTCGATGCTTCTGGACTGCTCGTTGAGCTGGCCGATGAGGGCGATGGCCTCATCCACCTGGGAGGCGATGAGGGAAGAGGTCTGCACCACGGCGCGCAGCAAGCCCGCCCCCTCCTCTGCGCTGTGCAGGGTCTCCTGGGCGGTGCTGTGGGCCAGGCGGGCCGCCTCCCGGGTGGCGTGGTTCTGCTCGATGCGCGCGGTGATGTCGCTGGCGAACTTCACCACCCGCACCACCTTGCCGCTGCCATCCCGGATGGGGTTGTAGGTCGCCTCCAGCCAGACGGCCTGCCCCCGGCTGTTGTGGCGCATGAAGAGGCCGGATTTGAACTGGCCCCGGGCCAGTTCTTCCCAGAAACGGGGCTGCTCGCGCAGGAAGGTTTCGTCACAGAAGATCCTGTGGTGCCTGCCCGCGATCTCACTCAGGGTGTAACCCATGACGCTCAGGAAGTTGGCATTGGCATGGAGGATGTCGCCGTTCGGGGTGAACTCGATCATGGCCCGGGAGCGGTCCAACGCCTCGGTCAGCGCTTCGAGCCGCCCAAGCCGCTGGTGCTGTTCGGTGACGTCGCTGGCAATCTTGAGTACCCGGGTCACCCGGCCCTGGTGCTTCACCGGGAAATAGGTCGCCTCCAGCCAGCGCGTCTCCCCCTGCCGGTTCACGCGCTCGAAGGTGCCTGACTGCACCTCCCCCTGGGCCAGGCGGCGCCAGAACTGGCGATAGTCACCGGACTCCCCCCAGGCCCTCGGACAGAGCTGGCTGTGGGGCTGCCCAATCAGTTCGGCGGCACCATATCCCATCAGGGCCAGGAAAGGGGTGCTCGCCTCCTGGATGATCCCCTCCGGGCTGAAGATGACGGTGGCGGCACCCGCCTTGATCGCCTCTATGATGCCCTGCTCCTCGTCGAGCCGGGTCTGGCATGCCTGCAACTGCGCTTTGAGCTTCTGATTGAACATGACACTTCTTCCTCGTTGACCATCCCCATGGGCACCACCGCCTCACCCGTTGAGGGTATCGGCACCGCCAGCGCCGACATAAGTGGTCGGACGACTGAAACGAATGGGGCGCGCAGTGTATAGAAAAGCGGCGATGCCGCCAAGGGCTCCCAGTACGCAGCCCTTGTGAAAGAGGATCAGCCCGGTGCAGAAAAAAAGGAGGCTAACGGGCAGGTACGCACTCGAGGCAGGCGGGATTGGCGGCAAAGCCGAACCGTTCGTAGATAGCGCGCCCATCACTGCTGGCATGGAGCCACAGCTTGCCCAGTTGCTGCTCGCGGGCATACGACACCATGACCACCAGCAGGGCGTTCGCCATTCCCCGTCTGCGCCAGGCCGGCCGGGTGTAGATGTTGAGCAGGTACCCTTCCCGCCCCGCCAGATTGCCCGGGTAGGGCGGGCGCACGAAGAGTGCCAGGGTGGCGCACGCCACCACCTCGCCCTCCTCTTCCACCACCCAGCTACGGGCGCTGCCCTCTTCCTGCGCCTGAATGAAGTAGGCCTGCGTCGCCTCCCTGAGGACCGGATCCTCATCGGGCCGGGCAAGTTCCCCCACCTCACAAAAGAGCGCCATGCGCAGTGTCGTCAGGGCGGGAATATCGGCCGCCAGGGCCTCGCGAACCTTCATCTCTTCTCCTTTGCATTCCTTTCCCACCCGTCAGTCAGGCAGGGCTCGTGTGCGGCCACCTTACGCCGGAGGCGAACGACGGGCAAGGCGCCAGCTGTCGAGCCCCAGGGGGCCCGCCCCCCACACAGCCAGGGTCAGCAGCATCCAGCCCCACAACTGGTGATCGTGAAAGCCCCCCGCCCAGAGGGCCGGGTAGGAGATGACCGCCATGGCGTTGAAGCCAAACAGCAGCAAGGCGACCGGACGGGTGAAGAGGCCCGCCAGCAGGAAGAGGGGCAGCAACAGCTCGGTCGCCGTGCCCGCATAGGCCGCCCACAGCCAGGGCAGCAGGGGCACCTGATATTCAAACTCGAACAGATAGAGGGTGCTGTCCCAGGCCGTGAACTTGAGCCAGCCGGATCGCAAAAAAATGGTGGCGACCCAGAGCCTGGCAAGCAGCAACAGGCCACCGCTGCACCAGGGCAAGATGCGTTCAACTAGGGGGCCAAGGGGCCTGGCAAGGGTTTGCGTTGTCATGGTGCAAGCTCCAGATCGACCAGCAGGTCGAGGGTGATGAGGGGGGCCAGGTGTTCGGCCATGGCGGGATCCTGAGCCAGCAGGCTGGCCAGCGGCCTGCCCTGCAGGCAGCCTTGCAGCAGACGCCAGGCGGCGGCATCCAGGGGAATGGGGTCGACCCGGTGTCCGGGGCGTTTCTTGAGTGCCAGGGAGCAGACAGCATCCAGCTCCCTGACCGTCTCACCGCCGTGCAGGGCCATCTGCCAGAGCGCCAGCACCGGATGGGGGCTCTCCAGGAGCAGCAGATCGCAGGCAGGATGCAGCACCAGCCGCTCCCAGTGGTCAGGGGTCATGGCGGCAAGCCGCTCGGCGGGCCAGCGCCGCGTCTCTGGCGCAAGCAGCGAAACCCGCTCCAGCCCCCACTCGAAGCGGGCCAGCTCCCCGAGCCAGGGCAACGCGGCCGTGGTGGGCAAGCGTACCAACCAGTCGCCAAAGCCCTCCCCGTAGTCCATGACGCTCCCCTCCTCCAGAGGTGCCGCCAGCACGAACCCTCGTGCCGCCGCCTCAAAGAAGGTCTCGCCAACCATGGCGCGTACCGCGGGGTAGCTGCTGGCGAGCACCTCGGTGAGGCCGAGGATGAAGTTGTTGCGATAGATCTGCAACAGGGCGTCGGGGGCAAAGCGTCCCGGCTGAATGTGCCCGAGGATGGCATCATCCTGGCCGAGCAGCCCGCTCGCAAAAGCGCGTTGCAGGGAAACAAGCTCAGACATGGGCGGCCTCCCTGGATGTTTGCTGCGCCGTGCTCAGGATCTCGCTGGCACGCTGCACCTCTCCCAGCAGCACCGGCAGCGGGGGGATCGCCAGATCCCATTCAATCAGGGTGGGGATGGCGCGCTGCTGGCAGACCTGCTCGTAGAGCGCCCAGACGGGCTCGGCCACGGGGGAGCTGTGGGTGTCGATATAGAGGGGCCCCTGGGGCAGGTGCTTCTCGGTAAAACCGGCCAGGTGAATTTCGCCGACCGTGTCGAGGTCGATAGTCGCCAGATAGTCGTCCACCTCCAGGCCGTGATTGACCGCGCTCACATGGAGGTTGTTGAGATCGAGCAGGACGCCGCAGCCGCTACGCCCAGCCAGCTCGGCCAGAAACTCGGCCTCCCCCATCTCCCCCGCCAGTTGCAGGTAGGAGGAGGGATTCTCGACAAGCAGTTGTCTGCCCAGTGTCTGCTGCACCCGATCTATCTTGTCGCTCATGTGCAAAAGAGCGGCCCGGGTGTAGGGCATGGGCAGCAGATCGTTGAAATAGCGCCCGCCGATGCTGCCCCAGCTCAGGTGCTCCGACACCCGCACCGGCGAGATGGCCGCCACCAGGGCCGCCAGTTGGCGCAAGTGCCCGGCATCGAGCGGATCGGCGGAGCCCAGCGACATGCCGACTCCGTGAAGGCTCACGGGGTAGTGCCTCGCAAGCTCCGCCAGCACCTCGAAGCCCTGGTTGTGGCGCTCGAAGTAGTTTTCGCTGTGTACCTCAAGCCAGCCCACTCGGGGCAGGGTGTGGCGGATCTCGTCGTAGTGCGGGGGGCGTAAACCGATACCGATCAAGGGGTTCATGGCTGGGCTCTCAATAGATAGGGCCATGATGTGGCGGGCGCCACACCATGGCATGCGGCTTACTTGGGTTGCAGGGACCCGCCAGCGAGCTTCTCGCACAGCCCCTTGGGCACCACCACGAAGGCATCCCCCTGGGCATCCATCTTGGCGGTGCCGGCGCAGGATCCGCCCTTGGTGGCGCAATCGTTCTTGCCCGCCTTGACCACGCCGTAGCACTTCTCCTTGTCATCCGCAGCCATGGCCGGCGCGGCGATGAACTGGGCACCCAGGGCCAGCAGACCCGTCATGGCAGAGGCGATGGCAGTACTTTTTTTCACGTTCATGTCTCTATTCCTTGTTGTCGAGAGTGATGTCTCCGGCGCATCTCATCCGGCTACGTTCAATAGAACCGGACGAGGGGGGAAAAGATTTCCCAAAAAACGGCATCAACTCGCTATTAACAAACAAGAAAGCGGTAACCATCTGATTTAAAGGCATAAAATACGATAAAAAAACAGACCGACGAGTGCCTCCCCCACTGTGCTCATGGCCGTTGACCCCGTCACTCGCCGTCCACCCCTTGTCTGCTTTGCACCCGAGGGGCCTATAGTGTCTTGAGTCCTTCCACCCAAAGGTGTCCCATGAACGCTCCCCGTCCCACCAGATGCACCCTGTCGCTGCCCATCTTCATCCCGGGTCTGCTCTTCATCCTGGCGCTGCTGGCCATCTGCTCCCTGGCCCCGGAGGCCGCCGCCCGCTTCTTTGGCAGCGGCCAGAGCTGGATAGCCCAGCACTTCAGCTGGTTCTATGTGCTGGTGGTCGGCATGTTCCTGATCCTGCTGCTGGTGATCGCCTTCAGCCACTTTGGCAACATTCGCCTCGGGCCGGACGATGCCCGCCCGGAGTTCAGCTTCACCTCCTGGCTCGCCATGCTGTTCGCCGCCGGCATGGGGATAGGGCTCATGTATTTCGGGGTGGGCGAGCCCATGAGTCACTTCGTCTCCCCGCCCCAGGCGACGCCCCTGACCCAGGTGGCCGCCCGCGAGGCCATGGTCACCACCTTCTTCCACTGGGGCTTTCACGCCTGGGCCGTCTACGCCATCGTCGGCCTGGTGCTGGCCTACTTCGGCTTTCGCTACAACCTGCCCCTGACCATCCGCTCCGGCCTCTATCCCATCTTCAAGGAGAAGATCCACGGGCCGCTCGGCCACGCGGTGGACGTCTTCGCCCTGGTGGGCACCATCTTCGGCATCGCCACCACCCTGGGCTATGGCGTGATGCAACTCTCGGCGGGGATCACCCGCCTCACCGGCATGGACACCTCGGGGGAGCTGTTTCGCTTCGGCCTCATCGGGGTCGTCATCACCCTCGCCGGCATCTCGGCGGTCACCGGTCTCGACAAGGGGGTGAAGCGCCTCTCCGAGCTCAACCTCTTTCTCGCCATCGTGCTCCTGCTGTTCGTGCTGGTAGCCGGCCCCACCCAGTACCTGCTGGGAGCCCTCTCGGAGAACATTGGCAACTATGTCTCCTCTTTAAGCCAGCTCACCTTCCGCACCTTCACCTACAGCGAGACCCGCCAGGCGGGCTGGTTCGGCAACTGGACCCTGCTCTACTGGGCCTGGTGGATCTCCTGGTCCCCCTTCGTCGGCCTCTTCATCGCCCGCATCTCCCGCGGACGCACCCTGCGCGAATTCATCCTCGGCGTCCTGTTCGTGCCCACCGCCTTCAACCTGCTCTGGATGACGGTGTTCGGCAACGCCGCCATCTGGGCCAGCCAGCATGAGGGGGGCACAAGCCTCATCGACTCGGTCGGCAACATCGATACCCTGCTGTTCAACTTCTTTGACCTCTTGCCGGGAGCGGACATCACCTCGGCCCTCGCGGTGATCCTCATCAGCGTCTTCTTCGTCACCTCCGCCGACTCGGGAGCCTTCGTCATCGACAACATCGCCACCCAGGGCAAGGAGGGCTCACCGGTCTGGCAGCGCCTGTTCTGGGCTCTGCTGCTCGGGGTCACCGCGGGTACCCTGATGAGCACAGGGGGACTGGCGGCACTCCAGTCCATGACCCTCATCGCCGCCCTGCCGTTTGCCTTCATCATGGTGCTGCTCTGCCTCGGACTCTGCCGCGGCCTTGTCGCGGACAAGGAGCACTCGGCCAGGCGCCTCTCCCCCGCCACTGACTTCTGGAACGGCAAGCAGTGGCGCACCCGGATGGATCACCTGCTGCGCCCCTCCACCGAGCAGGAAGCCCGCGCCTTTGTGGACAAGGTCGCCCTGCCCGCCCTGACGGCCCTGAGTCAGGAGTTCGCTGCCCGGGGCATCACCAGCCGGGTCGAAGAGGATGGGCCGGATCAGTGCCATCTGCTGGTGCCCCAGCAGGGTCGCCGGGACTTCTGCTACGGGGTGCGCATCGAGGCCCGCCCCGCCCCCGCCTTCAACCCCCTGGAGGCGGCCCACAACCACGATCCCGAGGCCCGCATCTTCGAGCCCATCACCTATTTTGCCGATGGCCGCGCCGGTTACGACATCCAGTACCTGACCCGGGACGAGCTGAGTGCCGACGTCTTGCGCCAGTACGAGCGCTATCTGGTGCTGAGCCAGGACGAGGGGCAGGATCTGCTGAGCAGCGCCCCCGAACATACCCAGCCAACCCAGGGAGAGTGATGACCAGGCAGGGATCAAGTCAGCTCCCCGCCCACAGCTTATGGCCGGGCACACTGGCGGCGAGGGCTACCCCCACCACCCATCACAACAGAGAAAGGGGCCCCAGGGCCCCTTTCTCATCACTGCCTCAACCGGCGTTGGTGTCAGAGCCTCAACCGGCTCAGGCGGTTTTCACGCACTTCTGGATAAAGCTGTTCTTGGCAGCCCCGGCGAGCTTCTTGTCCGCCGCCGCCTTCTCGCACTGGGTCGCCTTGTCGGCGGCCCCGTCCGTCTTCAGGCACTTTTGCACGAAGCTGTTCTTGGCCGCACCGGCCAACTTCTTGTCGGTGGCCGCTTTCTCACACTGGCTTGCCTTGGCACTGGCGGAGGCATCCTTGACGCACTTGCCCACAAAGCTGGTCTTGGCGGCCCCCGCCAGCTTCTTCACCGCCGCCTGGGCTTCGCACTCTTGCTGCGCGCCAGAGGTTGCGCCCTGGGCTACCCCCATTCCCATGCCCATTACCGTCACACACAGACTCAATACCATCAGGATCCGCTTCATATGACCAACTCCCTTCGTTCTATCCATTGTGGTTGGCCCCCACTCACGCGGGCCAAACGAGGCACCCTCGCCTCGCTGCACTATAGTCCCCCCTCCCCGTGACAACAAAATGCCCCCTTCCTTCTCGACAACCCCCTCCTTGCCCACGCTCCGGCCACCCGGCGCCTTCGCTTCAATTGTTGAGCTGGCGCAAAAATCCAGCGCTTCCTTGCGGTTGCGTCAACTTTTGACTGGTTTGCGTATGAGGCTTGAGGATATGCTGGCCATTCGGCGCCTACAGCACCATCCGGGCCCCGCCCGCTGGTCGATGGAGCGCATTGGAAGCTGTAATCCAGGGGCGGTAGCGTTGATATGGCCCGTAAACTACATCAATACAAGTAACTTGATGCAACTCTTGCGAAGAGCAGCATACAAAGAATAGGCTGGCAAGGGCGTTATACTTCCCAGTTCTCTAAAAATACATTTTAGTGGGATAAAAATGATCGCATCTATACACAACCCCGACACATATATGTTTGACTTCCGACAACTTGTAACTAATGGAAGAAAGAAAATAGGAATACTTATAGGAGCAGGAGCTCCAGTGAGTATCAATGTAGGCCAAAATGGGCAATATGAGCCTTTAATTCCTAATATTGAAGGACTCACAAAACATGTTAAGGAATCCCTTACCCCACAATTACTTTCTATATTCGAAAAACTTGAGGAAGGTTCAACCAAAAAAGATTTAGAAAAGATCCTTTCTGACGTAAGAACCTTGGCGGATATTATAGGTGAACACAAGGTTCATGGAGGTGACTCTGATATATTTAAAGAATTGGAATTCGCAATTTGTTCAAAAATAAAAGATGTTGTTAGCAAACCACTTCCTGAAAATCAAAATCCCTACAGTGAATTAATATCATGGATAAATGGCATAAACCGCAGTTACGGTGTCGAGATTTTCACAACAAACTATGATCTATTATGTGAAGATGCATTAGAACGCTCCCAGACACCATTTTTCGATGGTTTTACTGGCTCAAGATTCGCTTTTTTTGATCCTGCCAGCATTTCAAAAAATGATCTTCCCCCTAGGTGGGTAAGATTATGGAAATTACACGGTTCAATTGGTTGGATGATGCGCCCAAATGGACAAGTAACAAGAGTTCCTGAGTGCGAAATATCCAGCATGGTTTACCCATCCCACATTAAATACTCTCAAACCCAAGCCGCCCCCTTCTCTGCGTTATTCGAAAGATTGAAAAACTTTATAATGGAGCCTGATTCATTACTTATAACCACAGGTTTTTCTTTTGCAGATGCACATATTTCATCAAAAATAAGTGAATGCCTTTCAGCAAATCCTACAAGCGCAGTAATAGCATTTCAGTATAAGAATATTAACGAAGAGTGTTATGCCGTAGATTTAGCTAAAAGAACACCTAATCTCAGCATTTACTGTAGGGATGGAGCAGTTATAAATACGATAAGTGCAATTTGGAAAACTGGTGAACTTCCCAGTAAAAACTGGGCATCAGTCCGGAAGGAGTATTTAAATAATAACAACGAATTTATCTTAGGCGATTTTAAATTCTTAGCGCGATTTTTAGCTATTGCTGGCGGGGAAGTATCCGCGTTTACAATGGCCTATGAAGATAAAGCTGAGGATAAAACTGATGAGTAATACAATGCTGAATTCAACATCTATAGGGGTTATAGTATCTATATCTAGCTCTTCCATTTCAATTAGACTTTCTCAAAAAGTTAACTCTGGATTATTATTGATCGAAGGAAGGACACATAAGGTAGGTCAAGTTGGAAGTTTTGTAAGGATACCTCAAGGTTATAATGATTTATATGGCGTAGTAGCTTCAAGTAATGAAAGTTCCACTATAGATATTGATGAAAATGTCTCGCTAGAAAACAGAATGATTAACGTTGAGCTAATTGGTGAAAGTTCTTGCGGTTTCTTTGATAGAGGCATTAGTCAATATCCAGCAGTGGGTGATGAAGTCCACATGGTTTTGGATTCAGACTTAAAAATAGTTTATGGCTCTAGAAGCAAAAACCTCATCACCGTTGGTAAACTAGCTAGCTCTGAAAGTATAGATGTTAATTTAGATATCGATAAACTTGTCACAAGGCATTCAGCAGTGGTTGGTTCTACCGGGTCAGGGAAATCAACTAGTGTAGCTGGATTACTACGTTCAATTAGTCTGTTAAATAATGGAGAGAACAATTCTTCAAGAATTTTACTAGTAGATATGCACGGGGAATATTCGGCTGCACTTAAAGATATCGCAAAAGTATTCTCAATTGATCCTTTAGAAGGAGAAAGTAAATTAAGCATACCTTACTGGGCTCTTCCAACCGAAAAGCTTATTGATTTTTTATGTGGAAACATTAATGAACTAAGTAAGAATGCAATGATCGAATATATCACTGAGGAAAAAAAGAGCTCTCTTAAACCAAATAACATTACATACATCAATGAAAGCAAGATAACATCTTTTACTCCACTCCCTTATAACTTAAAAAAACTATGGTATAGATTTACTTTTGATGATACTGCAACTTATTTAGAGAAAGGTTTTATAAATCCAGCGTTCAAAGATGGTATTGAAGGTGATACAGCTACATTAGTCCCTCCTAAATTCATACCTCCTGGAACATCAAGTAACCCACCATTTAAGAGTGGGAATCATGTACTATCAAAACAATTAAATATGATGAAGGCTCGATTGCTTGATAGTCAGTATTCATTTTTCTTATCTCCGGAAGGATATACTCCAGACGAAAATGGTAAAATCCATAAAGATCTAGACTCACTTTTAGATGAATGGTTAAACCATGAAAAACCAATTTCTATTTTAGATTTATCAGGGATGCCTTCAAATCAACTAGACATGCTTTTAGGCTCTATCATGAGCATTATTTTTGAAGCTTCTCTTTGGGGTAGGAATTTAGATTCAGGATTTAAGAAAAACCCCATTTTATTTGTTCTTGAAGAAGCTCATCGATATCTCTCAAATAATAATAGTGGATTAACTAAGGACTTGGTTCAGCGAATTGCCAAAGAAGGTAGGAAGTTCGGTGTGGGTTTAATGATAATTAGCCAAAGACCTTCTGAAGTAGATGATACCATATTATCGCAATGTGGAACATTATTTGCCCTCAGATTAACAAATGCTAGTGACCGTTCAAAAGTAAAAGCTGCGATGTCAGATGGGCTAAGTTCACTAATTGATTCATTACCTATTTTGAGAACGGGAGAAGCAATCATTATTGGTGAGGCCGCGAAATTACCTGCACGCTGCAAATTCAAATTACCTCCAGAGGGTTTTTATCCTGACAGTCAAGATCCTGAGGTGAGTAAGTGCTGGGCACAAAGCAAAAAAAACAATAGAAACTACTCAAGCTTAATTGAAGCATGGCGTTTAAATAAACCGATAAAAGAGGATAAGTAAAATGGAAAGAATAGCCGTCAACTCATCTAACTTAGCATCAGTAGGCTATGAAAATAATTCACTAACACTTGAAGTTGAATTTCTTCATGGAGGGACTTACCAATACTATGGTGTCACAGAAGATGTATATACAGCCCTAATGAATGCTGATTCAGTTGGATCTTTTTTCAGCCGAAATATAAGAAACAATTATCCCACGCAAAAAATTTAATTCATTAACCATTAATGATGGTCACTTGGATTCCACCTTAAGATATTGACGCCTCGTTTACAAAACCCAGGGCACTGAATTTTTAGTCAGACTGTACAGGTCGGTTATCCCCGTTGTGACAAATGGTGCAAAAAGGTGGGCTCCCCAATTCAGTAAACAAAACGGGTGGTACTGAGAAGCACCACCCGTTTTCATTTTCCGCTTCTATTCCCCCCCACCCAACATATATTCCCTCCCAACCTCCACCCCTTCCACAAATTCGGGATCGTAGGAGGTCAGTAACAGGGTGACCGACTCATAGAGCAGCAGCCAACAGCGTAGTGCCGTAAGAGTTATCTATGGTGCAGCGCCACTGCCCATCCACCTCCTTGCGAAACACATAGGTGGCGCGGCGGGTTTCATCTGTCAGGCCCCCCTGGCCATCCGGGTAATTGAGCCGGGTCTCCATGATCACCAGGGCGTTGTCGGCCCCCTCGATCACCTCCATGGCCCCCTGGGTCACATCAAGCTGGCCGTCAAAGTAATCGGAGATGGCAGTGAAGGCGTGGCGGATGGCGGGAATGCCGCGCACCACCATGTCGGGTTTGACCACCAGGGCGGCGTCCTCGGCATAGAAGGCCATCAGGGCGTCGAAGTCGCGCCGGGAGATGGCGGCGTCACAGGTCTCGATCAGGGTGTGCAGGGGATGCGGGCTCATGCCGTGCTCCTTGTTTCAGGGGGATCAGGGCGGGCTACCCGCCCTATACCGGACATCAATACCGGACATAAAAAATCCCCCGCTCTCGCGAAAAAGCGGGGGATCGTCAGCGTCTCATGACGGCTTAACCGAGCAGGAAGGCCTTGAGGCGGCCAAAGTCTGCGGGCAGATCCTGGGACAGGAGCGGCAGCGCGGCGTGCTTGGCGAGCGGGCCCGGCAGCGGCACATCCAGATTCAGGATCTCGTCCACCGACTCCTTGAACTTGGCCGGATGGGCGGTGCAGAGGAATACACCGACCTCGTCTTGCCCAAGCTGCTCGTTCAGCAGATCCCAGGCAATCGCCCCGTGGGGCTCGCACAGGTAATCCAGCTGATGCAGGCGTTTGAGCGCATCGCGGGTCTGGGCATCATCACGCATCCCTGAGCCCAAGGTTTCCAGCGCCCAGCCGTTGCGACGGCACAGCTCTTCCACGCGCGGCCAGTTGTTGGGGCGGCTCACGTCCATGGCGTTCGACAGGGTCGCGACCGTCTGGTGCGGCTCCCACTGGCCGGTTTTCAGGTAGCGCG
Source organism: Aeromonas sp. R10-1 (assembly GCF_040908465.1). Taxonomy (NCBI): domain Bacteria; kingdom Pseudomonadati; phylum Pseudomonadota; class Gammaproteobacteria; order Aeromonadales; family Aeromonadaceae; genus Aeromonas; species Aeromonas sp. R10-1. Next base: position 29,317 of record NZ_JBFODT010000036.1, read on the forward strand.
GCACGGTGTCGTTGGCGTTGGTGGCGGCGATAAAGCGCTTCACCGGCAGCCCCAGCGCCTTGGCGATGAGACCCGCGGTGAGGTTGCCGAAGTTGCCGGACGGCACGCTGATGACCGCCTTGGCGCGATCGGCTTTCGGCAACTGGGCCACGGCTTCGAAGTAGTAGCAAACCTGGGCCAGCAGGCGGCTGATGTTGATGGAGTTGGCGGAGTTGAGGCCGATGGCGGTCTTGAGCCCTTCATCGTCGAAGGCATCCTTGACCAGCGCCTGGCAGGCATCGAAGTCACCGTCGATGGCGAGGGTGCGGATGTTGCCGCCGAGGGTGCAGAAAAGCGCCTCCTGCAAGGGGCTTATCTTGCCCTTGGGGTAGAGGATCACCACTTCAATCCCCTCCAGGCCGTAGAAGGCGTGGGCCACGGCGGCGCCGGTGTCGCCGGAGGTGGCGGTGAGGATGGTGATCTTGTCATTGGTTCTGAACGCAGCCAGACACTGGGCCATGAAGCGGCCGCCGAAATCCTTGAACGCCAGGGTCGGGCCGTGGAACAGCTCGAGGGCATAGGTGCCATCTTTCAGCTTCACCAGGGGCGCCGGGAAGGTGAAAGCGGCGTCGATGAGCTCACTCACCTTGGCAGCCGGTACTTCGTCACCCAGCAGGTGGCTCAGGATGCTGGCCGAGCGCTCGGCCAGCGGCAGATCCAGCAGGGCATCCACGTCGGCCAGCGGCTCCAGGGTCTCTGGGAAGAACAGCCCCTGCTCGCGGCCCAGACCCTGACGCACCGCCTGGGCGAAGCTCACCTGTTCACTCTTGTCCTTGATGTTGTAAAGATTCATAGCTCGCTTCCTGTTACCCGTGCCCCGGCCATGTCCAGTTTGCAGACCCGGGCAAATCCATCTTCATTGCGCACAAAGTGCGCTTCCATCCACTCTTTCATGCGTTCGGCCTGGGCCAGATCCTTCATCACCACGAACACGGTGGGACCGGACCCCGAGATGCCGGTGGCGAGCGCCCCGTTCTGGGCCCCCTGGGCCCGCACCTCGTTGAAGCCTTCAATCAGGGCCGCGCGATAAGGCTCGGCGATCACGTCTTTCAGGACGCTGGCGGCCAGCCCTTCCTGGCGGCTGTAGCTGGCATGCACGAAGGCGGCAAGCCGGCGGCCATAGGTGAGGCAGTCCTGGCGGCGATACTGGGCCGGCAGGATGGCGCGGGCGGCGGCGGTGGAGACCACGGTGCCCGGGTAGCAGACCACCCAGTACCACTCGTCAAACACCGGGATGCCCTGGCTGATGACGCCCCCCTCCTCCAGCACCAGCTGCATGCCGCCCAGATAACAGGGCGCCACGTTGTCGTAATGGACGGAGCCGGAGATCTTCCCTTCCATCTCCCCCATCAACAACAGCAGGTCGTGTTCATTGAGAGGGGCGCCGTGGAAGGCGTTGAGCCCTTCCAGCGCCGCCACGACGCTGCAGGCGCTCGATCCCAGGCCCGAGCCCACCGGCAGGTTCTTCTCCAGCACCATCGCCAGCGGCTTGAGGGTCAGGCCGCGCTTCTCCAGCGCCTCGCCATAGGCGACCCAGCAGTCGTGGAGGATGTTCTTTTTCGGGTCGTCCGGCAACTTGTGGGCGTAACGGCCCACGGAAGAGAGAGCGAAAGGCACCTCTGCCGATTTGACCTGGACGCGGTCACCCAGCAGGGAGCCATCCACGGGGGCGAGCGCTGCCCCCAGGACGTCAAAACCCACGCTCAGGTTGGCGCTGGAGGCCGGGGCATAGGCCACCACGCTGCCGCCGATTTCTACATTCGGGTTCATCTCTGAACTCATGTTACAGCTCCTGCTTCCAGTTCTGGGTGCGCAGCACGTCGGCGAAGACACCGGCGGCGGTCACTTCGGTCCCTGCGCCATAGCCGCGCAGTACCAGGGGGATGGGCTGGTAATAGGTGGAGAAGAAGGCGAGCGCGTTCTCCCCGTCTTTTACCTTGAACAGGGGCTCGTCGCCACCCACCGCCTTGATGGCCACCTTGCACTTGCCACCCTCGATGGAGCCGACGTAACGCAGCACCTTGCCTTCACGCTGGGCCGCCGCGAACTGATCGCGGAACCAGCCGTCGGCCTCGGGCAGGCGGGCCATGAAGGCTTCCACGTCGCCGCTCACGTCAAAGCCCGGCGGCAGTGCCTGCTCCACCTCCACATCGGAGAGCTCCAGCGCCATGCCGGCCTCGCGGGCCAGGATCAGGAGCTTGCGAGCCACATCCATGCCGTTCAGGTCATCGCGGGGATCCGGCTCGGTGAAGCCGTTGCCGCGGGCGATCTGGGTCGCCTCGGAGAAGGCCATCCCCTCGTCCAGCTTGCCGAAGATGAAGGAGAGCGACCCGGACAGGATGCCGTCGAAGGCGCGCAGCTTGTCACCGGCCTTGATGAGGTTTTGCAGGTTCTCGATGACCGGCAGGCCCGCGCCCACGTTGGTCTCATACAGGAACTTGCGGCGAGTCTGGCGGGCGGTGCGACGCAGCGCCTTGTAGTAATCCAGCGACCCGGTGTTGGCCTTCTTGTTCGGGGTGACCACGTGGAAACCAGCCCCTAGGAAATCGGCGTACTGAACGGCCACGGCTTCGCTCGAGGTGCAGTCGACGATCACCGGGTTGATGAGGTGGCTCTCTTCCACCAGCTTCTTCACCGCCTCCAGGCTGAAACTGCCTTGTGCTTCCACCAGCTGTTCACGCCAGTTGGCGAGGGCCAGGCCATCCTTGTTGACCGCCATCTGACGGCTGTTGGCGATACCCACTACCCGCAGGCCGGTGCCCTGCTCGGCCAGTACCGGCTGCTGACGGGCAATCTGATCCACCAGGGCCGCACCGACGCCGCCCACCCCGACCACGAAGAGATCGATGAACTGCTGGCTGCCAAAGAAGTTCTGGTGGCACGCCTTGATGGCTTCCGCCACCTTGCCGGAGCGCACGACCGCGGAGATGGAGCGCTCGCTCGATCCTTGCGCGATGGCGACGATGTTGATGGAGGCCTGGGCCAGGGAGGTGAAGAAGCGCGCCGCCATCCCCTTGGAGGTGCGCATGCCGTCACCGATGAGGGAGATGATGGCCAGATCGGTCATGATCTCGAGCGGGTCCAGCAACTGGTTCTTGAACTCCAGCTCGAACTCGCGCTCCAGCACCTTGCGGGTCTTGTCGCTGTCGTAGCTGTGGATACAGAAGCTGACGCTGTACTCGGAGGACGACTGGGTGATCAGCACGATGCTGACCCCGGCGCGGGAGACGGCGGAGAAGATGCGACCGGCCATGCCCACCATGCCCTTCATGCCGGGACCGGAGACGTTGAACATGCACATGCCGGAGAGATCCGAGATGGCCTTCACCTTCAGATCGTCATCCCCCTGATCTACCCCGATGAGGGTACCCGGACCCTGGGGGTTGAAGCTGTTCTTGATGAGGCAGGGAATGTGGAACTGGGCCACGGGGGCGATGGTCTTCGGGTGCAACACCTTGGCACCGAAGTAGGAGAGCTCCATCGCCTCTTTATAGGAGAGGGTTTTGAGCAGGTAGGCATCCGGTACCAGGCGCGGGTCGCAGTTGTAGCAGCCCTCCACGTCGGTCCAGATCTCGCAGCACTCGGCATCGACGCAGGCGGCCAAGACGGCGGCGGAATAGTCGGAGCCGTTGCGGCCCAGCAGCACGGTCTCGCCCTTGTCGCTGCCACCGGTGAAGCCCGGCATCAGGTAGAGACAATCAGAGCGCAGGCCCTTGGCGGCGAAGCGCACCCGGGAGGCTTCGATATCCACATGGGCTTCGAGGTAGCCGCCATCGGTGACCAGCAACTGCTCGGGCACGATGAGATCCAGCTCGATGCCACGCACCCGCAAGAGCTCGTGCATGAAGGCGATGGAGAGGTTCTCGCCACGGCTCAGGATGCGGGCCTGGACGTTGTCCGGGCACAGCCCCAGCAGACGAATGCCCTGCATCAGCCGCTCGACCTGATCCAGCTCGGCGGTGAGACGGGCCTGCAGCGCCTTGTCATCCAGCGCGGGATAGGCGGCTTTGAGCCCCGCCAGCAGGCGGGAGAAGATGCCGTTGATCTCGAACAGGGTACTGCTTGCATCCATGCCGCGACTGGTCTGTTCCACCAGGGCGACCAAGTGATTGGTCACCTTGGCCGGTGCCGACAGCACCAGGGCCACCTGGGATTGGCCGTGGGTATTCACCGCGATATCGGCAACCCGCAAGAAACGCTCTGCGTCGGCCAGTGACGACCCGCCAAATTTCAACACTCTCATCGCTATCTCCCTGTATTCCCTGCAAATTGATCTGCTAATAGGTCTAAAAACAATCCAACAAAAAAGGCCCGTACTGGGTGGGTACGGGCCTTTTTCTGATTTCTGTGCTTGTTCGTCAGCGCATCAACCGGCCCCAGTGCCACCTGTGGTGGTACCGGTAATAATGGTGGTGGTGATGATGTTGGTGAATAGCTGCATGACGAACACTCTTGAACGAATCTGGTTGTTAGCAATACCGCGCCCGGCGAGGGGCTGTCAACCTAAACCTCCTTGCCAAACTTGCGGGCAAGGTCTTTACAGAGCAGATGGAGCATATTGAGATCCCGCTGCGGCAGCATGGGCACTCGGTCCATCACCCATTGATGCAGTTTTTCATCCTGCGAAACCCCGAGTTCACCAAGCAATTCTGCTGTTTTTGATTTCAGCACGCGAACCTGCCCGGCACTCTCGAAATTTTCTGCTACGTCCTGCTCGTCGCTCACTTTCTGGTCATCGAGCAGCGGACTCAGCTCATAGGCATACAGCATGATCGCCTGACCCAGGTTCAGGGACGGGTATGAGACCTTGAGAGGCAGGTAGCTGATGAGATCCACCTGGGCGAGCTGTTCGTTGGAGAGTCCGGACTCCTCGCAGCCAAACACGATGGCCACCTTCTCGAGGGAGGGCTTGGCCCGGATCTGGTCGCGAATGTCCGCCGGGGTGAGGTAGTGCTGGTAGCGGCCGCGCTGCCGGGCGGTGGTGGCGACCACCAGATCCATGTCCGCCAGGGCCTCTTCCAGGGTGTCGAAGGCTTGCGCATCCGTCAGGATCTCCTGCGCCCCGTGGGCAACCCAGCTCGCCTCCTCCTCTTCGTGCACCCGGCTCCCCACCAGTCGCATGGCATCGAAGCCCATGGTCTTCATGGCGCGGGCAGCAGCCCCCACGTTGGCGGCACGGGCGGGCGACACCAGCACAAAATAGAGTTTCATCGGGTTCTCTCCAGGATGGGGCCGACGCCGCGAACTGCGGCGAACCGTCGGCAAAACAGGGGCGCAATCTACCGTTTATCCCGAAATATTGCCACTTGAACAGATGTTTGGATGTTGCCATAGTGGCCTTGGACGCGAGTCCGCCGCCTCAGGGCACTGACGCCATGGGCCCGACAGTTCACAAGGAAGAGAGAGATGCAGCAGCCATTGGAGCAGGCGGTCGCCGAGACGATCCTGCAACGTTTTGAGTCGTTTTACAGCCGCTTTCTCGAGATAACCCAGGGCAGCAAGAGCCGTTTCGAGAACAGCGACTGGCTAGGGGTGCAGCTCGCCGGTCGAGAGCGCATCCGCCTCTATGATCACCATGTCGGCGCCACCACGGCGCAGATCAAACAGATGATGGGGGAGCAGCTGCCGACCCAGGCCCTGCTCAAGCAGGTGAAAGGCGCCTTCAGCGATCTCCTGCCCCGCTGCGAGAACTTCGAGGTGGCGGAGTCCTTCTTCAATTCCGTCTATCGCCGCATCTTCCGCCATCGCAACATCCGCGACGAGAACCTTTATATCCACCCCTTCGTGAGCCGGGGCGACAAGCCTGACCTGGGATCCTTGCTGCGTATCTATCGCACCGATCTCTCCCACCTGCCCCAGACCCTGAGCCAGCTGCTCGGGGATTACAGCTTCACCCTCCCTTTCGAAGACAAGCAGCGGGACATCATGGACATCCACCGCCATCTGGCAGAGAGCGGCCCGGCCATCCTGCACGAGGAGCCCTTCGCCATCGAGCTGCTCAGGGAGGTGTTCTATCGCAACAAGGGAGCCTACCTGGTGGGGCTCATCCGGGTGAAGGGAGAAGTCTATCCCTTCATCCTGCCCCTGCTCAGCACTGGTCAGAGCATCTATGTGGACACCGTCATCTTCGAGCCGGAGCTGGCCTCCATCGTGTTCGGCTTCGCCCGCGCCTACTTCATGGTTTATACCCCGGTACCGGCGCTCTTTGTGGCCTTCCTTCGCCAGATCATGCCCCGCAAACCGGACTATGAAATATACAACGCCATCGGCTGCCAGAAACACGGCAAGACCGAGCTCTATCGTCACTACCAGCAGCACCTGGCCCAGAGCCGGGAGCAGTTCGTCATTGCGCCCGGCATCAAAGGGATGGTGATGAGCGTGTTCACCCTCCCCTCCTACGATGTGGTGTTCAAGGTGATAAAAGACGAGTTCACCCCGCCCAAGGAGGTGAGCCACGAGCAAGTGAAGGAGAAATACCGGCTGGTAAAACAGCACGATAGAGTGGGCCGCATGGCAGATACCCAGGAGTTCACCAACTTCGAGTTTCCCCTCGATCGCATCTCGCCGGAGCTGTTGACCGAGCTCAAGGCGGTGGCCCCCTCTGCGCTTACCCTCACCGCCGACAAGCTGGTGATCAAACACCTCTACACCGAGCGCAAGATGATCCCCCTCAACCTCTATCTGGATCAGGCGGACGAACAGCAGACCCGCCTCGCCCTGGAGGAGTACGGCAACGCCATCCGCCAGCTCGCGGCGGCCAACATCTTCCCCGGCGACATGCTGTTCAAGAACTTCGGGGTGACTCGCCACGGCAGGGTGGTCTTCTATGACTACGACGAGATCTGCTATATGACGGAGTGCAACTTCCGCCAGATCCCACCGCCGCGCTACCCGGAGGACGAGTGGAGCGCCGAACCCTGGTATTCGGTGGCACCCAACGACATCTTCCCGGAGGAGTTCGCCACCTTCCTGCTGCAAAAACCCCAGGTACGGGAGATCATGATGCAGTTGCACAAGGAGCTCTTCGACGCCAACTACTGGAAGATGCTGCAGAGCAACATCAAGGAGGGGATGTTCGAGGATGTCTATCCCTACCGGCGCAAGAAGCGGTTTCGCTTCCAGCGAGGGGGATGACCCGGCATCAGGCACAAAAAGGGACGCCATGGCGTCCCTTTTCACATTCTCCTGCACGCTGGCGCAGGGGTCGCCTGCGACAGCCTTTGACGAGATCCCGGCTTATTTCACAGCGTCAAAGGTCAGCAAGGTGGCCTTGTCGGCATCCTTTAGCACCAGCTGTTTGCCGCTGATCTGGAAACTCGCCACCTTCTCCAGGGTCTGCAGGTAGTTCATCTCCTTGCCGGCCAGATCCACCGCACACATCATGCGCGTCGAACCCATGGCGCCCAGCGTCAACACGCCGTCACCCTGCTCTGTGATGCCGCCAAAGTAGCGGTTGCAGCCGCCCTTGCCCGCCACCTTGTCACCAGCGACCTGCAGGGTGAAGGTGTCACCGCTCGCCCCTTGCAGTTGCCAGGTCGATGCCTGCAATTGTGCCAGAGTGGAACCCGTAGTCATGGCGCAGCCTCCCAGGGCCAGAGCGGCCAGCAGGATCAGTTTGTTGTTCATCAGTTCACCTCGTGATGGAGCGTGTCGTAACGACACGGAGTGAGGGGCCTGTGTACCATGACTGCGGCGTCAATCAAAACTCTTTTATTGTGATCGGGGTTCCCTTTACTCCCCGCTGGCATGTGCCATGCTTGTAGTCCTGTTCGGACCCAGGGAGGGGAAACGAATGGTCAAGTCTCTCGTCATCGCCATGGCATCCAGCCTCGTCTTTTCGGCTCAGGCCGCCGACTGGAGTTTTCTCCAGACCGAATCGGACAACCCGCTCTACGTCAAAAGCTATTCCGGCGTACTGCTCGGCAACCAGAGCCACCTTGGCGACAATTTCGACCTCTGGCTCATCAATACCGGCTATCAATACCCGCTTCAGGATGACATCAGCCTCTACATGGAGGCGGGCCCCGCCATCGGCCCCCAAAGCGGGCAGGCCGGGTTCAATATCAGCTCTGGGGTGCGCTATCGCCTCTCCCCGTCACTCAACATCGGCAGCCAGCTCAAGCAACTGGAGGTGAGCAAGGCCAGCACCCTGGTTGAGCTCAACAGCAGCCTGCTGGTGACCCCTTCCCTGGCCATCACCGCCAATTACGGACTCAGTGCCTTCAGCACGGAACACTTTCTCACTCTGGGCGTGGGCTTCAACTTCTGAGGTTCAGAGGAGCCTGGCGCCGCTCACCAGCACACCGTTGAGGTCGGCGTAGACATAGTCGCCGGGCGCTATGGTCACACCGGCAAAAGAGACCACGGTGTCCAGCGTGCCCAGGCCCCGTTTTTCGGTCTTTACCGGGCAGGGGGCCAGGGCCTTGACCCCCAGCGCCAGGGTCGCCAGCGTCCCCACATCCCGCACGGCACCATTGATGAGGATCCCCTCCCACCCCTGCTCCACCGCCTTGATGGCCAGCTGATCCCCGAGCAGCGCCCGACGCAGGGAGCCGCCCCCGTCGATCACCATCACCTTGCCATGGCCGGGACGATTGACCAGCTCACGCACCAGGCTGTTGTCTTCAAAGCAGGAGAGGGTCACGGCCTCGCCGTAAAACAGCGCCTTGCCGCCATAATCGTGAAAGAGGGGGTCAGCGATCCGAAGGGCATCGCCATGTTCATCGCAAAGGTCGGGCAGCAGGTCCAGCATGATCATCATCCTTCCATGGAATGAAATGTGTCCGCTCATTCTTTCATCATGTCGGGGCGCTGACAATCCACCGGCCGGGTGCCCTGTCCGGATGGCGGGGGGCCATGTCAGCCCTAAGGCCTGAACCGCCAGCGGGACGCAAGCGCCCCCAGATGACAGGGCGTCCCTTCCAGCAACACGGGCACCAGCCAGAGCTTTCCTTCACGCACCCAATAGAGGGCATTCTGGCCAAATCGGGCGGCCAGCCGGATCGCCTCTGGCTGCGAAAGCGGCAACAACAGAGACGCCTCCTGCCAGCGCTCATCCTCATCGCTCCCCCAGACCTCTCCCATGACGGGACACTCGCCCACTTGCCGGACAAGGGCTCGCTGGCGACGGGCATTGCGGCGCAGCCCCACCCACCGGCTGGCCGGGTTCCAGGCCGTGACAATGGCATAGGCTGGGCAGCAGGGAGGCGCAAAGGGGGCGATGAAGCACACTTTTCTGTAGTTTTCCCACAAAGTCATGTCAACCACATGTTACATCCCATTACATTTATTAAGGGCGAAAAAGCGGGTCAGCCCAAGTATGATGCAGCGAACTCGGGGATTGACTTATATCAAAGCTGAGTTAAAAAGTTGCTATCTGACGGCAAAGAGTGTTGTTATGCGCCTGTTAACTGATAAAATGCAGCAACTTTTGTAATGGACTACCTCTCCGGGCTTCTCTTGTTCAGACTTGTTGAGAGCCCATGTACGGCACAGGGATGCTTGCCGACATAGTTACCAAATTCGCGATGATTCGACCTGATATTCATACCCAGGATGACGTAATAAATTTTCAGGACCGGTCGGATAACGCCAAAGAGTGTTAAAATTTCGATAATTAACTGATAAGAATCTGGGAATACTCATGCAAACACCACATATTCTGATCGTCGAAGACGAGCTGGTCACCCGCAACACCCTCAAGAGCATCTTCGAAGCCGAAGGCTACATCGTGCTCGAAGCCAACAACGGTGACGAGATGCACCAGGCCCTGACCAGCCACACCATCAACCTGGTGATCATGGACATCAACCTGCCGGGCAAGAACGGCCTGCTGCTGGCGCGCGAGTTGCGTGAAGATGACAACATCGCCCTGATGTTCCTGACCGGTCGCGACAACGAAGTGGACAAGATCCTGGGGCTGGAGATCGGCGCAGATGACTACATCACCAAGCCGTTCAATCCCCGTGAACTGACCATCCGTGCCCGCAACCTGCTGAGCCGCACCATGAACGTGGCCGCCGGTGGCGAAGAGAAGAAGCTGGTGGAACGTTATCTGTTCAATGGCTGGGCCCTGGACATCAACAGCCGCGCCCTGGTCAGCCCGGCTGGCGACATGTTCAAGCTGCCCCGCTCCGAGTTTCGCGCCATGCTGCATTTCTGCGAGAACCCGGGCCAGATCCAGACCCGTGCCGAGCTGCTCAAGAAGATGACGGGCCGCGAACTCAAGCCCCACGACCGCACCGTGGACGTGACCATCCGCCGTATTCGCAAGCACTTCGAGAGCGTGGGCGACACCCCGGAGATCATCGCCACCATCCATGGCGAAGGCTATCGCTTCTGCGGCGAGCTGGAGCAGGAGTAATCCTCCCCACTCCCGAGTTGAAAAGGCGCCCTGTGGCGCCTTTTCCATGTCTGCGCCTTTCAGCTTGGCCGCTCTGGCACTCTCGCCGGCATCAAAAAACAGACAACAAAAAGCCCACTCGCAGGAGTGGGCTTTTTGTGTGAAGACTGGAGCGGGCAGCGGGAATCGAACCCGCATCATCAGCTTGGAAGGCTGAGGTAATAGCCATTATACGATGCCCGCTAGGCATCAAAACGTGCTTGGTGTGATGGGGAATCCCCACGACAGACAGCCATCTGGCTGATATGGACAACGGCGCGTGCCGCTATCTGGAATGTGGAGCGGGTGATGGGAATCGAACCCACGTATGCAGCTTGGGAAGCTACCGTTCTACCATTGAACTACACCCGCGTCAGTGGCCTCTACTATATGCATTTTGCCGCCGAGCGCAATCACCGACCTCGCATTTTTTGCCATAAATCAAGCTGTTCGGCCAACTAATGAGCATGAAGCCGATTTTTCACACAATGATGTTCCTCCGCCCGGTTCTGCAAGGTTGCCAAGCCGTGGGGGCGACGATAGTCTTGCGCCACTCGTTTGAGGAGGGTGGTAATGGACAAGAACAGACAGAAACATCTCTATGGCTGGTTGCGCAAACAATCGGGCCATGGTCGGCGCTGGATCGGCATCTCCATCGCCTTCGGGCTGGGTCAGGGCGTCCTGATGGTGATGCAGGCCTGGTTGCTGGCGACCCTGCTGCACGGTTTCATCATCGAAGGCACCACGCCGGAGCACTCCGCCCCCCTCTTCATCAGTCTGTTGCTGGTGACCCTGACCAAGGCGGCCCTGGCCTATGGCCGCGAGGTGGCGAGTTTCAAGGCGGGCAGTGCGGTGCGCCAGGCCATCCGCGAGCTGGTGCTCACCCGCCTCGCCAGGCTCGGCCCTGCCTATATCCAGCGTCGCCCCGCCGGTAGCTGGGCCAGCCTGCTGCTCGAGCAGATCGAAGAGATGCAGGACTTCTTCTCCCGTTATCTGCCCCAGATGGCCATCGCCGTCTTTATTCCCCTGGTGATCCTGGTCTCCGTGTTCCCGGTCAACTGGGCGGCGGGCCTCATTCTGCTCGGCACGGCCCCCCTCATTCCTCTCTTCATGATCCTGGTGGGAGTGGGCGCCGCCGATGCCAACCGCCGCAACTTCCAGTCGCTGGCACGCCTCTCAGGCCACTTCCTCGATCGCCTCAAGGGGCTGCGCACCCTGCAGCTTTTCATGCGCACCCGGGCGGAAGGTGAGGCCATCCGCGATGCATCGGAAGATTTTCGCGAGCGCACCATGGAGGTGCTGCGCCTCGCCTTCCTGAGCACGGCCGTGCTGGAGTTCTTCGCCGCCATCGCGGTGGCCCTGGTGGCCGTCTACTTCGGTTTCTCCTACATCGATCACCTCAACTTTGGCAGCTATGGCGTCAAGGTCACCCTCTTTACCGGCCTGTTCGTGCTCTTCCTCGCCCCCGAGTTCTACGCGCCGCTGCGGGAACTCGGTGCCCACTATCACGCCAAGGCACAGGCCATTGGCGCAGCCGAACAACTGCTGGAATTTCTCGAGGCCGACGTGAGCGAACCCGCCTCCGGGACGCTCCCCTTCCATGCGGAGGGCCCCGTCAAGGTAGAAGCCCGCAGCCTGGAAGTGCTGAGCGCCGAGGGCAAGGTGCTGGTCGGTCCCCTCGATTTCACGCTGGAAGCCGGCACGCGCACCGCCCTGGTCGGCATCAGCGGCGCGGGCAAGAGCTCCCTGGTCAATGCCCTTCTCGGTTTTGCCCCCTATCGCGGTTCCCTGTGCGTCAACGGAGTGGAGCTTCGTACCCTAGACATCAGCCAGTGGCGCCAGCAGCTAGGCTGGCTCTCCCAGAATCCCCAACTCTTCCACAGCTCCCTGCGGGACAACCTGCTGCTGGCCAGACCATCCGCCAGCGACGCCGAGCTGGAATCCGCGCTCAAGCGCGCCCAGGCCTGGGAGTTCGTCAACGAGAAGGGGCTGGACTATCGGGTCGGGGATCAGGCAGGCGGTCTCTCCGTCGGCCAGGCCCAGCGCATCGCCCTTGCCCGTACCCTGCTCAAGACGACCCAGATGATGGTGCTGGATGAACCCACTGCCAGCCTGGATCGCCATTCTGAGCGAGCCGTCATGAGCGCCCTCGAACAGGCCGCACAAGGTCAGACCCTGCTGATGATCACCCACCGCCTCGATCAGCTCAGCCAGATGGACAACATCCTGGTGCTGGCGCACGGCAAGCTGGTGGAGCAGGGACGTTTTGCCGCACTCGGCGAGGCAGAGGGCCCCTTCGCCCACCTCCTGTCGCAATCCCAAGGTTTCGGAGACTCTCTCGATGACTGATCTATTGCCGTTCCTGCGCCTTTATCGCCAGCACTGGCTCAGCCTCTCCATCGGCCTGCTGCTGGCCCTGGTCACCCTGGTGGCCGGCATGGGCCTGCTCTCCCTCTCCGGCTGGTTCCTCTCCGCCGCCGCCGTCGCCGGGCTGGCGGTCGCCACCCGAGACACCTTCAACTACATGACCCCTGCGGGGGGCGTGCGTTTCTTCTCCATCGTGCGCACCGCCAGTCGCTGGGGCGAGCGGGTCGTGAGCCACGACGCCACCTTCCGGGTGCTGACCCGGCTGCGGGTCTGGTTCTGGCAAAAGCTCTCCCCTCTCTCCCCCGGCTCCCTTGCCGGTTTTCGCCAGGCTGACCTGCTCAACCGTCTGGTGGCCGACATCGATGCCATGGATCACGTCTATCTGCGCCTCATCACCCCCATTGGGGCGGCGCTGCTGAGCTGCGCCGGGCTGGTCTTCTTCCTCTCCTTCTTCGATGGTCGCCTGGCGCTGACGCTGGGAGCCATTCTGCTCTTTGGCATGCTGGCCTTGCCCCTGGTCTTCTATTTTGCCGGGCGCGCGCCGGGCCGCCAGCTCATCGCCGAGAAGTCCAACCTGCGTACCCGCATGGTGGACTATCTGGACGGCCAGGCCGAACTGCAGATGTTCGCCGCCGCTCCCGAGGCGCTCACCGGATTGCAGCAGGCGGAGCAGGCCCTGATCCGGGCCCAGGCCCGCATGGCCCGCGTCAGCGGCCTGGCCGCCTTCTCGGTGCAGTTGCTGAGCGGCTGGACTCTGACCCTGATGCTCTGGCTGGCCGGTCACGGCGTCGGTGGCAGTGCCCCTGACCCCATCACGGCACTCATGGTGTTCGCTACCCTGGCGAGCTTCGAGGCGCTGCTGCCGCTGGCCGGTGCCTTCCAGCACCTCTCCACCAGCCTCACCTCCGCCCGCCGTCTCAACGAGATCCTGCAAGAGGCCAAAGCGCCGGAGTGGGGAGCACAGCAAGCCCCCGCTGCCCGGGGTGCCGTGCAGATAAGCGACCTGCATTTCACCTATCCAGGCCAGGATTCTCCCGTGCTGCAAGGGTGCAACCTGCAACTGCATGCCGGGGAGAAGCTGGCGCTGCTGGGGCAGACCGGCTGTGGCAAGTCCACCCTGATGGGGTTGTTGACCCGGGAGTGGACGGCCCTATCGGGGGAGATCCTGCTCGATGGCAAGCCCCTCACCGGTTACAGCGAAGAGGCGCTGCGCGCCTCCTGCTCCGTGGTGAGCCAGCGGGTCCACCTGTTTGCCGATACCCTGCGTGGCAACCTCACCCTGGCCGCCCCCGGAGCCAGCGACGAACGGCTCATCGAGGTGCTCACCCAGGTGGGGCTCGGGACTCTGCTGCGCGATGAGGGTGAGCAGGCAGAACAGGGGCTGGATGCCTGGCTCGGGGATGGCGGGCGTCCGCTCTCCGGCGGGGAGCGCCGCCGCATCGGCATCGCCCGCGCCCTGCTCCACGATGCACCGCTCTGGCTGCTGGACGAGCCCACCGAAGGGCTCGATACCCAGACCGAACGGGAGATCATGGATCTACTGCTGACCCTGGGGGCGGATCGCACCCTGTTGCTCATCTCCCACCGCTTGCTGGGGCTGGAACGGATGGACAGGGTAGCCCTGATGGAAGAGGGTCGCATCCGTCTGTGTGCCCCCCACCAGGAGCTGCTGGAAGATGATCACTACCACAGCCTGCACCGGCGACTGGCCCCCGCCTGATCCGGGATCGTCTCGCTACAATCCATTGATATGGCTAAAAATGGGGCTGGTCGCCATCGGCGACTGCCCCCTATAATGGCCCACTCGCCACCCAACAAGATGCCGATATGAAACGCCTGATCCTGATGATGCCCCTGATTGCCTCCGGTTGCGCCGACTTCGCCTTCAACAGCAATCTGGACAAGGAAAACTTCGACGAGTACTTCAAGCCGGGGAGCGTGCGGATCTACGAGCAGAGCGAGCTCGCCGACCTCAACTACCTCTACCTCGGCACCGTCGAGGGGGAATCCTGCCAGAGCGATGCCAACCAGGCGGTGCCCAATGCCGGTGAAGCCCGTACCCTGGCCCGCCGCCGCGTGGCGGACATGGGGGGCAACGGCGTCAGCTTCGACAAATGCGCCGAGTTCAGCGACGTGCCGGGCTGCCTGAAGCAGGTGATCTGCTACGGCCAAGCGCTGAAAGTGGCCGAAGAGAAGTAAGTCCTGCCATGGCGATCGCCATCGTGCGACTCGGCAGCCCCCGCCTCGAGGATGAGGGGCTTCGCATCGGCACCGTGCGTCGCCCCCCTCGCGGCGTGCCCAAAGCGGCGTTCGCCAGCCAGGATTGGTACGACGTCTGGTTCCCCAATCTGGCCCCCAGCGCCGAGACCATGAAACTCGGTCAGACTGCCGACACCCCGGCCCGGTGGACCGCCTTCTGCAAGCAGTACAAGACCGAGATGGCCGCCCCGGCCGCGAAGCACGATCTGGCCCTGCTGGCCGCCCTCTCCCACACCACCCATTTCTCGGTGGGATGCTACTGCGAACAGGAGTCCCGCTGCCATCGCAGTGTGCTGAGGACCCTGCTGGCCGAGGCGGGGGCATTGCTGCGCTGAGCGCCCGTCATGGATGAACACCCCACATGAGAAGAGGGCACCCCGGGGTGCCCTCTTCTTTATGATGTCGGCTAGTACGCATTCGATGACAAGGAAACCTCCACTCGTCGTCGCAAGGCCTGTTCCTCGTCATGGGTCATGCCCGGCAGCGGCCCCCGGGGGTTGCTGGCAAGCCATACCACCAGATCGTCAACCGTCTCCTCCAGGGGGCGAAAGTTCAGCCCATGGACGATGGCGGCCTCGGCGCTGATAGTGCCATACCCAGCATACTCGGGCAGCTCGTTTGGCAGCAGCGTGGGATAGCTTTGCCAGGGCGCCACCCCTGCCGCCATCAGGTCACGCCAGGGAGCCCAATCGAGCTGCAAGGGGGTCGCTGGTGTCAGCCGGGCAGCGAGACGCTCCACCCAGTCGTTCAGTGCAATGCCGGGCTTGATCAGGTTGAAGCACCCAGCGAGTCGCTGCTCGGCAGCCCGCAGCACGAACTCGGCGCAGTCGCGCACATCCAGGTATTGCAGCCTGTCCTCCCCCAGCCCCGGCAAGAGCCATTGCCCGCCCCGCTGCACCCGCCTCACCCACCAGGCAAGACGAGCTGTCGGGTCAAAGGGGCCGCAGAGCACGCCGGGGCGCAGGGTGCACAGGCGATCTCCCCAGCGGGCGCGATACACCGACTCGCACAGCACCTTGAGGGGGCCGTAGTCGGTGGGCGCTCCTGCCATCTCGTGCAGGGGGGCCGACTCATCCATACCGGGTTGGGAAAAATCGCGATAGACACTGATGGTGGAGATGAAGATGAGCCGATCGCAGCGCCCCAGCAGGGCGTCAGAGAGCCCTTCGGCCTGTTCGGGGCGATAGCAGCAGGTGTCGATGACCAGATCCCAGTGCCGCCCCTCGCCCCGCAAGGGGGCCAGGTCTCCGTCTCTGTCCCCGTGAAGCTGGGTCAGCTCCCGCCAATCCGGGTGCTGGCGGTGGCCGCGATTGAACAGCGTCACCTCGTGCCCCCAATCCAGGGCCAGCGTGGTCAGGTGGCGACCCAGAAAGCCGGTGCCGCCGATAATCAACAATTTCATCCCTGTCTCTCCTCTATGGCGCCCTCTCCTTGCAGCCCCTCCACGGGCAGCCGAAACGGCCATGGCCTGGCATGGTGAGCACACGTCCCAGGCACGCCCTGATGCCGCCAGGCATATCGTCATGGTGCGGGCAGCAGGCTCCTTGCCCGCTCCCCCGCCACCCCTTTTGCCGCCCCACCCTACGCAAGTTGGCACCAGGACACAGCCCCCGGGCACCGGGTCTGGGAGCGGGATCACAGGGGCTGCGTCCTGGTGCTCCCCCTGCGTTTTCGGCGTGCCTGTGCTACATTGCCCGGGTTTTCAGCCAGGATCCGCCATGAAGTTCGATATCGATACCCTAGGGATCATCCGCTCTCCCTACAAGGAGAAGTTCGCCATACCCCGCCAGCCCGGTCTGGTCAGCGCGGCTCGCGCCCGCCTCGAACTGCTTCCTCCCTATGATCAGCCCGATGTGCTGCGCGGCATCGAGCAATTCTCCCATCTCTGGATCAGCTTCGTGTTTCACCAGACCATGGATCAGGGCTGGCACCCGACGGTGCGCCCGCCGCGCCTCGGCGGCAACGAGCGGGTCGGGGTCTTTGCCACCCGCTCCACCTTCCGCCCCAACCCCCTCGGCCTCTCCGTGGTCGAACTGCACGGGGTGGGACGTGAGCGCGGCAAGCTCTGGCTCGAGCTGGGCGCCGTGGACTTGCTTGACGGCACCCCCGTTGTCGACATCAAGCCCTATGTCCCCTATGCCGACAGCCTGCCCCACGCCCGTGGCGGTTTCGCCCCCGATGCCCCCACCCCGCCGCTGGCGGTGAGCTTCAGCGCCCAGGCCGAGCAGCAGCTCGCCCCCTGGCTCAAGGCCCACCCGGAGCTGCGTGAACTGGTGAGGGAGGTGCTGGCTCAGGATCCCCGCCCTGCTTACAAGAAGGGCAAGCCGGATGACAAGGTGTACGGTGTCAGATTGTTCGATGTGAACGTGCGATTTCAGATAAAAGAACCGCAATGTCAGGTACTGGCCATCGAACCCGCTTGAAAAAACCTCTCGGGCAGCATGAAAAGCCACCCTCCCGGGTGGCTTTTTTATGGGCAAAACAGGGTGCTCAGCGCCGCTGCAGCAGCAGACTGCCGATGGAGTAACCGGCCCCAAAGGAGCAGAGCACCCCGCGAGCCCCGCTCGGCAGATCCTGGTTGAAGAGGTGGAAGGTGATGATGGAACCCGCCGAGCTGGTGTTGCCGTAGCGATCGAGGATGACAGGCGCCTCCTGCTGGCTGGCGTCATGGCCCAGCAACTTGCGGCCGATGAACTGGTTCATGGTGAGGTTGGCCTGATGGAGCCAGAGCCGGCTCAAGCCATCGGCCGCCCATCCCTGCTCCGCCAGCTGGGAGGCTATCTGATCGCACACCAGGGGCAGCACCTCCTTGAACACCTTGCGCCCCTGCTGGCGGAACAGCTTGTCGTCGCCGTAGCGGGTGCGCGGGCTGAGCCGGTTCAGGAAGCCGAAGTTGTTGCGGATGTTGTTGGAGTACTGGGTCACCAGCTTGCTGGCCACCAGTTGCCAGGGGTTGGCCACCTGGCAATCGGCCTCCCGCTCCAGCAGCACGGCGGTACAGGCGTCGCCGAAGATGAAGTGACTATCCCGATCGCGGAAGTTGAGGTGACCCGAGCAGATCTCCGGATTGACCACCAGCGCCAGCCGGGCGGTGCCTGCCGCCAGCATGTCTGCGGCGGTCTTGATCCCGAAGGTGGCGGAAGAGCAGGCCACGTTCATGTCGAATGCCAGGCCGCTGGCGCCGAGATAGTGCTGCAATTCGATGGCTAGCGCCGGGTAGGGGCGCGGCATGTTGGAGGCGGCGACGATGACAAGATCGATCTCCCCCGGTTCACGACCGGCGGCGATCAGCGCCTGCTCGGCGGCCGCCACCGCCATCTCCACCATGATGGAGGGCTGATCGTCCGGGCGCTCCGCCATGAGCGGTTGCATGATGTCGGGATCCAGCACCCCCTCGCTGCTCACCAGATAGCGGCTCTTGATGCCGGAGGCCTTCTCGATGAACTCGCAGCTGGAGTGCTGCTTGGCAGGCAGCTGCCCTGCATCGATGGCGGAGGCGTTCTCCTCGTTGTAGAGATCCACGTACTGGTTGAAGGCCGCCACCAGCGCTTCATTGCTGACGGCAAAGGGAGGGGTATAGAGGCCTGAGCCACTGATTACGATAGAGGTCATCTTTGCTCCTGGCCGGGTGCAATCCCGGCTTGTCTGTTTTTTAGGGTTCAGAGGGTCACAGCTGGTCGATGGCCGCAGCCAGACCCGCCAGGGTCAGCGGGTGCATCCGCCCGCCGATCAATTCGTTCATCAACTTGATGGAGGGGTGCCACAGCCACTCCTGCCTTGGCAGCGGATTGACCCACACCATCTTGGGGAAATGTTGTTGCAGGCGCCCGAGCCACACCTGGCCGGGCTCCTCGTTCCAGTACTCTACGCTGCCACCTGGCCAGGTGATTTCATAAGGGCCCATCTTCGCATCCCCCACCACCATCACCCTGTAGTCGCTGCCGTAGGTGCGCAGCAGCCGCAGGGTATCGAACCGATCATCAAGGCGCCTGGCATTGTCCTGCCAGACGAAGTCGTAGAGGCAGTTGTGAAAATAGAAGAACACCAGGTGCTTGAACTCGTGGCGCAGGGCCGAAAAGAGGCGCTGCACCTCGGCCACATGGGCATCCATGGAGCCCCCCACGTCGAAGAAGACCAGCAGTTTGACCCCGTTGTGGCGCTCGGGCCGCAGCTTCACATCGAGCCAGCCTTGCCTGGCCGAGCTTTGGATGGTGTCGTCGAGATCCAGCTCGTCGGGATTGCCCCGGCGCACCCAGCGTCTGAGCTTGCGCAGGGCGAGCTGGATGGCGCGCTGCCCCAGGGGCGAGTCGTCACTGAAGTTGCGAAAGTGGCGCGCTTCCCACACCTTGGTCGCCCGCCCGTGCTGACCCTCTCCCCCCATGCGGATCCCTTCCGGGTGATAGCCGCCGTGACCGAACGGGCTGCTGCCCCCGGTGCCGACCCACTTGTTGCCGCCGGCGTGACGCTCCTTCTGCTCGTTCAAGCGCTGGTTGAGGGTCGCCAGCAGCTTGTCCAGCCCGCCAAGGGATTGGAGCAACGCCTTCTCCTCGGCGCTCAATAGCCGCTCGAACTCCTTGCGCAGCCAGTCGTCAGGCAGGCTCTCCGGCAACAGGGGGATGGCGGCCAACCCCTCGTAATACTCGGCGAAGGCGCGATCGAAGCGATCATAGTGCGCCTCGTCTTTCACCAGCAGGCAGCGGGATAGCTGGTAGAACTCGTCCATGTCGAGGCTGGCCAGTCTGGCTGCCAGCGCCGCGTGCAAGTCCAGCAATTCGCGCAGGCTGCAGGGGAGCTTGTGACGGCGCAGATGGGTAAAAAAGTCGATCAGCATGGGTCAGCTGCCGCGTCTGGCCAGAAAAGCGAGCTTCTCAAACAGATGCAGGTCCTGCTCGGTCTTGAGCAGGGCGCCGTAGAGGGCAGGCACCAGTTTGCCCGGCTCGCGGGTGCGCATCGCCTCGGGGGCGATATCGTCGGCCAAAAGCAGCCGGATCCAGTCCAGCAGCTCCGAGGTGGACGGCTTCTTGCGCAGCCCCTCTACCTCGCGCAGCTCGAAGAAGAGCTCCATCGCCTCACCGAGCAGGCTCTCCTTGAGGTTTGGGTAGTGGAGCTTGACGATGGCCTGCATCTCGGCCTTGTCGGGGAAGCGAATGTAGTGGAAGAAGCAGCGGCGCAGGAAGGCATCCGGCAACTCCTTCTCGTTGTTGGAGGTGATGATGACCACCGGCCGCTGGCGGGCCTTGACTCGCTCGCCGGTCTCGTAGACATCGAACTCCATCCGATCCAGCTCCAGCAGCAGATCGTTGGGAAACTCGATGTCCGCCTTGTCGATTTCATCTATGAGCAGCACTGGCCGCTGCTCTGCGCTGAAGGCCTGCCACAGCTTGCCCCGGCGGATGTAGTGGCCTATCTCCCCTACCCTGGGGTCACCGAGCTGGGAGTCTCGCAGCCGGGCGACGGCATCGTATTCGTAGAGCCCCTGCTGGGCCTTGGTGGTGGACTTGATGTGCCAGCTGATGAGCTCGGCGCCCAGGGACTCGGCCACCGCCTCCGCCAGCACTGTCTTGCCCGTACCGGGCTCACCCTTGATGAGCAGCGGCTTCTCCAGCACGATGGCGGCATCGACGGCCATCTTCAGTGCCTGTGATGCGAGATAGCGGTCGCTTCCTGCAAATCCCATGAGATCCCTTCCATTGGATGCCCAGGCAGCGGGAGCCCCTCGGCAAGAGAGAATAAGTTCTATATGTTGTAATAACATATTGTTATAACGATTCGTCACTTCTCATTCAGAAACCACAGGGTAATCTTGTTTCATCGCCTTAACAAACACAGGGATAGCACCATGAGCAAAATTTTTGAGGACAACAGCCAGACCATAGGCAACACCCCGCTTGTTCGTCTCAACCGTGTTACCAAGGGCCGCGTGCTGGCCAAGATCGAGAGCCGCAACCCGAGCTTCAGCGTCAAGTGCCGGATCGGTGCCAACCTCATCTGGGATGCCGAGAAACGCGGCGTGCTGACCAAGGGCAAGGAGATCATCGAGCCCACCAGCGGCAACACGGGCATTGCCCTGGCATTCGTGGCTGCGGCCCGCGGCTATCCCATCACCCTGACCATGCCGGCCACCATGAGCCTGGAGCGCCGCAAGCTGCTCAAGGCCCTGGGTGCCAACCTGGTGCTGACCGAAGGTCCCCTCGGCATGAAGGGCGCCATTGCCAAGGCCAACGAGATCCTCGAATCCGAGCCGGGCAAGTACGTGCTGCTGCAACAGTTTGAAAACCCGGCCAACCCGGAAATCCACGAGCAGACCACTGGCCCCGAGATCTGGGACGCCACCGATGGCGAGGTGGATGTGTTCGTGGCGGGCGTCGGCACCGGCGGCACCATCACCGGGGTCTCCCGCTACATCAAGAAGACCAAAGGCAAGGCCATCGTCTCCGTGGCGGTCGAGCCCAGCGAATCCCCCGTCATCAGCCAGAAACTGGCGGGTGAAGAGATAAAGCCCGGTCCCCACAAGATCCAGGGCATCGGCGCCGGCTTCATCCCGGGCAACCTGGATTTGAGCCTGCTGGACCGCGTCGAGCAGGTGAGCAGTGACGAAGCCATCGAGATGGCCCGCCGCCTGATGGAAGAGGAAGGGATCCTGGCCGGTATCAGCTCCGGCGCTGCCGTGGTCGCTGCCAACCGTCTGGCCGAGCAGCCGGAGTTCGAAGGGAAAACGATTGTCGTCATCCTGCCGAGCGCCGCCGAGCGTTACCTCTCCAGCGCCCTCTTCGCCGGTGTGTTCAGCGAGCAGGAATTGCAGCAGTAGTTGATCAGCCAACACCAAAACGACGGCGCTCCTCGGAGCGCCGTTTTCATTATGCGCTAAACTCTCTAGCCACCAGTGCCACTCGGACCCTTATTTTTTGGGGTAAAATAACAAAATTGGATATGACAAAAAAAGCAGACATTCTGTGATAAATCTCATATCCTGTGCGGCGTCACGAGGTGTTTGCTGGCAAGGTATCACAAGGTAACAAAGTGTTATTTTTCGTTATAAAATAATTTCAGGCCAGTCCTGACGCGGCTTGCAGCCTGATAGCGAAAAAATACCTGGCCACGACGCCGAATACTGCACAGAAAATTGACCTGGATTAAACCATTGCAGGTCTGATTTCGTTACTTTACAACATATCCATACTGACACGGTGAGACAGGAAGCCTCATTGGCGACCATCTCTCCAAACAATATCAATAATATGGGGTGAAACCATGTACGAGAAGTCTGTTGTTATTACTGCTGAAAACGGCCTGCACACCCGTCCTGCAGCTCAGTTCGTGAAAGAAGCCAAAGAATTCCAAAGCGAGATCACTGTGGTCTCCGGTGGCAAATCCGCCAGCGCCAAGAGCCTGTTCAAGCTCCAGACCCTGGGTCTGACCAAAGGCACCAACGTGACCATCCAGGCTGACGGCCCGGACGCTCAGAAAGCCGTTGAGAAGCTGGTTGCCCTGATGGACGAGCTGGAGTAATCCAGCTTTATTCCTCCCCCACAGTCGTTTTAATAGGAAGGATTATGATATCTGGCATTCTTGCGTCCCCCGGTATCGCATTCGGCAAGGCGCTTCTTCTGAAAGAAGATGAAATCGTTATCAATCAGGGCAAGATTCCCGCCGAACAGATTGATGCCGAGATCAACCGCTTCCTCGAAGCCCGCACCAAGTCAGCCGCACAGCTGGAAGCCATCAAAGAGATGGCCGGTCGCACCTTCGGTGAAGAAAAAGAGGCCATCTTCGAAGGCCACATCATGCTGCTCGAAGATGAAGAGCTGGAAGGGGATATCAGATCCTTCATCAAAGAACACAAGGCCTCTGCCGACAGAGCCGTTCACGAGGTGATCGAACAGTACGCCAAGATGATGGCCGATCTGGATGACCCCTATCTGCGTGAGCGCGCCACCGACTTCCGTGACATCGGCACCCGTCTGGTCAAGAACGTACTGGGCATCGCCGTTGTCAACCTGAGCACCATCGACGAAGAGGTCATCCTGGTCGCCAAAGACCTGACCCCGTCTGAAACCGCTCAGATCAACCTGAAATACGTGCTGGGCTTCGTCACCGACATCGGTGGCCGTACCTCCCACACCTCCATCATGGCCCGCTCCCTGGAGCTGCCGGCCGTCGTGGGCACCAACGACATCACCGAGCGCGTCAAGAACGGTGACATGCTGGTGCTGGATGCGATCAACAACCAGGTCATCATCAACCCGACCGCCGACCAGTTGAACGAAGCCAAGAAGTTCCAGGCCCAGTTCCAGGCAGAGAAGGACGAGCTGGCCAAGCTCAAAGACCTGCCTGCCATCACTCTGGATGGCCACCAGGTCGAAGTGTGCGCCAACATCGGGACCGTCAAGGATACCGAAGGTGCCATCCGCAACGGCGCCGAAGGCGTGGGTCTGTACCGTACCGAGTTCCTGTTCATGGACCGTGACGCGCTGCCGACCGAAGACGAGCAGTTCAAGGCTTACAAAGAAGTGGCCGAAGCCATGCCGGATCAACCGATCATTGTCCGTACCATGGACATCGGCGGCGACAAAGAACTGCCCTATATGAATTTCCCGAAAGAGATGAACCCCTTCCTGGGCTGGCGTGCCGTGCGTATCTTCTTCGATCGCACCGACATCATGAACGCCCAGCTGCGGGCCATCCTGCGTGCGTCTGCCTTCGGCAAACTGCGCATCATGTTCCCGATGATCATCTCCGTTGAAGAGTTCCGCAGCCTGAAGGCTACCGTGGAGACGCTGAAAGCCGAACTGCGTGCCGAAGGCAAAGCCTTTGATGAATCCATCGAAGTGGGTATCATGATCGAGACCCCGGCCGCGGCCGTGATGGCTCATCATCTGGCCAAGGAAGTGGATTTCTTCAGTATCGGTACCAACGACCTGACCCAGTACACCCTGGCTGTCGACCGTGGTAACGAGATGATTTCCGCCATGTACAACCCGCTGTCACCCTCCGTCCTGACCCTGATCAAGATGGTGATCGACGCTTCCCATGACAATGGCAAGTGGACCGGTATGTGCGGTGAACTGGCTGGTGACGAACGCGCCACCCTGCTGCTGCTGGGTATGGGTCTGGATGAGTTCTCCATGAGCGCCATCTCTGTACCGCGTATCAAGAAGCTTATCCGCAACACCAACTTCGAAGATGTGAAGGCCATGGCCGACCAGGCGCTGAGCTTTGCCACCGCCGCCGAAATCGAAGCGTGCGTAGATAACTTTATTAAGCAGAAGGCAGTCTGCTAAGATCGGCTGCAAACAGCGACAATCATCTCTAGGAGCTTTTACTATGGGTCTGTTCGACAAACTGAAGAAACTGGTTTCCGACGACAGTTCTGACACTGGCGGCATCGAAATCTTTGCTCCGCTGTCCGGCGAAATCGTCCCCATCGAAGATGTGCCTGACGTCGTCTTCGCCGAGAAGATCGTCGGCGACGGCATCGCCATCAAACCGGCCGGCAACAAGATGGTTGCTCCGTGCGACGGCACCATCGGCAAAATCTTCGAGACCAACCACGCGTTCTCTCTGGAGTCCGACTCTGGTATCGAGCTGTTCGTTCACTTCGGTATCGACACCGTCGAGCTGAAGGGTGAAGGTTTCACCCGTATCGCTCAGGAAGGTCAACAGGTCAAGCGCGGTGACACCATCATCGAGTTCGATCTGGCCGTTCTGGAAGCCAAAGCCAAGTCTACCCTGACACCTGTGGTCATCTCCAACATGGACGAGATCAAAGAGCTGGTGAAGATGACTGGCGCCGTGACCGTGGGCGAAACCCCGGTGATCCGCATCAAGAAATAATGCGCCCTGGCCTGACGCCAGCGACCGCCAAAAACCGAAGCCTGGTGCTTCGGTTTTTTTTTGCCCCTTCCATCTCCTGATACTCCATGGGCTCCCGCACAGGTCAGCATGATGGCAAAAAGGCAGAAATGTTATCGAGATCAACACGGGCATAAGCAAGCCGAGTACCCTCAAGAGGGATACCTGCGGGTCCTTTGGCTCGATATGAGACGGGATGAAAAGAGATAAGCCGCTTAAGTGGCGAGGAGACAACGATGCTGAGAAATACCGAACAACGTTATGGCAGCCTGAGCATAGGGCTGCACTGGTTGACCCTGCTGCTGATGATCGCCGTCTATGCGCTGATGGAGTTCAGGGACATCTTCCCCAAAGGGTCGGCTGGCCGAGACCTGATGAAGGAGTTTCACTTCATGGTGGGTCTGCTGATCTTGGCTCTGGTGGTCGTACGCCTGCTGGTGCGCGTGGGTAGCCCCTCACCGCGTATCGTGCCCGAGCTCTCCCCCCTGATGCTCACGCTGGCCAAGCTCGCCCATCTGGCGCTCTATGGCTTCCTGATCCTCACCCCGCTGCTGGGCTGGCTGCTGCTGAGTGCGGGCGGCAAGCCCATTCCCTTCTTCGGCCTGGCGCTCCCCGCTCTCATCGCCCCCGACGACGGCCTGAAGGGTACCATCAAGGAGCTGCACGAGACGCTGGCCAACATTGGCTATGCTCTGATTGCCCTGCACGCAGCGGCAGCCATCTACCACCACCATGTGCTCAAGGACAATACCCTGACCAATATGCTGCCCGAGCGCAAATAACCAGCGACGGGTTGCACACCAACAAAAAGGCCCCTGTGACAGGGGCCTTTTTGTTCATGGAGGGTCATGGGCGACACGTCGTCAGCCGGGCAACACCACCCGGCTTTCGCCGCCGCCGAGGGCCTCCACCCTCACCTGCACGCCGATCCGCTCCACCAGGGTCTGCACGTGGGAGATGACCCCAATCTGGCGACCGGCCGCCTGCAGGGAATCGAGGCATGAGAGCGCCAGATCTAGGCTGTCGGGATCGAGCGTACCGAAGCCCTCATCGATGAACAGCGATTCGACCTGGGTCTGGCGCGACGACAGGCTGGATAGGGCCAGCGCCAGCGCCAGCGACACCAGGAAGCTCTCGCCGCCGGAGAGGGAGTCCACCGAGCGCACCTCGTCCCCCATGTCGAGATCCACCACCTGCAGCGCCAGATCGGTGCCGGGCACCCGCTCCAGTCGATAGCGAGGGGAGAGCTCGGCAAGCTGGGCGTTGGCCTCCAGCAGCAACCGCTCCAGGGTCAGGCTCTGGGCGAAGGTACGCAGCTTGGCGCCGCTGGCCGAACCAATGAGATCGGAGAGCCGCTGCCAATGATCCGCCACCGCCTGCTGGGCAGCCAGCTCCTCCTGCAAGGTGCCCGCCTTGAGGGCCGCCGCCTCGGCCTGGGCCAGCGTGCTCTTGCACTGGAACAGCTGCTCGTCGAGAGTGCGGCAGTGCGCCTCCAGCGCCGTCAGCCGGCTGGCGAGCTCCTGTGGCGCCAACGCGGCCAGCTCGGGGTGATGCTCGCGGTAACGATCTCGCTTGCTCTCCTCCAGCGCCAGCGCCCGCTGCCGCTCGGTCAAGCGGGTACGCGCCTCGGCGCGGGCATCTTCCAGCGCCTGCAAGGCGGCGCGGCGCCCCTTGAGCTCATCCGGGCTCATGGCCAGCAGGCGGCGCAGGTCATATTCGGCGATGCCGAGGCTGCTGGCGTGGGCAGCCCAGCGCCCCAGCACCTCCCGCCGCCGCCGGCTGCTCACCTGCTTCTCCTGCTCCAGATGGCTGAGACGGGTCTTGAGCTCGGTCTGGCGCTCGCGCAGGGCGCGGGCCGCCCCCTGCATCGTCTCCAGCTCGCTCGCCAGTTGTTGCAGCCGCTGCTGCCAGCGGCTTTCGACCAGGGCAATCTCCTCGCCCCCCAGACAGGTGGCACGGCTGGTAACCAGCCCCTGCCGTTGCTGTTCATGCTCCTTGTAGTCGCGCTCGAGCTTGTGCAGCAGCTCACGCTGGGTCTGCAGACGCGCCTCCTGAGCGCTCAGGGCCGGGGTGAGGCTGGCAATCTCGCCGGTCAGCCGCTCCCACTCGCTCTGGCCGTGCAGCCAGGCCTCGCAGGCCCGCTGCCACTCGCGCCACTGCTGGCTGCCCAGCCACTGACGCCAGGGCTGGCCCCCCATCTGCTCATCGAGCCGGCTGCCCCCCTGCTCAAGGCGCTGGCGCAGGGTCGTTTCCTGCTCGCCCATCGCCTTCACCTCCCCTTCCAGGGCGATGCGCTGGCGGTCGGCCTCCTGCCACTGCTGCTCGAACTGCTGGTGCTGGCTGGCCAGCTGGCTCAGCTGCTGGCGCACGGCCTGCAACTGCTGCTGACCGAGCTGGGCCTCACGCAGCTGCTGCTGGCTCCTAGCCAGCCCCTGCTCCAGACTCTGGCCACGACCAAGCAGGGTACTCATCAATTCGTTCCACTCGCTCGGGCTCTGGCGTAGCGGCAACGGATGGCCCAGCAGCTCGGCACCGCCGAGCTGCTGCCAGCGCTGGGTCAGCTGCTCGGCGCGCGTCTCTAGCTCAGGCAGATGTTGCTGGCGTACCGCCAGCTGGCGGGTCAGCTCCTGGCACTCGCTCTCGCACTGAATGTATTGGTGATTGAGCCGCTCCCACTCGAGCTCCAGGCTGCGGACGCGCTCCGCCAGCTGCCCGAGGATGCCCGCCACCTGTGGCTGGCTCTGGCGATAGGGGTGCTCCTCGGCGCCGCAGAGCGGGCAAGGTTCACCGTCGCGCAGGATGTGGCGATGCTGCTCGAAACTGGCGATGGCGCGGGACTGCTCCAGCGCGTGGCGTGCCTCGTCCCGTTGCAGGGCGAGCCGCTCACGAGCCGGCGCCAGCTCGTCGCCGAGGATGGCCAGCTTGCCGAGCGCCTGCTCCAGCTGGGCGATCTCCTGCTGCAGGCGACCATGCTGCTCGCCGTGATTGCGGCCATAGTCGGCCAGCTCCAGCAGCTGGCGCAACTGGCCCAGCTGCTCGGTCTGCCCTTGCCACTGCTCCTGCGCCTTGGCGAGACGCCCCTCCCACTGCTGCTCCTGCAATTCGTGCTGCTGTTGCTGCAACCGGGTCTGCTCGCGCTGCCAGTAGTCGCGCTCCTGCTGCCCCTGCTCCAGCTGGTGTTGCAGTTGCCTGAGGGCGCGCAGCTTGTGCTCACGCAGGGTGAGCAGCTGCTGCAGCCTGTCGGCATCCTCGGCCCAATCCTGCATGGCGGTGAGCAGGGGCTGCCACTGGCGGGCCACCGGCGCCAGCTCCTTGTGCTCCTCAAGCCAGGCGCCCCACTGCAGGTGCTGGGCCTGGAGCTGTTCCACCTGCTGGCGCTGCTGGCGCCAGCCCTGCTCCAGGGTGAGCTGCACCTCCCGCTCCTGCGCCCCCTCCTGCTGGATCTTCTGCAGTTGCTGCTGCTTTTCCCGAATGCGGGTGTCGAGCTCCTGCGCCCGTTTGAGTTCAGGCTGCAGGGCGCCCCACTCGCGCTCGGCGGCGATCTTCTCCGCCAGCAGTTGCTGTTCGGTGAGGGCGCTCTGCTGGGTCTGCTCCTCCAGCTTGCCAAGTTCAGGGCCAAGCTCGGCCAGCGCCTTCTCCTGCTGCTGCACCTCCAGGGTGAGGCGAGCCAGTTCGTCGTGATCCGCGCGGGCCACCTGGGCCTGCTCGGCGCGGGCGAACTCCTCCCGCTCGGGGGCGGCCGCACCGTGGGCCGCCTCGGCTGCGGCAAGGGCCGCTTCCCCCTCCTGACAGGCCTGCAACTGGGCGGCGATGCGGCCGTTGAGATCGCGCAAGTCCTGCATCAGCTGCTGTTGCTGCTGCTCGTGCTTGAGGCTGGTGGCGAGGCTGACCTGCTGGCTCACCCACTGCTCGCGGGTCGCCTCGTCCATCAGCGCCACGTCACCGAGCCGCTGGCGGATGGCAGCCAGTTTCTGCTGCTCCTCCCGCGCCCGCTCATGGGTCTGGACCGAAATAGCGGAGTAGAGCTCGGTGCCGGTCATCCGTTCGAGCAGGGCCGAACGCTCGTCGGCGCTCGACTTGAGGAAGGCGGCAAACTCCCCCTGGGGCAGGATGACGGCGCGGCGAAACTGCTCCCAGGAGAGCCCCACCAGCTCGTCGATGCGATCCTGCAGCTCCCTCTTGCTGCCACTGAACACCTGGCCCGACGCCACGTCGGTCAGGCTGCGCTCCTGGGCCTGAAAGCGCCCCTCGGCGCGGTTGCGGGCCCGGCGCACCGCCCAGCGGGCCAGCCAGATGCGGCCGTCACAGCCGCGAAACTGCACCTCGGCAAAACCGCTGGCGTGGCCGCGGCTGAGGATGCCGCGCACATCGTTGGCCTTGAGCTTCTCCTCGTCATCCATGCGACCCACTTCGGCGACGTTCTTGCGATTGGCGATAAAGCGCGGCATCTCGTCGTATAGCGCCAGACAGATGGCATCGAGCAGGGTGCTCTTGCCTGCGCCGGTATTGCCGGTGATGGCAAACAGGCCGGCGGCCCCCAGGGCGCCACCGGCAAAATCGATGGTGAATTGACCGGTCAGGCTGGCCAGATTCTCCCCTGACAGCGACAAGATTTTCATGCGTTGCACTCCTTCATCCGTGCCGCTTGCTGCGCTGACAGGTTGGCTCTGACCAGATTCTCATCGGATGGGGTCAAGATTTTCATTGGCTGGACTCCTTCACCTGCTCCAGGATCTCTTCAAACGACGCCACCAGCTCGGCCTCCGGCTCCCCGTCGAACTGACGCTGATAGCAGAGGCGAAACACCTCGGTGGGGGAGAGCTCATCGAGCCGGCGCTGGCCGGCACCATCCGCCAGCCCCTGGCCCGAGCCTTGATAACTGGTCGTGATGCGGGCAAGGCGCACCGGCTTGTCACCGATGGCGGCCAGCACGCGCTCGCGGATGCGGGCCTCGGGTTTGGGCAGCAGCAGCCGCACCTCGAGGAAGGGCTGGGCCTGCTGCGGGCAAGCGGGCAGCGCCAGCGCCTCGATGGCCCGGAGCGCCTCGTCGAGGCCGCTCTGGGGCAGCCGGATCATCTCCACCGCGCGGGGCACCGGGATCCGCTCAAAGCGGGCCAGCTTGCCCCCCTCAAACGTCACCTCCAGCACCTGATGGTTGTAGTTCGCCTCGGCCAGCGAGAGCGGCAGCGGCGAGCCGCTGTAGTGCACCCCCTCGGCCGGGCTCTGGGCCAGGTGCAGGTGACCCAGCGCCGTGTAGTCGGCGGCGGCAAACAGCTCGGCAGGCAGAGCATGCTGGTTGCCGCCGAGCACCCGCCGCTCGGATAGCTCGGAGAGCTGACCCGCCGCCAGATAGGCGTGGCCCATGGCGATGAGGGCCTGATCCGGATGGCAGCGCGCACGCCCCTCGCTCAGCACAGCCTCATAGACCTGGCGTACCCCTTCGATGAGTCTGTCCTGCTCCTCGTTGAGCCCGTCGGGGCGCAGATCGCTGCTGCGCAGAAACGGCACGGCGGCGCACCAGGCGGCCACTTCGCCATCCTTGCCTCGCAGCGGCACCAGCAGGCGCTCGGTCTCGAGACGCCCTTCGTCGTCCCGGCTGATGCTGCCCACCAGATGCAGGTCGAAGGCGCGCAGCAGCTCGTGGGGGGCATCCAGCTTGGAAGGAGAATCGTGGTTGCCGCCGATGAGCACCATATCCAGTGCCGGGTGCTCGGCGCGCAGCCGCGCCAGAAAGCGGTAGAGCTGCTGCCAGGCGCTGGCGGGAGGGTTGGCGGTATCGAACAGATCGCCCGCCACCAGCAAGGCGTCGATGTCGCGGGTCTTGATGGTGTCGGCCAGCCAATCGAGGAAGGCGTCGTGTTCGAAGCGGCGGTCGTGGCCGTGAAGCTGATGACCGAGGTGCCAGTCGGCGGTGTGCAGGATCTTCATGGAAAACGGCTCGATAAGAAGAAGAGAGCGGGGGCGAGGGCGCCCCGGGATGGAGACAAGATGAGGATGGTGCCCCCCGTTTTCAACCGGGGCAGCCCCAGACGTCAGATTCAGACGGCTTGGTAATGCATCTGGTACTGAAGATGGCCGGTGAGGGGATCGGGCACCTCCCCCCCGATTTCAAAGCCGTGGCGGCGGTAGAAACGCACCGCTGGCTCGTTCTCCACGAAGACCCGGGTATGCAGCTCGGCACATCTGGATCTGGCTTCCTGCAACAGGGCGTGCCCCACCCCCCGCCCCTGCCTATCGGGGCGCACGAAAAGTGCAGCCAGGTAATCATCCACCAGCGCCATGAAGCCGAGCAGATCCCCTCGCTCCTCGAACACCCAGATGCGGGCGTGATCGAGGTAGCGGGTACGCAGCTCCTCCTGAGCCTGCCACCAGCAGGAGGCATCGACGAAATCGTGGGCCTGCAGGGAGGCCAGGAGCCAGATTTCGACGATCTCTTCCATGTCTTCCGGCCGACTCTGTCTCAACATGGTCGCCTCCTTGTCAGCAATGTGAACACTCGCAGTCTAGGGGAGTTGGGCCCGCTCCCGGGGGATCAAGATGGGGCCCTGTGAGGTCGATCGCCCTTTATTTAGCGAGAATGATTGGCTGATCACAAAGCGCCTCTCTAGTACAATGCCCGCCGGACAATCTAGAGACCGAGGACGCCATGTGGTTTAAAAACCTGCAGATTTACCGCTTTACCCGCCCCTTCGACCTGACCGTTGAGCAGCTGGAAACCCAGCTGGAAGCCTGCGCCTTCACCCCGTGCGGCAGCCAGGACATCTCCCGGTTCGGGTGGGTCAAGCCCCTTGGCAAATTCGGCTCCACCCTGACCCACGCCGCCTCTGGCCACATCCTGCTGTGCGCTCGCAAGGAAGAGAAAATGCTGCCCGGCACCGTGGTCAAGGAGATGCTGGCGGAGAAGGTAGAGGCCATTGAATTCGAGCAGGGTCGCGCCCTCAAGAAGAAAGAGAAGGAGGCGCTGAAAGAGGAGATCATGCACACCCTGCTGCCTCGCGCCTTCAGCCGCACCAGCCAGACCTTCGCCTGGATAAACCCTGCCGACAACCTGATGGTGGTGGATGCAGGCTCCGCCAAGAAAGCGGACGATCTGCTGGCGCTCTTGCGCAAATCCATCGGCTCCCTGCCGGTAGTGCCGGTGGCCCTCAAGAACCCGCCCGAGATCACCATGACCGAGTGGCTCAACGAGGGCAACCTGCCCGCCGCCTTCACCCTGGAGGACGAAGCCGAGCTGCGCAGCGCCATGGAGCACGGCGGCATCATCCGCTGCAAGCAGCAGGATCTGATGAGCGAGGAGATCAAGAACCACCTGGCCAACGACAAGCTGGTGACCAAGCTGGCCCTCAACTGGGGCGAAACCCTGAGCTTCGTGCTGGGGGACGATCTCTCCATCAAGCGCCTCAAGTTCAGCGAAGAGCTGCGCGAGCAGAACGACGACGTCACCAGTGAAGATCCCGCCGCCCGCCTGGACGCCGACTTCGCCCTGGTCACCGCCGAGCTCTCCCAGTTCATCCCGGCCCTGTTTGCCGCCCTGGGTGGTGAAGAGCAGTCCATCTAAGCAAATTGGCTCAGCCTGATTGCAAAAAACCGCCTTCACGGCGGTTTTTTCATGTCTTCGGGCATTGTCGCCACGGGCTGGACGCCTCTGGAGTAGCGCCGTCGCCCTCCCGCCGCGCAATCTCCTGACCCCATAGGCTTTAGCAGCATGGCGAACTGCCCCGGCAGCATGACACCTCGCTAGAGTGCCCCCCTTTCCTGCAACAGTCGATGAAGTCGCTGCGCCAGGGTGCGGTAACCCTCGGCATTGAAATGCACCGTATCGGACTTCAGGGCCGGGTCTCGCAGCAACTCGCCGATGCTGTCGTTGTCCAGCACCAGCCCGTACTGCTCTGCCAGCTCCTCGTAGAGGGGAGCGCCATCGGCAAACAGGGATTTTCGGGGCACCCCGACAAGCAGGATCTGGGCCCCGCTCCCCTGCACCGCCTCTATCATGGCGGCGAGATTGGCCTTGAGGGCCGCCTCCCCGCTGCCACGCAGGATGTCGTTGCCCCCCTCCAGCAGGATGACCAGAGCGGGTCTGTGCCGGGCCAGCAACCCGGGCAGGCGGGCCCTACCGGCCTGGCTCAGCTCTCCGGACACCCCGCCATTGACCACGGGATGGCCGCTCAGGTTCGCCAGCACGCTGGGGTAGCTTTGGGACGGGCTCACCCCGCGCCCCTCGGTCAGACTGTCCCCGAAGGCGAGCAGGGTCTCCCCCTGGGCCAGCGGTCTGAAGGTCGGCTCCCCGCAGGCCGTCAGCAACAGGCAGAGCAGCCCCGCCATGCAAGGTTTCGCCAGAGTCCCCCGGTGTGTCATGAGCGCCTCCTTGATAGTTTTGTAACCATATGAGTATTAAGACAAACTTTTAATCAAGCTCCAAGTGTGACACATTTCGGCAGGTGAACAAGAAACCGACAAGGAGCCTGTCATGTCCCTCAAACCCCTCGGCCTGCTGGTCGCCCTCGGCCTGCTTGGCGGCTGCGCCTCCCAGGACGGCTTTCACTATGTCCCTCCTCCCCAGACCCTGATCGCCCCGGAAGCGGCCAGCGGCTGGATTGACAAACCGGGCTGGCAAGGCCGTGACTTCATGGTGGCGGCGGCCAACCCGCTGGCGGTGGATGCGGGCTACCAGATCATCAAGGCGGGGGGCAGCGCCGTCGATGCAGCCATCGCCGTCCAGCTGGTATTGACCCTGGTGGAGCCTCAATCCTCGGGCATCGGCGGCGGCTCCCTCATGCTGGTGTGGGACGGCAAGCAGGTGGCGGCGGTGGATGGCCGGGAAACAGCCCCAGCCGCTGCCACCGATCAGCTCTTCATGAAGGAGGGCAAACCCATGGCCTTCTATGAGGGGGTGGTGGGCGGGCGCTCCGTCGGCGCCCCCGGCACGGTGCGTGCCCTGGCCCTGGCCCACGAGCGCTATGGCAAGCTGCCCTGGGCCACGCTGTTCGAACCCGCCATCACCCTCGCGGAGCAAGGGTTCGTGATAAGCCCCCGCCTCGCCACCCTGCTGGCAAAAGATCCCTATCTGGCCGGGGATCCGGACGCCCGTGCCTACTTCTATCAGGCGGACGGCACTCCCAAGACGGCCGGTACCCGACTCACCAACCCGGCCCTGGCCAGGGTGCTGCGTACCCTGGCAAGCGACGGCCCCGACGCCTTCTATCGCGGCCCGCTGGCCGAGGCCATGGTGGCCAAGGTGCACGCCCACCCGACCAACCCCGGGGTGCTGAGCGCCGCCGATCTCGCCAGCTACCGGGCCAAGCTGCGGGACGGGCTCTGCTTTGACTATCGCCAGAGCGAGATCTGCGGCTTCCCGACCCCCTCCTCCGGCACCCTGGCCCTCGGCCAGATTTTCGGCATGCTGGAAAGCCGGGACATGGCCGCCCTCAAACCGGTACAGGGGGAGCAGGGTCAACTGGCCGCCTCCAGCGAGGCCATTCACCTCTACAGCGAGGCGGCACGCCTCGCCTTCGCCGATCGCAACCAGTATGTGGCCGACGTCGTCGACGTGCCGGTGACAGGCCTGCTGGACAAGGGCTATCTGGCGCAGCGGGGGCACCTTATCGGCAACCGCTCCATGGGCGTCGCCCAGCCCGGCAACCCGCCACGGGCGCTGGCCAGGGGCCGGGACGCCACCCCGGAGCTGCCCTCCACCAGCCACATCTCCATCGTGGACAAGAGCGGCATGGCGGTGGCCATGACCAGCTCCATCGAGGATGGCTTCGGCTCGCGGCTGATGGTCAACGGCTACCTGCTGAACAACCAGCTCACCGACTTCTCCTTCACCTCGGTGGACGCCGCCGGCCTGCCGGTGGCCAACCGGGTGGAGCCCGGCAAGCGCCCCCGCTCCTCCATGTCTCCCCTGCTGGTGTTTGACAAGGCAAGCGGCGAGCTCGAGATGAGCCTGGGCTCCCCGGGAGGCTCGGCCATCATCAACTACGTGGGCAAGGCGCTGCTCGGCACCCAGGATTGGGGGCTCGACCTGCAGCAGGCCATCAACCTGCCCAATTTCGGCAGTCGCAACGGCCCCACCGAGCTGGAGCAGGGGCGCACGCCCGACGCCGTGGTTCAGGGGCTCAAGGCCAGAGGGCACGAGGTCCTGCTTAACGAGCAGACCTCCGGGCTGCAGGGCGTCCAGCGCCATGCCGGCGGCTGGCTGGGGGCCGCAGACCCCAGACGTGAGGGGGTCGCCAGGGGGGAGTGATGCCCCTTCAGCACCCTCGTTCACCATGGAGGAGGCCAGCCTCCTCCATGCCGTGTGCTCATAGGTGTTCTCCCTTGCCTCCCGACATCATCATCGATTGATTATTCCTGCCAATTTTTCTTTAACTGCACACTCTTTTCACCCAATCGCAATGCATTAAAGACGCTTTTCATTAAAACCAACGCAGAAACTGGAACAGTGTTGCTCATGGCATATAAATGCATTACTTTTCAATAGAAACGGCATCTGTTGCCCTCAAGATTCCCCTTGATACGGCCAACTTCTGTCTCTTTCGCCCCCTGCTCATTGACAGCTGCCCTCTTCACCTTCGGGTGATCTGGTAGCCCCTGACTGCCATTAGCGAGGTGACGACATGGACCACTCACTCCCCCTTATCACCACCCTGGTAGGCGGCATCGTGCTGGCCTACCTCTTCGGCATGCTGGCAAGCCGCCTGCGCATCTCCCCCATGGTGGGCTACCTCGCGGCCGGCGTGGTATGCGGCCCCTTTACGCCGGGCTATGTCGCCGACCTGCGGCTCGCCCCCGAGCTGGCCGAAATCGGCGTCATCCTGCTGATGTTTGGTGTCGGCCTGCACTTTTCCGTGAAAGACCTGCTGTCGGTGAAACACATCGCCATCCCGGGAGCCATCGTCCAGATAACCCTTGCGACCCTGCTCGGCCTTGGCCTCTCCCAACTGCTCGACTGGACCGTGACCGCCGGCCTGGTGTTTGGCCTGGCCCTCTCCACCGCCAGTACCGTGGTGCTGCTGCGCGCCCTGGAGAGCCGCGGCCAGCTCGACACCAACGAGGGACGCATCGCCATCGGCTGGCTCATCGTGGAGGATCTGGTGATGGTGCTGGCCCTGGTACTGCTCCCCATCCTCGCCAACCTGCAGCAGGGGGGCGAGGCACTGACCCCGGCCCAAGTGATGGCGGATATCGGCCTGACCCTGGCCAAGGTGGCTGCCTTCATCGCCCTGATGGTCATCGGCGGGCGACGCCTCATCCCCTGGCTGCTGGCCCGCACCGCCGCCACCGGCTCCCGCGAGCTGTTCACCCTGGCCGTCCTCTCCTGTTCCCTTGGCATCGCTTTTGGCGCCGTCAAGCTGTTTGGCGTCTCCTTTGCCCTCGGCGCCTTCTTCGCCGGCGTCGTGATGAACAGCTCCCATCTGAGCCACAAGGCGGCCAACGACACCCTGCCCCTGCAGGACGCCTTCGCCGTGCTCTTCTTCGTCTCCGTGGGCATGCTGTTCGACCCCGTCATCCTGCTGCGCGAGCCCCTGGCCGTGCTGGCCACCCTGTTCGTCATCGTGATCGGCAAATCGGTGGCCGCCTTCGCCATCGTGCGGCTCTTTGGCCACAGCCAGCGCACGGCGCTGACCATCTCCGCCAGCCTGGCACAGGTGGGGGAGTTCTCCTTCATCCTGATGGGTCTCGGAGTCATGCTCGAGCTGGTCCCCGGAGTCGCCCGGGATCTGGTGCTGGTCGGCGCCTGTTTCTCCATCGTGCTCAATCCGCTGGTCTTCAACCAGGCGGAGCGCTGGCTGAGGCGCCATCCCGATCCACGCACCGATTGGTCACCTCACCTCTGCCCCTTGCAGGGCCATGTGGTGGTAGTGGGCGCCGACGAGATAGGTCAGCACCTCATCCGGCAGTTGCATGAACAAGGCAGGGAGATGGTGGTGATCGACACCGACGAGCGACTGCTGGCCCCCTGGCGAGCCATGGGGATCACCTGTCTGGCGGGCCATCCCATCCAGCAGGATCTGCTGACGGCGGCGCTGCCCAACGCCAGCTGGCTGCTGATCACCCTGGATGACAGCCTGCTGGCCGGTGAGATAGCCATCAGGGCGCAGGAATACGGCGCCCTGATGCGCATCGCCGCCTGTGCCCACCAGCACGAGGAGGTGCATCATCTGCGCGTGCGCGGCGTGCATCAGGTGGTCAAGAGCGAGGAGGAGGCTGCGCGGCGACTCTGTCACCTGGCCATGGAGATGGCCTGAAGCTCATCGGAAGTCACGAGTCCCCACGACGGGGCCAGACAAGCAGCCCGGGCCTGCTGCCCGGGCTTTTTGCATGACGGGGCGATACTGCCGTCCCCTCACAGCAGATCGTGCTTGTCCAGCAGGCGATAAAGGGTGGCCCGGGAGATATCGAGCGTGCGGGCCACCTCCTCGAGCTGATCGGGGAAGCGGGCCAGCGTCCGTTGCAAGGCCTGACGCTCCGCCGCTTCGCGCACCGCCTTGAGCGAGCCGTCGAGCAGCAGGCTGTCCATGTTGGTCAGCTCCATGTCATCGGCTTCGATGAAGGGGCCGCTGCACATGACCACCGCCCGCTGAACCCGGTTGCGCAGCTCCCTCACATTCCCCGGCCAGCCATAGGACTGCATGGCCTGGCGCGCCTTGCGGGTGAAACTGAGCACCCGCACGCCCCGCACTTCCGCCAGAATGTCATCGGCAAGGAGCTGGATGTCTTCCGCCCGCTCGCACAAGGCCGGGGTGCGCAGGCGCACCACGTTGAGCCGGTAGTAGAGATCCATGCGAAAGCCGCCGCTGGCCACCGCCTGCTCCACATCGATATTGGTGGCCGCGATGATCCGCACATCCACACGACGCGTCAGGTGGCTGCCCACCGCCTCTATGCACTGCTCCTGCAAGAAGCGCAGCAGGGTTGCCTGATCCTCCAGTGGCAACTCCCCTATCTCGTCGAGAAACAGGGTGCCGCCATCGGCGGCCTCTATCTTGCCTATCTTGTGGTGCTGTGCCCCGGTGAAGGCCCCCTTGACGTGGCCGAACAGCTCGGACTGGATGAGCTGATGGGGCATGGCCCCGCAATTGACCGCCACGAAAGGGCTCTCCTCCCCGAACGTGCTGTAGTGCAGCTCCCGGGCCACCAGCTCCTTGCCCGTGCCGCTCGGTCCCGTCACCAGTACGGGCAGGCGGCAATGCTGCAACCGCACGATCTGGTCGCGCAACTGGCGGATGGGGGCGCTCTCCCCCTGGATGAAACGAAGCTGGGGTTGCAGTCGGGGGCGGTGTCGCCGGATGAGGCGCGCCATCCCCAGGGCATGTCCCAGGCTGTGGGAGAGCCTGTCTCTGTCCAGGGGAAAGGTGTGAAAATCATGAAAACAGGCTGCCAGCAAATTGCGAAGGGCTTCGCTGGCGAGACAGTCCCGCTGGATGAGGCCGATCCACAAGGCGCCGGAGTGCTGCGCAATCAGGTTGTAGAGGGCTTCGTGCTGCTGATGCTCGATTACCACCAGCACCAGGGGATAGTCCTTTTCCTGCAGTTTTTTCTCTGCCACCACCAGGGAGCTTGCCTGCTCCACCTGCCACTCGCCTTGTTCCAGCAGGCTTTCCAGTACGGCACATGAATTGATGAGCAACAATGCCGTTTCTGTCATAGGGACAACTCCTTGTTATCGCCACTGCACGAAGGAGTCTGACGACTTGTCCAGATAACTCCCTTTATCATCAAATGGCGCCATTTAATATGGCCAGACGATGATAACTATAAACCATCCCGCCTTTAGATTGATGGCACCACAATATTGAGACAGCCAAATTATCCGTGAGAAAAAATAAATCCATTGATAAATAAGCGCTTACTTCACGACATAATATGTCGCTCTCAATATTGAGACGTAAAAACAATTATATCAAATAAAAAACAACTAAAAATCATATGGTTGTAAATTGGCATGGTCGTTGCTCTCTCCAATAAGCCCTCCTGGCATATGGAGACAGAACATGAAAATATATATTGCATTGGCAGCATTTCCTTTTCTGGCATTTGCCACCCCCTCAATGGCACAAAACCGGGTCGATCTCGGTGCTCAGGCATTGAGCAATATTCGTGGTTCCATGGGCGTCAATATGGTTGCCGGCAATAACAACCAACAAGGCAATCTTGCCGCCATCGCCATTTCGGGTCCGGCCGTCATTCAATTTGGTCAGCTGAATCAATCCACCACCAATCTGAACGGCAGCCAGAGCGTCGCCATCCTGGGCTCGGCCCTGAGCCAGAACCGGGGACTGGTCGGCATCAATCAGGGGGCGGGTGAGGGCAACCAGCAACTGAACGCCTTCGCCCTGTCCCTCGATGACAGCGGCCTGGGTGTCGTGACCGACATCAATCTCAGCTCCAGCGTCGCGAAGACCCCAGGGGGAAAGCCCCCCGCCAACACCACTACCAGCATCTATCTGGATGACACCGCCCTCACGGGCAGCAAGGGGGTCATTCAGGTGAACCAGGTCACGGGACAGGGAAACCAGTCAGTCAACATGGTTTCCCTGCCCCTGGCTGGCGCAGTAACGGCATCCCCATGATGCCGCAGGGATAGGAAGCCAGGCCCGGGGGTATCAGCCGATGGGCATATCTTCCGCTGAAAGTTCAATGGAGAGACTCATTATGCGTGGACTTATTTATAGCTCATTAGCCGCCGCGGTCATCATGGCCGTGTCGGGCACTGCATCCGCCGATTACCGCGGTGACAGAGATGAGACAGGGGCAACCTTGACCAAGAAGGTCAAGGCAGAAGTCGATGTGGAATACGAAGGCAGGGTCAATGTCGGCGGCTACATCAACGTCAACAAACTCGGCATGGCCGTCGTGGACAACCAGCAGTCCAGTTCCATGATAGGCACCGCCAATACAAGAACGGAGAACACGAGCAAGATCGACGGCTCGTTCAAGGGTGCATCCGGTAACATTGGCGCCAACGTCGCAGCCGGTGACTCCAACGTACAGGGCAACAGCGCTTCCCTGGCCGCCTATGACGAGGTCGATGCCGAGTTCATCATGGGTCGTGGTCAACAACAACATGGCGCCCCTGGCGGATCGTCGGATGCCGAGGTCTTCTCCACCCAGAGCGCCAGCAACAACTGGACGACCAATCACGGCCATCAGAACAAGGCCGGTGTGGGCGATGGGGCCTTCAAGGATGCCGCAGGCAACATCGGGGTCAACGTGACCTCGGGCTCGGGTAACGTCCAGGCCAACAACATGGCAGCGTCCGTGTCCACCGGCAACATGGCCGTGGCCACCGTGGCCAACAGCCAGAGCGTCTCCAAGAACATGACCGAAAACCAAAGCCTGAGTGCAACCAAGACAGTTGACAAGGCGGGTGTGTTCCTCGGTCTCAAGGCTTGGGGCGATTACGAGGGGGGCGGTACCGGTCATGATGTCAAGAAAGGACATGGCCACGACAATGACAACGACAGGTACGGCAACAACAACCCGAAAGATGATGGCAAGTTCGAGTTCAAGGAAGAGGGTGACATCAAGCTCAGTGGGTACGCCGTCGGGTATATTCCCGTGGTCAACACCTACACCAGCCGCGAAACCTTCAACCGGGCAACCATCGATGGCGGCGCCTTCAACGGTGCCGTGGGCAACATCGGGGTGAACGTCTCCTCGGGGACCAACAACCTGCAAGCGAACAATCTCTCGCTGGCCGCAGGGTTTGCCAAGTAAGTCGATGCGAGGGGGCCCAGTGCCCCCTTTTTCCCTGACACTGGAGGTCTGAATGCGCTGGCTGTTGCTGTTGCTGTGCTGTCCTGCCGTCTGGGCAGGCTCGGTGCCACTGGGGGAGCATCTCCCGGCGCTGGGGGATCTCAACAAACCGGTACAGAGCATTCTGGAGCGCCGGTACGCCAACATCGAGCGCCAACATACGGATTTCAGTTGCGGGGCCGCCGCCGTCGCCACCATCTTGCGCTACGCCTACGGCCATGCAACCAATGAACGCTGGGTCATGGATGGCATGCTTGCCATGGCAGACCCGGAGCAGGTCAAGCACTACGGCTTCTCCATGCTCGACATGAAGCAGTACCTGCAAATGCTCGGCATGCGGGTCAGAGGGTATCGACTGGGCGATGAAAAACTGCGCCAGGTGAGGGTGCCCACCATCGTCCTGCTCAACATTCGCGGCTATCAGCACTTTGCCGTGCTGCGGGCCATCGATCGCCACGATCGCGTCTATCTGGCAGACCCGGCCCTCGGCAACCGGGTGATCACGTTCAAGGAGTTCAAGGAGAGCTGGAACGGCATCCTCCTCGCCGTCATCGGCGCGGGCTATCGTCCCGATGCCCCCCTTGCCAACCCCTCTCCCCCGCTCTCTGTCAGAGGCAAGGATGGGCTCTTCGCCCCGGTCAATGAAACATCCCTGCTGGAATTCGGTTTTCAGCACAAAGAGCTAATGTGAGGTCATCATGAATACCCGACCCGCCCTATGCCTCCTCTGCAGCCTGGGTGGCATCGCCTCTCCGCTGCTAGCAGCACCGGACCCGCTGGCCCATCTGTCAGACCACTTTGCGCCCGAACTGGCGGACGGGGAGCTGGCCCACCTGCGCGGCCGCTATGTCAGCAGCCATGGCATCAGCTACTTCGGCATCGAGTTCATCTCGTCACTGACCACGGCCCAGGCCCAGCAGACGGCGGCCATGAACCTGGCGCTGAGCATTGTGCAAAACAAACCCAAGCTGGATGTGCGCGTCAAGGATGAGGTCAAGCCCGCGGCCACGCCCGCCAAGGAGGCCCAGGTGCAGGGGGCCGGGCTGGTGCAGGTCGTTCAACTGGAGGGGAGCGGCAACAGCTCGGTCAACCAGACCGGTATTGAACTGACCACTCCGACCATGACGGGACACCTGGTTCAGGCGGGCAGCTACGAGCACCAGGGCGATCTTGGCACCGCCACTTATCGGGTCTCGGGGAATTATGCCGGCTTGCAACTACACTCTTCCGACGGCCGGGTCCTGCTGGAGCAGAGCCTGCGTGGTACCGACTTCAGCCGGGGGCTGCTGCAGTTCAACAAGGTCAGAGGGGACGGTTTGCAGACGCTCAATCAGACCCGCATCTGGTTTTCGCGCTGAGCACCGGTGAGCCCGGGGGCTGAACCATCAGAAAGGATGATAAACAACAAGGACGTATCCCGATGAAACAGTCTCGCATGCTGTTGATTGCCCTCGCCCCCTTCGCCTGCTGGGGGGCCACGGCCGAAGAGGAGGCCCTGCAACAACAGCTGGATCTCCTGCGCCAGCAACTGATCCAGCAAAATCAGGCCCTTCATCAGCTCCAGGCCCGCCTGGAGGCCGTCAAGGCCGCCGGTGCCACGACGGCAACCGCCGGGGTCGGAGCCGGGGCCGCCGTCGCCTCCACCCAGCAGGACGCCTCACGGCGCACGCCGGAGGTCGGCCGCAGTACCGAAGACCTGATGATCGAACAGCACAATGTGTTCGACCGCGCCCTGACCGTCGATGTGGGCCTCTCCTATCAGCACTACAACCGCAAGGATCTCGCCCTGCGCGGCTTCCTCGCCCTGGACGCCATCTTCCTTGGCGAAATCAACCTGGATCGGGTTCGCTCCGATCAGTGGACGGCGGATGTCATCACCCGCTACACCCTCAACGATCGCTGGCAACTGGAGCTGGCCCTCCCCTACATGTTCCGCAACACCAACTACCAGAGCACCGGCAAGGAGAACTCCAGCCGCGACTTCGAGGAGCAGAGCGTCAGCGATGGCGGTCTGGGGGATCTCAGCCTCGCCATCTACTACAGGGTCATGGCCGAGAGCGAGGATTGGCCGGATCTGGTGTGGAACTTCCGGGCCAAGGCGCCGACCGGCAAGGATCCTTACGGCATCGAGATCAACACCTCGGAATCGGGCAACCTGGTGACCCCCAAGGAGCTCGCCACCGGCAACGGGCTCTGGCAGCTCTCCACCGGCTTCTCCCTGGTCAAGACCATGGATCCCGCCATCCTGTTTGCCAGCCTCAACTATGGCCACAGCCTCAAACAGGACTTTGACGATATATCCTACCAGCCCGGCAACCAGCCCGGCAGCATCCAGCTGGGGGACTGGTATGAATATGGCCTGGGGGTCGCATTCGCTCTCAACGAACGCTTCAGCCTCTCCTTCAACATCAACCAGCGCGTCACCATGGAGTCCGAACAGGGGTCCGAAGGCTTTGCCATGGAGAAGGTCACTGGCTCCGATGCCAACGCCGCCAGCTTTGGCATGGGGTCGACCTGGGCCATCACCGACAACCTCTCCATGGCGGTCAACTGGTCTGCCGGGCTCACCACGGATGCACCGGACTACACCATCGGGATCCGCTTCCCCTACCGCTTCTAGCCCCGTGCCCGGGCAGGTTGACGACAAAAAACGAGGGAGGCATAACGCCTCCCTCTT
Source organism: Aeromonas sp. R10-1 (assembly GCF_040908465.1). Taxonomy (NCBI): domain Bacteria; kingdom Pseudomonadati; phylum Pseudomonadota; class Gammaproteobacteria; order Aeromonadales; family Aeromonadaceae; genus Aeromonas; species Aeromonas sp. R10-1. Next base: position 72,651 of record NZ_JBFODT010000036.1, read on the forward strand.
CTTGTTGTCGCCAGCCAGCCTGGCGGGCCATCGGTGACATCACACCCCCAGGCGATCGCGCAGGGTGTACCAGGCGGCGCCGGCGGCGGTGAAGGGGATGCGCAGCAGGCGGCCACCCGGGAAGGGGTAGTGCGGCAGCCTGGCGAACGCATCGAAGCGCTCCGCCTGACCGCTCAGCACCTCGGAGAGCAGCTTGCCCGCCAGATGGGTACAGGTGACGCCGTGGCCGCTGTAGCCCTGCATGTAGTAGATGTTGTGACCGATGCGGCCAAACTGCGGCAGGCGCGACAGGGTGAGCAGGAAGTTGCCGGTCCAGGTGTACTCCACCCTGACGTCTTTGAGCTGGGGGAAGGTCTTGCGCATCTTGGGGATGATCAGCCGCTCGATATCCGCCGGATCTCGCGCCCCGTAGACCACGCCGCCGCCATAGATGAGCCGGTGATCGCCGGAGGTGCGGTAGTAGTCGAGCAGGTAGTTGCAATCCTCCAGACAGTAGTTCTGTGGCAAGAGTGAACGGGCCCGCTCCTCCCCCAGCACCTCGGTGGCGATCACCTGGGTGCCGCAGGGCATGCTCTTGCCGGCGAGCTCGGGCACCAGGTTGCCGAGATAGGCGTTGCCGGCCACCACCACGAAGCGCGCCTTCACCGCCCCCTTGGCGGTCTTGACCAGGGCGGGTTGACCTGGGGTGATGCTGGTCACGGCGGACTGCTCGAAGATAAGCCCCCCCTGCATGCGGATGGCTTCCGCCTCCCCCAGCGCCAGATTGAGAGGGTGAATATGGCCGCCGCTCTTGTCCAGCAGAGCGCCGACGTAGCGATCGCTCGCGACCACCTCGCGCACCCCCTTGGCATCGAGCAGCTCCAGCTGGTCGTTGCCCCACTTCTCCCAGCGCGCCTTCTGCGCCTTGAGTTCGTGAAGCTGCTTCTCGGTCTCGGCGGCAAAGACCCCGCCCTCCTGCAGATCGCACTGGATGTTGTAGCGTTTGATCCGCTCGCGGATGATCTGGCCCCCCTCAAACAGCATGGAGCCGAGCAGCCTGGCCTGATCCGGCGGGCAGTTCGCTTCGATGGTGTCGATGTCGCGGCTGTAGGAGTTGACGATCTGGCCGCCGTTGCGGCCGCTGGCGCCAAAGCCGACCCTGGCCGCCTCCAGCACCACCACCTTGTACCCCTTCTCCACCAGATGCAGCGCACTGGAGAGGCCGGTGTAGCCTGCGCCTATGACGCAGACGTCGCACTCCAGCTGCTCGGTGAGCGTGGGATAGGGCGCGTGTTTGTTGGCACTGGCTGCGTAGTAACTCTTTACATGTTCGGTCATGATCCCTGTTTCCTTACCGGTTCGTTTCCAACACAACGGGTTGTTCACATTAAAAGCTGGCCGGGGTGTGGGCGCTGACGATGCGGCAGACCTGCCCCGAGGGATTGCTGAAACTGTGGGGCTCGCCGGTGTCGATGACATAGCTGTCCCCGGCGCACAGTTCATAGGTCTGGCCGGCCAGGGTCAGCAGCACCGACCCTTCCAGCACGGTGCCCACTTCTTCCCCCTGATGCTTCACCACGCCGCCGGTGTCGGTGCCGGGGGCATAGGTCTCCAGCATGAAGCCGAGCTGGCGCCGATTGTTGCCGTTGTGCACCAGCTTCATGGAGACCCCCTGGCTGCCGAGCTCGATGAGCTGCTCCGCCTTGATCACCACGCTGGGCGTGCTCGCCACCTCCTCTTCGGCGAAGAAGCGCGACAACGGCAGCTCGTAGACGCTCAGCAGCTTTTGCAGGGAGGCCACCGAGGGGCTCACCTTGTTCTGCTCTATCATGCAGATGGCGCCGTGGGTCAGGCCGCTCAGCTCCGCCACCCGGCGCTGGGAGAGCCCGAGCTCCCTGCGGATCCGTGCAAGCCGCTCCCCCATGTTTCTCTCGTGCTCCGCCAGGGGGTTGTCCGTCATGGTCCGCCACCGGACCTCGCCACGGGATTGCTCCATCGCCCACCTCCTTCCATGGTCATTCGAATACCTGGGGCCGACTGGTCAATATAGTGAGTCAGGCACGTCAGCCCCGTTCACTATCCTGCACAACCCAGAGCGTTCATTATTTTGCACACCCTGCGCAATGAAAACCGCTACAATCACGCTAACAGCCCCATTTCTAGCATGTGACGCCCAGTTCACTCAAATATATTTAACACTTGAAAAACATTTCGGCTCATTTTATGGTCGTTACGTGCTTATTATTCTATACGGCGGTGCCCACATAAACGCGCCACCCAGACCCACTATCGAGGCCCCTTACTTATGTCAGCATCACAACCTGCTCTCTCCCTGATCAAATCCCTGGCCTATGTCGACGGCCGCTGGTGCGAGTCCCTGGGCGGGCGCCGGTTCGAGGTCCTGAACCCGGCCACCGGCCAGGTCATCACCCAGGTGCCCGACATGGACGGGGAGGATACCCGCCTCGCCATCGCGGCCGCCCACGCGGCGCAACCCGCCTGGGCGGCCCTCACCGCCAAGGAGCGCAGCAGCAAACTCTACGCCTGGTTCGAGCGCATCATGGCCAACCAGGAGGAGCTCGCCCGTATCATGACCTGCGAACAGGGCAAGCCGCTGGCGGAAGCCAAAGGAGAGGTGGCCTACGGCGCCAGCTTCATCCAGTGGTTCGCGGAAGAGGGCAAGCGTGCCTATGGCCGCACCATCCCCGGCTTCTCCGCCGATCGGCGCCTGGCTACCATCAAGCAGCCGGTGGGGGTCGTAGCCGCCATCACCCCCTGGAACTTCCCCATCGCCATGATCACCCGCAAGGCGGGTCCGGCGCTGGCCGCCGGTTGTACCATCGTCATCAAGCCCGCCGCCGAAACGCCCCTCTGCGCCCTGGCGCTGGCGGTACTGGCGGAGCAGGCGGGCATTCCCGCCGGGGTCATCAACATCGTCACCTCCCATCAGGCGAGCGCGGTGGGCAACGAGCTGTGCAGCAACCCCGTGGTGCGCAAGCTCTCCTTCACCGGCTCCACCCGCATCGGCAAACTGCTGATGCGCCAGTGCGCCGACACCATGAAGCGCCTCTCCCTGGAGCTTGGCGGCAACGCCCCCTTCATCGTCTTTGACGACGCCGACCTCGACGCCGCCGTGGCCGGGGCCCTGGCGTCCAAATACCGCAATGCCGGCCAGACCTGCGTCTGCGCCAACCGCATCCTGGTGCAGGCCAGCGTCTATGACGCCTTCGCCGAGAAGCTCGCCGCCGCGGTCAAGGCCTTCAAGGTGGGGGACGGCATGGGCGAGGGCGTCCAGATCGGGCCCCTCATCAACCCGGCCGCCGCCAGCAAGGTGGCCGAGCTGGTGCAGCAATCGGTCGCCGCCGGTGCCCGGGTGCTGGTGGGGGGCAACGCCCATCCCGCCGGTCCCCTCTTCTATCACCCCACCATCCTGACCGGGGTCACCCGGGGCAACCCCATTCTGGACGAGGAGATCTTCGGGCCCGTCGCGCCTCTGGTGCGCTTCGAGACGGAAGCCGAGGCCATTGCGCTTGCCAACGACACCCCCTATGGCCTGGCCGCCTACTTCTATGGCCGCGACATCGCCCGGGTGTGGCGAGTGGCCGAGGGGCTCGAATACGGCATGGTGGGGATCAACGAGGGGATCATCTCCACCGAACTGGCCCCCTTTGGCGGGATCAAGGAGTCGGGGCTGGGCCGGGAAGGGGCGGCCGAAGGGCTGGAGGAGTACCTGGAGACCAAATACCTCTGCTTTGGCGGCATTCGCTGAGGGGAGTGAAGGGGCAATCGCATCGTTAAAACAGATGCGTTATGACGCAGCCCATCGTTTTCACAGATAGAAAGAGGGGGTCGCCGGTCACGACCGAGCGCCTTGTGGGCCCTGAGGGCACGCCCGGGGCCCCTTTTGCGAACAGGCCGCCCTGCCCGAGGGCAGTTGGCGGCACACATATGGCCAGATGGCACAGGAACAGCGGGGGCCCATGCCCCTCAGGGAGGAAAGATGAGTCATTCAAGCAACAACCAGCAGTGGCAGGCCCGCCGCGAAGCGGCCGTGGTCCAGGGGGTCGGTACCCTGCTGCCGGTCTTCATCGACCGGGCGCACAACGCCGAGCTGTGGGACGTGGAGGGCAACCGCTACATCGACTTTGCCTCCGGCATCGCCGTGCTCAACACCGGCCACAACCACCCCAAGGTGGTGGCGGCGGTGCGCGAGCAGCTCGAGAAGTTCAGCCACACCTGCTTCCAGGTCACCCCCTACTCCGGCTATATCGAGCTGGCGGAAAAATTGAATGCCCTGGTGCCCGGCCCCACCCCCAAGCGCACCCTCTTCCTCTCCACCGGCGCCGAGGCGGTGGAGAACGCCATCAAGATCGCCCGCGCCCACACCGGTCGCAGCGGTACCATCGCCTTCAAGGGGGGCTTCCACGGCCGCACCATGATGGGCATGGCCCTCACCGGCAAGGTGGTGCCCTACAAGACCGGCTTCGGCCCCTTCCCGGGGGAGGTCTATCACCTCCCCTTCCCCGCCGACTACCTGGGAGTGAGTGAAGACGATGCCCTGGCCGCGCTGGATCTCTGCTTCAGCGCTGACATCGAACCCACCCGGGTGGCCGCCATCATCATCGAGCCGGTGCAGGGGGAAGGGGGCTTCTACCCCGCCTCCGCCAGCTTCATGCTGCGCCTACGCCAGGTGTGCGACCAGCACGGCATCCTGCTTATCTGCGACGAGATCCAGACCGGTTTCTGTCGCACCGGCAAGACCTTCGCCACCGAATACAGCGGTGTCGAACCCGACATCATGACCCTCGCCAAGAGCCTGGCCGGCGGCTTCCCGCTCTCTGCCGTGGTGGGCAAGAGCGAGGTGATGAACGCCGCCAAGCCCGGTGGCCTGGGGGGCACCTACGCGGGCTCCCCCATCGCCTGCGCCGCCGCCCTGGCAGTGCTGGAGGTGATCGAGGAGGAGCGCCTGAACCAGAAGGCCCTGGCCCAGGGGGAGCAGATCAAGGCACGCCTGCACCAGCTGGCGACACGGTTTGACTGCATCGGCAACATCCGCGGCCCCGGCGCCATGGTGGCCATGGAGCTGGTGAAGGAGGGAGATGCCGCCAGACCGGACCCGGATCTCACCAAGCGGCTGGTGGCCGAGGCGGGCAAGCGGGGGCTGGTGCTGCTGGCCTGCGGCGTGCGTGGCAACGTGATCCGTTTCCTCGCCCCCCTGACCGCCCCGGCGGCCATCGTCGACGAGGGGCTCGACCTGCTGGAGCAGGCCCTGTCCGCCTCCCTGGCCTGATCCGGAAGACCGCGTTCGCCCACGTGCAAAAAAATGCGTTTTTGCTCCCTTGATATGCTTGTCAAGGGGGCATCACGAATGCACAATGCGCCGCCGTATTCAAGGACCGTCCGCTCATCGGAGCCCGGTTCTTTTTTTGCGCCAAACAAATCCATAACGAGGCCGGAACAGACCGGAAATGATAACGAGGTGGCACGCCATCTCACGACACCCGCTTCTTAGTGAGGAACTCCATGGGGCATATCATCGCTTTCCTGCCGGCCCGCGCCGGTCTGCGCCATCCGTCCGCATCCCGGACTGGCGCCCCCACCATGCAGGATGACCTCACCGTCAGCCTGATCCCGTCAGCCTGCCTGCGGGGGATCGCCTGATGCACCCGCACCCCGCCGGTCTGAAAAAAAGCCTGAAACTCTGGCACGTGGTCATCATGGGGCTGGCCTATCTCACCCCCATGGCGGTGTTCGACACCTTCGGCATCGTCACCGAAATCACCGAAGGCCATGTGCCGACCGCCTACCTGCTCGCCCTCATCGGCATGCTGTTCACCGCCATGAGCTACGGCCACCTGGTGCGCAAGTTCCCCTCGGCAGGCTCCGCCTACACCTATGCCCAGAAGGTGTTCCACCCCTATGTGGGTTTCATGGTGGGCTGGGTCTCCCTGCTCGACTACATGTTCATGCCCATGATCAACATGCTGCTGGCCAAGATCTACATGGAGGCCCTCTTCCCCGGCGTGGCCCCCTGGACCTACATCCTGGCCCTGGCCGCCGTCATGACCTTCCTGAACCTGCGGGGCATCAAGCTGGTGGCGAACTTCAACAGCCTGATCGTCATCATGCAGTTCAGCATCATCGCCGTCTTCATCGGCCTCATCGCCTGGGGCGTGAGCCACGGCGAGGGGCTCGGCACGGTGGCGAGCAGCCGCCCCTTCTTCTCCGAGCAGATGCACATCAATCCCCTGCTGACCGGCGCCTCCATCCTCTGCCTGTCGTTCCTCGGGTTTGACGCCATCACCACCCTGTCGGAGGAGACCCCGAACGCGGATCGGGTGATCCCCCGGGCCATCGTGCTCACCGCCCTCATCGGCGGCGTGCTCTTCATCTCGGTCTCCTACTTCCTGCAGCTCTTCTTCCCGGACATCTCCCGCTTCCAGCAGCCGGATGCGGTGCTGCCGGAGATCGCCCTCTATGTGGGCGGCAAGCTGTTCCAGGCGGTGGTGCTGGTCTGCACCACGGTAGCGGTGCTCGCCTCGGGGCTCGCCTCCCACGCCGGGGTGTCGCGCCTGCTCTATGTGATGGGCCGGGATCGCGCCCTGCCGAGCCGCGTCTTCGGCTACATCCACCCCACCTGGCAGACCCCGGCTCTCAACGTGCTGCTGGTGGGCATGCTGGCCCTCTCGGCGGTGGCCTTCGATCTGGAGATGGCGCTGGCGCTCATCAACTTCGGCGCCCTGGTGGCCTTCACCTTCGTCAACCTGGCGGTGATTGCCCACTTCTATCTCAGGCTGGGTCACAACAAGACCCTGAAGGATCACCTGCTGTTCCTCGCCCTGCCCCTGTGCGGCGCCGCCTGCATCGGGGTGCTCTGGCTCAACCTGGAGCCCGCCTCCTTCGAGCTGGGGCTGATCTGGGCCGCCCTCGGCGCCATCTACCTGCTGCTGCGCCTCACCGTGTTCCGGGTCCGCCTCGGCCGCCCCGAGCAGGACGCCTCCTGAGTGAAACCGGCGCCCCCAGGGCGCCGGTTTCACATGGCGGCAAAGCAGGGCCCCGCCTGATGACAAGGTTGTCATCGACTTTCCGGCAGCGGTGGCGAAGTGATCGCTCACGGGGGGAACAAATTCCCCGCTGGCGGCCTTTTTCGCTTGTCTCCTCCCCCCCCTGAGGGCACAATACGGCGCCCCTTGAGAGCCGATGTTTCAACAACATCGGTTCTTTGCTTTTCTGGGGCACACCACCATTCACCAAGAGGCCGGCCATGTGCCGGAATTGATACCCAGATTGCCAAGCAATCTCCCGACGTTGTGAGGAAAAACATGGGGCATTTCACTGCTTTCCTGCCGGTCCCCGCCGGCGTGCGCCACGCATCTGTGCCACAGATGGGCGCCCCCTGTGTCCAGCGACGCGTTTCCGCGTCCCTGATCCCGTCCCATCTCGCCCACGGGGCCTGTGCAGAGGAGAAAGCGTGATGGCCGGTGCCAAGCTGCTCAAGACCCTCACCCTGTTCCAGGTCGTGGTGATGGGTCTGGCTTACCTCACGCCCATGGCGGTATTCGATACCTTCGCCATCGTCGGTGACATCACGGATGGTCGCGTGGCCACCGCCTACCTGCTGGCGCTCGGCGGCATCTTGCTGACCGCGTTCAGCTACGGCCACCTGGTGCGCCGCTTCCCGTCCGCAGGCTCCGCCTACACCTATGCCCAGAAGGTGTTCCACCCCTATGTGGGCTTCATGGTGGGCTGGTCTTCCCTGCTGGACTACATGTTCATGCCGATGATCAACATCCTGCTGGCCAAGATCTACCTGACCGCCATGTTCCCCACCGTGGAGCCCTGGATCTTCATCTTCGGTCTGGTGACCGTGATGACCTTCCTGAACCTGCGCGGCATCAAGCTGGTGGCGAACCTCAACGGCTTCATCGTCTTCATCCAGATCGCCATCATCGTCACCTTCCTCGGCCTCATCGCCTGGGGCCTGAGTCACGGTGAAGGGGCCGGCACCCTGATGAGCAGCCGTCCGTTCCATGTGGAGTCTGCCAGCATGCTGCCGCTGTTCACCGGCGCCACCATCCTCTGCTTCTCGTTCCTGGGCTTCGACGGCCTGAGCTCCCTCTCCGAAGAGACCCCGAATGCCGGCAAGGTGATCCCCCGCGCCATCGTGCTGACGGCCCTCATCGGCGGCATCATCTTCGTCACCGTCTCCTACAGCCTGCAGCTCTTCTTCCCGGATCTGGCCCGCTTCAAGGAGCCGGACGCCGTGCTGCCGGAGATCGCCCTCTACGTGGGTGGCACCCTGTTCCAGAGCGTGGTGCTGGTGTGCACCACCGCGGCCGTGCTCGCCTCCGGCATGGCGGCCCACGCCGGCGTGTCGCGCATCCTCTACGTGATGGGGCGCGATCGCATGATCCCGGAGCGGGTGTTCGGCTATATTCACCCCACCTGGCGCACCCCGGCCATCAACGTGTTGCTGGTGGGGGCCCTGGCCCTCTCCGCGGTCTCCTTCGATCTGGACATGGCCCTGGCCCTGGTGAACTTCGGCGCCCTGGTGGCCTTCACCTTCGTCAACCTCTCGGTGATCGGCCAGTTCTGGGTGCGCGAGAAGCGCAACAAGAGCCTCAAGGAGCACCTGCTGTTCCTGGTGCTGCCGCTGCTGGGGGCCGCCACCATCGGCGCCCTCTGGATCAACCTGGAGCAGAGCTCCCTGGAGCTTGGCCTCATCTGGGCGGGGATCGGGGTCACCTACCTCTTCCTGCGCCTCGCCGTGTTCCGCATCCCCTTCCGTCAGTACGAGGAAGCGGCCGACGGCCAGTAAGGCGGCACACACGCCCAAACAGAAGGGGAGCCCATGGCTCCCCTTCTTGCATTCAGACGTCCGGTGCGCGGACCCTCACCCCTGATTGAGCACGGCCGTGGCGGCCGCCTTGACCGGATCCCTGGTCACGGCGTTGACATCCTTGCGGGTCTGGTTGACCTTGTCCTGCGCCTGCTTCACACCGGCACTCTGCTTGTTCAGGGCCGCATTGGTGTGCTGCCTGGTCTCTTTCAGTCCCGCCGTCTTCTTGTCCAGCACGTCCGTGGTGTGTTTCTTCACCTCGGCATTGGCCTTCTCCTTCTGCTGGCGCACCAGCTTGTCGGCATCGCAGTTGCCCTTGACCCCCAGGGTGGCATTCATCGCCTCGTTCCTGACCGCCTTGTCGAGGTTGCACTCGGACTTGAACACGCTGGCCTGCGCACCGGCAGACAGCAGACCCAGGGAGAGGCACAAAACCCATGCACGCATCATCACTTCCTCAGTTTCAAGACAGGAAAGTCCCGCAGCATATAACCCTGGGATCCCAGTGCAAGGGCGGGGGCCGGTGATGAGCCGGATGGCGCCATATCGGCGTTTGCTCCGACACCTTTTGTCTGCGACGCCCCCTGCCGCCCTGTCACCAAAGCATCATAAAAGTGTCACGTTGTCATATTTCTGTCATGGAGCCTTGTTGTAATGCGCCCGTCCATTTTCAACGCAGAACGACCCCAAGAGGCCATATGCACAGCACCGCATCTTCCGCACCCCAGCAGATCCGTCGTCCCGGCCCCCTGTTCAACTGGCTAGCGGTGATCACCTTTGTTTACCTGATCCTGGTCGCCGTCGGGGCCGTCTCACACGGCTTTAAAGGGTTCTCCGGCGGCGCCGAGGGCGCGGCCCAGATCTTCGCCTTTGCTAACAACCCCTTCGTCGCCCTGCTGCTCGGCATCCTGGCCACCGCCCTGGTGCAATCCTCCAGCACCGTCACCTCGGTGATCGTCGGCCTGGTGGCGGGCGGCCTGCCCATGAGCATGGCCATCCCCATGGTGATGGGGGCCAACCTCGGTACCACCATCACCAACACCATCGTCTCCCTCGGCCATATCCGTGACAGGGGCGAGTTTCGCCGCGCCTTCGCCGCCGCCACCGTGCACGACTTCTTCAACCTGCTGGCCGTCTTCATCTTCCTGCCGCTGGAGCTGATGTTCGGTCTGCTGCAAAAGAGTGCCGAGTGGCTGTCCGGTCTGCTGATGGGCTCCGCCGACATGTCCATGAAGGGCATGGACTTCATGAAGCCCCTCATCTCCCCCTCCCTGGATCTCATCGACAGCGCCGTCGCCTTCCTGCCGGGCAAGGGCCCCGCCATCGCCACCATTCTCATCGGGATTCTGCTGATCCTCGGCTGCGTCACCGCCCTCGGCAAGGTGCTGCAACGGGTCATGGTGGGCCGTGCCAAGGAGCTGCTGCACAAGGCGCTGGGCCGTGGTCCCCTGACCGGCATCGCCTCCGGCACCCTGGTGACCGTCATGGTACAGTCCTCCTCCACCACCACCAGCCTGATGATCCCCTTGGCGGGCGGCGGCGTGTTCAACACCCGTCAGCTCTACCCCTTCACCCTGGGGGCCAACATCGGCACCACCATCACGGCCCTGCTGGCGGCCACCGCCATCAGCGGCGCCGGCGCCCAGCTGGCCTTGACCATCGCCTTCGTGCATGTGCTGTTCAACGTCTTCGCCGTGGCGCTCATCTACGGGGTGCCCTTCCTGCGGGAGCTGCCCATCAAGGCCGCCGAAACCCTGGCCCGGGTCGGCAGCGAGAACAAGCTGCTGGCGCTGGGTTACGTGGCCGGGCTCTTCTTCGCCCTGCCCGCCCTGATGATGGTGGCCGTCAAGTAAATCCGAACCGGGGGCATCATGCCCCCGGTGCCTTGCCCGTCCGGTCACATCCTCCGGCATCCCCCCTCGCCCTCCCTCCCCGGCTGGGATAAGATGCCCCCTCACTCGCACTCTGATTTCAAGGAACAGGAAAACCCGATGAAATTCATTCTGATAGCCCTTCTTATCGCCGGCGCCGCCTACTACTTCTACTCCAGCAGCAACAACCGGAAGCTGGCGGAAGAGAACGTGCGCAAGGGGGCCGAGTTCCTCGCCAGCAACCAGGAAAAACCCCTGGTGACCACCACCGCCTCCGGCCTGCAGTACGAAGTGCTGACCCCGGGCACCGGCACCGTTCACCCCACCGCCACCAGCAAGGTGAAGGTGCACTACGAGGGCAAGCTGCTGGACGGTACCGTGTTCGATAGCTCCGTCGCCCGTGGCGAGCCCATCGAGTTCGGCCTCAACCAGGTGATCAAGGGTTGGACCGAAGGGGTGCAACTGATGGTGGAAGGGGAGAAGACCCGCTTCTACATCCCCGCCAACCTGGCCTATGGCGATCGCGCCGCCGGCAAGATCCCGCCGGGCTCAGTCCTCATCTTCGACGTGGAGCTGCTGGGCATTCAATAAACCCGCACTGGGCCTGCGTTGATCTTGGCGGTGGTGCTGCGGGGCATCCCGTCAGAGGCCACGTCCGACGGACCCTGATCACAACGCCGGCGCACTGCGCCGGCGTTGTCGTTTCTGCCCCGGTCTCCCTCGCCCTGATGCCATACTATCAACCAAAAGTGAAGAGTGCTTATCCATAAAGCCTGATTGTTAACCCATTAATAGGGACAGATAATGACCACATCGTCAGCGGCATGTCGCCCTGGCCTCGGGTTGTCGGTGCGCCGCGCGCATCGGCACAACGCATATGGAGTCTGTCATGTCTATCGCCCCTGTCTGGTTCATCTCCCACGGCGCCCCGGATCTGGTCCTGCGCGATCAGCCCGCGACCCGGTTCCTGAAGCAACTGCGCCTCGAGGGTGCCAGAGGGCTGGTGGTGATCTCGGCCCACTGGTTCAGCCGAAGCGAGCTGCAGATCAACGTCGAGCCCAGCCCGGCCCTGATGTACGACTTCTACGGCTTCCCCGAGCCCCTCTACCAGATCCGCTGGCCCGCGACGAGCCCGCAATGGTTGCAGGAAGCGGTGAGCGATCAGCTGCTGCTGGCCGGTCTGCCTGCCACCCCGGTGCGCCGCGAGCTGGATCACGGAGTCTGGTCCCCCCTCTCCCTGATGGATCCGGACAGTGAACTCCCCCTGGTGCAGATCGCCATCCCGGCCAGCTTCACCCCAGCCCAGCTGTGGCAACTGGGGGAGGCATTGCAGGGGCTGCGCGAGCAAGGGATCGGCATCCTCGCCTCCGGCGCCATCACCCACAACCTCCGTGCCCTCGGGCCGGACGGCTCGCCGGTTCCCCAGTGGGCGAGCCAGTTTGCCCGCTGGCTGGAGCAGACCATGGCAGAGGGAGACAGAGGGGCGCTGGAAGATTACCGGGCCCGGGCGCCGGGCGCGGTGGAATCCCATCCCCACGACGATCACCTGCGCCCCCTGTTTGTGGCGCTGGGCGCGGCGGGGGCCGACAGACCCCGAAAGCTGCACGACAGCTGGGATTACGGCAGCCTCTACATGGGGGCCTACCAGTTCGGTTGAGGGCGGGGCGGCCAGGCCGCCCTGCTTGCCGTGCTCTCGCCGACGCGCGTGGAGAAATAGCGGACTCGTTATAGCCATTTTCCGGTAGAATGGCCGCCATTGGATGAGGCTTGGCAGGGATGGCTGTCGCGTCGGGTGGCTAGATGAACCTATATCGAACACTGATCCTGCTCTGTCTGCTCTGCCTTCAACCTGTGCAGGCCCTGACCCTGCACAGCCGCTACGATCCCGCCCCGCTGCCTCCCCGCTGGTCGGAGGCGGAGCTCGGATGGCTGCGCCAGCAGTCCCAACTGCGGGTCGGCATCCTGCAAGAGGACTACCGCCCCTTCACCATGATCGCTCGCCAGCGCGTCGAGGGGCTCAGTGCCGACTACATCGACCTGCTGGCCCGGATGCTGGACAAACCCGTTGCCCTGAGCGCCTTCCCCGACAAGGCGCACCTGCTCCGTGCCCTGGCACGGGGGGAGATACACCTCGCCAGCCTCGGCAATCTCACCCTGGCGGACAGTGACACCCGGGCGATCCGCCTGAGCAACCCCTATTTCAGCAGCCCCCTCGTCTTCTCCGTGCCCAGACGTTATCGGGGGGCACTGCTCACACCGGGACAGCGGGTGGCCGCCGTCCGGGATCAGATAGACAGGGCGCGCTTTGGCCGCTACTACCCCACTCTCACCCTGGTGACCTATCCCTCCAACATGGAGGCGTTCGATGCGGTCTTCTTCGGCCGCGACGACATCCTGCTGGGGGATGCCCACGCCACCCACTACCTCAACAGCGAGCGCTTCGACAACCTTCGCCAGCGGGGCGAGGCCCCGCCCGAGCTGGCGCCTGCCGAGTTCCGCTTTGCCGTCCCGGCCACCGAGCCCGCCCTGCTCAGCCTGGTCAACCGGGGGCTGGCGGCCATCGACGACCGGGCGCGCAACACCCTCTTCACCCAGTGGAACGGGCCCATCCGCGACATGAACGAGCGAAGCGCCGATCTCTATGATGCCGCCGAGCGGGCCTGGATGCGGCAAGCGCCCCCCATCAGGGTGTGGCTGATGGACAACCTCTACCCCTATGGCGCCCTGGATCATGACGGCCAGCTGGTCGGCATGACGGTGGACATGCTGGACAAGATCCGCACACGCACCGGCCTCACCTTCGAGTTCGTGCGGGCAGACTCCGAGCGTCAACTGGCAAAAGCCATGCAGTCAGGCGCCATCGACCTCATCGGCGCCATCTCCCAGCAGGTGGCCGAACACTACGGGCTGCACACCTCGGTGCCCTACGCCACCGACAACATCTATGTGATCCTCACCAGCCAGGAGGAACAAGGGATCGACACCCTCCGGAGTCTGGCGGGCAAGACGGTGGCGATGACGCACCATGTGCCCCTCGCACAGAGACTGGAGGGCAGCCGCATCACCCAGGTGGAGAGTGCCGCAGAAGCGATGGAGGTGCTCGCCCAGGGACGGGTGGATGCCGCCATCGTGCCCCTCTATTTTGCCCGCCATGCGCTGGACAATGATCCCCAGAGCCCGCTGCGCATCGCCGGCCCCGCCGATGACGAGCCGATCCGGATGGGGTTTGCCAGCCTGCCCGGACAGGGGATGCTGATGGGGATCCTCGACAAGACCATCCTCGCCATCCCCCCCAACGAGCTCGCCATGATGAGTTACGAGTGGCGCAACCGCAAACTGCCTGTGCCCGGCTTCATGGATCGCCACGCCCACATCGTCTACCTGGTGTTCGTGGGGCTCCTCACCCTGGCGCTGGTGCTGCTCTATCGCAACCGCATGTTCAAGCGGATGGCCAGCGCCGAGCAGGCTTCCCGCCAGCAACTGGAGGCCCATGTCAGGTTCATCCGGGCACTGGGAGAGAGCCTGCCCCACCCCATCGTCGTGCGGGACAAGAGCGGCAAGGTGCTGCTGTGCAACAGCAAATACCTGACCCAGCTCGGCGCCGAGCCAAAGGCCATCCTGGGTCAGCCCTTCGCCCAGGGGCTGTCAGGGGTGCTCGATGCAGACAGCATCGCCGTGCTGGAGCAGGACTTTGCCAGGGTATTGCAGGAGGGGCAGCCCATCTTTGCGGATCGCCTCTTCCATCACAGGGGAACCCAGAGCGACATCTATCACTGGATGGTGCCCTATTTCGACGGGGAGGGGGCCATCAGCGGGGTGATCGACGGCTGGATAGACATCACGGACCGCAAGCGGCTGGAAGAGGCGCTGCGCGAGGCCAAACAGCAGGCCGACAGCGCCAGCCGCGCCAAGAGCGACTTCCTCGCCACCATGAGCCACGAGATCCGCACCCCCATGAACGCCATCCTCGGCATGCTGGAGCTGGCCACCGAGGATCCCGCTCTCAGCCGTCACAGCGGCGAGCTGCTGCGCATCGCCGCCGACTCCGCCAACGGCCTGCTGGATCTGCTGGGGGACAGCCTGGATATCGCCTCCATAGAGGCGGGCCAGATGACCCTGACTCCCACCCCCTGCGATCTCGCTCCCCTGCTCTCGTCCGTCACCCGGGTCTTTGCGGGCATGGCCGAGCAGAAGGGGCTGATCTATGAGGTCAGGCTGCCCGACACCCCCATGCCAAGGGTGCTGATCGATCCCCTTCGCCTGCGCCAGATCCTCTTCAATCTCATCGGCAACGCCATCAAGTTCACCGAGCAGGGCCGGGTCGCCATTACCGCCACCCTGACCGGGGGCGAGCAGCCTCCTGTGCTGCACCTCACCATCACCGACACCGGAGCCGGCATTCCCGCGGACAAGCTGCCCCGGCTCTTCACCCCCTTCTATCGCGCCCACGGCCAGGGCCAGTTCCCCGGCAGCGGGCTGGGCCTCAACATCGCCCGCATCCTGTGCCAGATGATGGGGGGGGAGATAGCCGTTCACAGCCAGGTCGGCGAAGGCACCCGGCTCGAGATAAGGCTGCCCCTCACGCTCGCCCAGCAACCCCCCGCCCCGATCACGGCAATGCCGGCGCCCCAGCCCCACCAGGCTCAACCCCTCCCCCATCGGCTGCATATCCTGGTGGTCGATGACAATCACGCCAACCAGATCCTGCTGCGCCAGCAGCTCAAGCACCTGGGACACGACGTCAGTGTGCGCAGCAATGGCCTGGAGGCCCTGCGCGCCCTCGCCAGCCACCCCTTCGATCTGGTCATCACCGACTGCCAGATGCCGGTGATGGACGGCTTCGAGCTGACACGCAGCCTGCGTGCCCTTGGCCATGACCTGCCCGTCTGGGGCTTCACCGCCCATGCTCAGCCTCGCGAGCGGGAGCTTTGCCTCGCCGCCGGCATGAACGACTGCCTGTTCAAGCCTATCGGCCTCGCCCGTCTGCGCGCGGCGCTGGCCACCCTGGGGCCTGCGCCCTGAGTACCGCCAGCCCTTCCTCCCGTCACGTCGCACGGGCGCGGCTGAGAGTGCGGCTGAGAGTGCGCCGGCGTTTGCCGCATAAAGGGTCGCCCACAGGGACAAGAGACAACGTGGACCGGCCATGGATACAAGGCCGGTGGCGGTTCGAGACCCATAAAAAAAACCGACACCAGGGTGTCGGTTTTTTTATATCGGGAGGTGCGCCCTGCCTGTCACGCCAGTCTGGCGCCGGGTGAAGCGGGCGTCACGGGGAGGATCAGTAGAAGATCCGCTCCCCTCGCTCGCTCATCTTGAGCCAGACCGGCTTGGTGCTGGTCTTGCTCCAGATGCGGTGCAGGTAACTGTAGAAACGGGCGCGATCCCGGCGAAACAGCATCACCGGGAAGGCGAGCAGACCCGCCATCAGGACAAAGATGCGGCGAAGGATTATCTGAGTCAGGGAGAAGGGATGAAACATGATGTAACGCCTCACTGGTAAGACCACTGAACAAAGATTACGCCAATCATTGTAGGATTACTACACCGACAGCGCCATTTTTTGATAAAAAATGGGGCTAAAAGCCTAAAAATGAAACCGGGTTACATTCTTTAACTAAAAAACAACAAAGGTGGCAAAACGCGGCCCCTGTTCCAGAGTTAACGAGGACTGGACCAGAACGGGAGAACACAGGATGAAACTTGCAGATGCAGTGCTGCTGGGGGCATTGGGCGTGCTCGCCTGGAGCCAGTGGCAGGAGTGGCGGCTCAATCGTGACGTCGCCATCGACATCCCCTATCACGGGGTCCCCACCGCCAGCCTGTGGCAATGCGGTTTGCTGATAAAGGAGATGGCCGCGCTGGCAGAACAGGAGGGCGAAGAGAGGTCCGGATCCAGGGGCGAGGCATTGGCCGAGATGGATCAGCATCTGCACAAGACGTGGCAACGGGAGGGTTGTTCACGGCTGACTGACATGCAATGAAGCATCATCCTGGGCCGCCATGGCGGATGGACAACATCAGTGACGTGGATAACAGGGAGAAGATGGAGGCACGTTCCGGAGTCGAACCGGACTAAACGGATTTGCAATCCGCTGCATAACCGCTTTGCTAACGCGCCATGCTGACAAGGCATTGCCTTGAGAGTGATGTCCATGGTTGGTGCCATGGAGTATTGGAGCGGGAAACGAGACTCGAACTCGCGACCCCGACCTTGGCAAGGTCGTGCTCTACCAACTGAGCTATTCCCGCATGACTGCTTGCGTGCCAGTTGCCTGACAACGAGGCGCATTATACGTACCCCGAGCCCGGGCACAACCCTTTTTTCTCACTTTAAGCCCTTTCCCGTGCTGTTTGCTCACCCTTTAGACGCCTTGGTCGAAAATCCCCCCGCTCCCTGTGACCCGACGAGCGAATTTAAGATAAAGCCATTGAAATAGTTAGCCTTTAGTCAGAAACTCATCGCGCTTAGTAACTGGATTCTCAATTGAAAATCATGCGATGAAATGGAACTTCAGACCTCGGGGGCTCAGACCGCAGCTGATGCTGGCTTTTTTCATGTTGGGCCTGGTGCCCTTCCTGGTCGTCACCCTGTTTTTCCTCTATAGCCACGGCAAGGATCTCACCACCCAGACCTCCAACCATCTGGTCTCGGTGCGCAACATCAAGAAAAACCAGCTGCAAGACTACTTCGGCAACCTCAAGGAGCAGATCATCAACTTCTCCCAGCAGGACTTTGCCGGCAACAGTATCGGTCGCTTCTACGGTTTCACCGGTGCCTTCGAGAAGCTCGGCACCACGCCGCAGGAGGCCCGTGCCCGCGCCCAGGCCCGCTATGTGCCTGGCTCCTGGGACAAGCTGCAACAACCTGACAGTCAGGTGGAGATAGAGCCCTCCATCAGCGCCCTCATCCTGGCGGACGAGATGTATGGCCGCGTCCACCAGCGCTTCCATCGCGGCTACGCCGACATGGTGCGCAAATCCAACTACAGCGACATCTTCCTGGTCGACCTCAACGGTGACGTGGTCTACTCGGTCACCAAGCAGGCCAACTTCGCCACCAACCTGCTCTCGGGCCCCTACCAGTCCAGCGGTCTTGGCAACACCTTCGCCAAGATCAAGCGCCGCCTCGATGGCGGCCAGAAGCCCCAGCAGCTCTTCGAGTTCACCGATTTTGGCCGCAACGAGCTGACCGGCCAGGTGGTCGCCTACCTCGCCGCCCCCGTGATGCAATACGACTATGTGCGCGGCGTGGTCATCTTCGAGCTGCTGCCGGACAAGCTCAACCAGATCATGGCGGAGCGGGAGGGGCTCGGCGCAACCGGCGAGACCATTCTCATCGGCCCGGACAAGCGGATGCGCGCCAACGCCTGGCTCGCCCCCGAATTCAGCGTGGAGAACAGCTTCAGCCCCGACTTCCGACCGCTGCAGACCCCCCTCATCATCAAGGCCCTCTCCGGGGAGCAGGGGGTCGGCCCCTTCCTCTCCTACCACGATGACGAGGTGCTGGCCGCCTATACCCAGGTGAAGGTGTTCGATACCGAGTGGGCCTTCATCGCCGAGATCTCCACCAGCGAGGCCTATGCCCCCATCCGCCAGCTCGAGACCCTGGTGATCCTGCTGGGAGCTGGCTCACTGCTGCTGCTGATCCTCTTCTCCCGCTGGCTCTCCCACTCCATCACGGCGCCCCTGCGATCCCTCACCGCCGCCGCCGAACAGGTGGCGGACGGCGCCCTGGATCACCCCATCACCATCCCCCGCACCGACGATGACATCGACCGGCTGGCCCAGGCATTTCGCCACATGCAGCGCTCGGTGAAGGACAAGATCGAGCTCATCGAACGCCAGACCCAGGAGCTGCAACAGCAGGTCAAGCTGACCCACAAGCAGAACCTCAGCCTGCAACAGGCGGACAAGCTCAAAGACGAGCTCCTGGCCAACACCTCCCACGAGCTGCGCACCCCCATCCACGGCATCAAGGGGATGGCCGAGTCCATGCTCGCCAGCCAGCAGGACCTGAGCGAAGGGCAGCAGAAACAGCTCGGCCTCATCATCAAGAGCGCCGACGGTCTGGCGCGCCTCGTGGACGACTTGCTCGACTATCACCAGATGCGCTACGGCCAGCTGGAGATCCACCCCCAGCCGGTCTCCTCCAAGGGGGTCATCCGGCTGGTGCTGGATCTCTGCCAGCACCTGGTACAGGCCAAGCCCCTCACCCTGGTGGACAAGAGCCCCGCCGAGCTGCCCCCTGTGCTGGCGGACGAGCAGCGCCTCGAACAGGTGCTCTACAACCTGGTGGGCAACGCCATCAAGTACACCCCCCAAGGCAAGGTGGTGCTGAGCGCCCAGGTGGAGGGCAACTTCCTGCGCATCAAGGTGACCGACACCGGCATCGGCATCGCCAGGGACCATCTGGAGCACATTTTCGAGCCCCTGGTGCAGATGAGCCCGGAAGTGAGCAAGCAGGGAGCGGGCCTCGGTCTCTCCATCACCCGCCAGCTGGTGCACCTGATGGGGGGGGAGCTGTTCGTGGAGAGCGAGCCGAGCGTCGGCTCCACCTTCGCCTTCACCCTGCCGCTGGCCAGCGGCAAGGCGGGCAGCCTGACCCTCGACAGCCGCCAGATAGAGCACCAGCTGGTGCGCCAGCAACCCGTCATCCTGCCGGACTGGGAGAGCGAGGATCTGCCGCCCCCGCCGCAAGATGCCCCCGTCATCCTGGTGGTGGATGACGAGCCCATCAATTTGCACATACTGCGCCACCTGCTGCAGCCCTGCGGTTATCGCATCCTGCCCAGCAGCGACGGCCACGACGCCCTGACCAAGCTGGCTCAGGAGCCGGTGGATCTCATCCTGCTTGACGTGATGATGCCCACCCTCTCGGGCTTCGACGTCTGCCGCCGTCTGCGCCAGCAGCACCCCAAGGAGAAGCTGCCGGTGCTGCTGCTCACCGCCCTCAACCAGCCCAAGGAGATTGAAGAGGGTTTCAACGCCGGGGCCAACGACTATCTGGTGAAACCCTTCTGCAAGGAGGAGCTGTTCGCCCGGGTGAGAGCCCTGCTGGAGGCCAGCGCCGGGCGCGCCTCCCTGGTGGAGAACCGCCTGCTCAAACAGGAGATAGAGCACCGTCTGCTGCTCCAGGAGCAACTGCACCAGGATCAGGAGCGGCTCCTCGCCCTGCTTGGCGAGGGGGCCGACCCCATGGTCTTCCTCGATGAGCAAGGAGGGGTGCTGTTTGCCTCCCGGGCCCTGGCTCGCCTGCTGGGTCAGGAGCCGGAAGCCATGGAGGGGCAGATGCTGGACGAGTGGCTGGCCGCCCCGCTGGCAAGCCAGTGGCCCGACATGACCGCGCAGCCGGAGCGGGAGCTGGACTTCCTGGTGGCGGGCCAGCGAGACACCCTCAACGCCCGCGCCCTGCCCATCAACCTGGGGGGGCAGCACGCCTATGCGCTGACCCTTGGCACAGAACCGCGCCAGGACGACAATCGCATGGCTGCACTGGAGAACGCCCTCAAGAGCCTCTCTCGCCAGGCCATCATCGAGGATGGCCAGTTGCTGGGGGAACTGAGCCGGCTGGGAGGGGAGTTCAGGTCGCTGGCGGACGATCTCATTCGCCAGCAGGATGACGAACCTCTGCGCCGCGCCCTGGTGGACACCATGCGTCTCACCCTGGAGACCTGGCAGCAGAGCACCGGCAAGGGCAAGATAGTGCTGGCGGAGAAGAGCAAGCTGTGGCGGGTCTACATGGACCGCTCCAGTCCCCAGACCCGCACCCTCGACAAGTACCTGAACCTCGACACCCTGCCCAAGGCACCGCGCTGGAAGACGGTGGTGGCCAGCGCCGAGTACGTGCTCAAGCACTGCGCCCTGAACGAGGTGCAGCACCAGAGTCTGCACCAGAGCACCCAGCGCCTTCGCCAGCTCGCCAGCCGCAAGGCATGAGTCTCCAACCCGCAGCCACGTTGCTCTGATGATGGCTGCGGGATAGAAAACCAAGCACCAATGGCCTGCTCTGGACACATCTACCCGCACGCTTTCTGCACCTCTCAGGGGGATCGCGATGGCTGAGCTCGCGGGGGCGGCCAGATGGCCCTGCAGGTGCGGGCCCATTCCCCATCACCATGTTGGTGATGAGCCCGGGAGACCTGTCTGGGCCGGCAAGTGGCTAATCAGGTGAATGGACATTAGAGAGAATGGGGTGAGGCTTCGCTACCCCGTGACCACAGGCCCCAAATCGGAAAAGACATTGGGAGATGGCTGAGCCGGGGGATGGACAGAGATGAGATAGAAATGACAAACCCGCGACGGACGCGGGCTTGAGGGGAATAAATGGCGGAGAGACAGGGATTCGAACCCTGGGTGGCATTGCTGCCACAATTGATTTCGAGTCAATCCCGTTCGGCCACTCCGGCATCTCTCCACGGGCACTCATATTGACCCAACCCTAGCCGGGAAATCAATGTAAATCTCGTTGCAGATCAGACGACTGGCGATAAAACCGCCATCCGGCGATCCCGCCCCTCCCAACGCCAGTGACTTTCACCCGGCAACGCCTCCTCGCTCATTGTCTCCACCCTGTACCCGGTTCCCGGCGGGTGAATACGGCGAGCCTGATGGGCCAGTGACACCCTGTGACGCGCTCGCCACCGCCCTCCCGGCAGTCATGGTGCCGGACTGGTAATCCCCGAGGGATTCGTTGACAATCTCTGCTCATTTTTTGGAAGGGAACCCGTCCCTCGCCCCAGCCGATAGGAACAACCATGCTCAACACTCGTATCGTCTCACTGCTGCTGGCTGCCGCCAGCCTCTGGGCCGCACCTGTCTGGTCCAACACCTATCCCCTGCCGCCAGCGGACAGCCGTCTCATCGGCGCCCTGGAAGATTACATCGTACAGCCTGGCGATCATCTGGAACTGATCGGCAAGCATACCCGGACAGGCTTTCTGGCACTGCTCGAAGCCAATCCCGGCGTAGACCCCTATCTGCCCCCCCCGGGCACCCGGCTCACTCTGCCGACCCAGATGCTGCTGCCCGACGTGCCGCGAGAAGGCATCGTCATCAACCTGCCTGAACTTCGCCTCTACTACTTCCCCAAGGGCAAGCAGGAGGTGATGGTGCTGCCCATCGGGATCGGTGACATCGGCCGCGAGACGCCGGAGATGACCACCACCGTCATCGCGAAAAATCCCAACCCGACCTGGGTGCCCGGCCCCATGGTCCGCAAGTCCTGGCTGGAGCAGAAGGGGATCGATCTGCCCGCCGTGGTCCCCCCCGGCCCCGACAACCCCCTCGGCAAGTTCGCCATGCGCCTTGGCTATGGCAACAAGGACTACCTCATCCACGGCACCAACAAGGATTTCGGGGTCGGTCTGCGAGTCAGCGCGGGTTGTATCCGGCTGCGCCCGGATGACATCGAAACCCTGTTTGGTCTTGTTCCCGTCGGCACCCCGGTCCGGGTCATCAACCAGCCGGTCAAGATGGCGGTGGAACCCGACGGTCGTCGCTGGCTGGAGGTACACTCCCCCCTCTCCCGCACCGAAGCGGAGATGGCACAAGGGGCACCGCTGGTGCTCTCCCCCGAAGCCGAGCAGTTCATCGCCGCCCCCGACATCGACAGTGCCCGGGTGACCGCACTGCTCGAGCACAAGAGCGGGCTGCCCAAGCCCGTGAGTGGCTGAAGGCCTGACCACCATGAACAGAATCAGTCATGTGGTTTGCCTGTTGCTTCTGCTGCCTGGCTCCTCGGCGATGGCGGACATCCTCTGGATGCACAACGGTGATCGACTGAGCGGAACCATAGAAGAGATCACGGACGAGCAGATCCGTATCAAGCCCGCCTACAGCCAGGCCATGACGGTCCCGCGCCACGCCATCAAACGCTGGCGTCTGGACAAGCAGGAGAAACCCAAGCCGCTCACCAAGACGGGGATCCCCCTGCTGGACTCTCCTGACGAGGCCAATGCCTGGCTGCTGACGGGGAACGGGGATCTCAACATCAAGCTCAAGGAGAACGCCAAAAGGACCAACAACGTCAATCTCAAGGTCTCCACCGAGTTTGCCAATCTGGACTGGCGTTACAGCCTGGATGGCGAGTACATCTACGAAACGGCGAACAACGTCACCGACAGCCACGAATACAAGCTCAAGCCCAAGCTCGACTTCTTCTTCGACGATCACTGGTTCCTGCGATCTTCCGTCGACATCGATTACAACATGATCGAGGCGAGCTATCTGGAGATTGACTACGCTTCCGGCCCCGGCTACCGCTTCTGGAATGACAGGCAACGCCGGCTGGAGCTCATCAGCCAGCTCGGTCTGGAACGGGCCTATTTCAGGCCGGAGGTGTGGAGCAATTCAGACCTGTTTGACGACAGGATCATCAATTACCCCTTCGTCAGCCTGGGTTGGGACTACAGGCAGCCCTTGGCACTCTGGGAAGAGAAGTTCGAGCTGTTTGGCAAGGGCAGTTATGAAAGGTTCGTCGACCAACCCTCCCCCTATCTGACCAGGAAGCAGTCCGTCAGCGGCAGCCTGGGCCTCAGGTATTACTTCAGCGATCATCTGCGTCTCTCCTGGTCAAGCGAGCTGGATTGGGATGATGCCTGGCTCGACTACCACGGACTGCACATGGATGTGAGCGAGAAGGAGTGGCGTCACCTCATCACCCTAGGGGCGAGTTTTTAACCCGCCAGAAACGACACAGGCCCACCGAAGTGGGCCTGTGTTCATGGACGCAAGACGAGCGCGTCAGAAATAGATCCGGGTGACCGACTCGATGACGCAGCCAGGGCGACGGATCCCCTCGATCTCTATCTTGATCTCCTTGAGGAGCTCGATGCCTCCCTTGATGGGCGTGACACGCGACAGCTTGGTACGGGCGCGGATGTTGCTGTCCACCTTGATAGGATAAGGGAAGCGGACCTGTTCCAGACCGAAATTCACCACCATGCGAGCGGTCGGGAACTCCGGCGTGCTCTCGTCCACCGAACCGGTCAACTGGGGCAGCAGGGCCAGAGTCAGGAAGCCGTGGGCAATGGTGGTCTTGAAGGGAGACTCGGCTGCCGCACGCTCGGGATCGGTGTGGATCCACTGATGATCGCCGGTCACGGTCGCGAACTGGTTGATCAACGCCTGGGTGACCTGCAACCACTCACCTACATGGGTCTCTTCACCGATGCGGGTCTGCAACTCGGCATAGAGTGCCGCCGCTTCGCCTTCGAGCTCCACCACGGGATCCTGCGCCAGGGCAGGCTGGCCATTCGCGACCTGGGTGACTCTGGCAGTCTCTTGCTGGCGGGCATCCTGTGACTCCCCCTGCAGATCCAGCACTCTTCCCAGCAAGGGGTGAAGGTGTGCCTTTTGCTGAAACTCACGCCAGTAGTCGCGGATCGCCGGAGAGAGCCAATCCTTGAGCTCAAAGGGGTGTTGCGCCAGAATTTCGCGCTTGTGCTTCAGAAAATCGACAACTTTCATTTACCGATCCCTATTCGATTCAAAGCCTGTAAAGAGGTCTAACCAGTCCTATTTTATGAAAGTTTCATCAGCAAGTACAAAAAAATCTCGGCGTACACCTGTACCAGGCGCGAGAGTGGTCACTAACATGCGAGCAAACACGGGCAGGAAAACGATTGAATGGAAGGCTGCAAACGAATCAACATCTGATCTGAAAAAGAGACGGGGCCCGTGTCGCCACTGAGCCCCGTCCTCGATCATCTCCCCTGGGCTGTCCACCAGGTCTTGCGCTGCCCATCGTCCAGGAAACTCCAGGCGAGGATCCGGCTCACCTTGTTGCCTTGCGCCATCTCGAGCACCCGCACTTCCCGTGCACCGACCCTGACCAGCGCCTTGCGGGCGGCCGGCAGATTTTCCTTTTTCGACACCAGCGAGCTGAACCAGAGGCATTGGCTGGCAAACTCCTTGCTCTGCTCTATCATGGCCGCCAGAAACGCCGCCTCGCCTCCCTCGCACCAGAGCTCGGCCTTCTGACCGCCGAAATTGAGCACGGGCGCCCCGGCCACTGCCTGGCCCTTGCCCAGGTTGCGCAGCTTGCGCTCCGTCCCCTTGCTCGCTTCCGCCAGAGAAGCATGAAACGGCGGGTTGCACAGAGTCAGGGCAAAGTGCTCCTTCGGCCCCAGGATCCCGCGAAAGACATGCTTGGGGTTACCCTGATGACGGCATGTGATCTGGTTGCCCAACCCATTGCTGGTGGCCAGCAGGGTCGCCGCCTTCACCGACACAGGATCGATGTCTGAGCCCACGAAGCGCCAGCCATACTCCCGGGCGCCCAGCAAGGGATAGATGCAGTTGGCCCCGACACCGACATCCAGCACTCGAACCTGCTTGCCCGTCGGTACGTATCCCGCGCTCTCGGCCAGCAGATCCGCGGCTCGATGCAGGTAGTCTACCCGGCCCGGAATGGGCGGGCAGAGATAGCCGGGGGGCAGATCCCAATGCGCAATGCCATAGTGCAGTGCCAGCAATGCCCGGTTGAGCGTCTTGACGGCGGCCGGATCGGCAAAGTCCAGGGTTCGGGTGCCGTGCTCGTTGGTGAACACGAAAGGCGTCAACGCCGGGGTACGCTGGCAGAGCGCGTCGAAGTCGTAGGGTGCCTGATGGCGATTGCGCGGGTGCAATCCGGTTTTCTGCTGGGGTGTCATGCTGGACCTGCCGAGGATCAAGGGGGCCACACTATAGAGAGTCGACCAGGGAAAGTCTAAACGAGGGTCATAAAAAAACCGGGCCCTGAGGGCCCGGTTCAAGTGAGGTTGGAAAAACAGTCCGTACTGCGAGCCGTTTGTCCAGCCTGACTCAGATGTCTATCCGGCGTGCCTGCCAGAATTTGCTGCGCCAGTAACTGCTGTCGAGCTTGGAGCGTGTCACCCCGGCGCGGGTGGAGGCATGGATGAATTCGCCATTGCCGACATAGATGCCCACGTGATTGAGGCGGCGGTTGATCTTGAAGAAGACCAGGTCTCCTTCGACCAGATCCTGTTTGGAAACCCGGGTGCCTTCATGGACCTGGGAGCGGGTATCGCGGGGTAATTCGATGCCGACGGCATTGCGGAACACTTCACGGGCGAAGGCGGAGCAATCGATGCCTCGCTGGCTGCTGCCTCCCATCCGGTAAGGAACGCCGCGCCACTCTTTGTATACAGTCAGGATTTCGTTGACGTCAGGGGTTGGTGAAACTTCGGGTTCAATCACGGGTTCCATCATGGAAACCTCGATCTTGCTCGCGACCTCGGGTTGGGGTGCCGATGCACAACCCACCATTCCGAGCGCGACCAGCAGTAGCATCAGGTGGCGCAATCCTTTATCCCCGCAAAAAGAGTGAAACTTGTTAAAATGCAGCCCGAAAGGGCAATTTATAAGGCAACAGCATCCGACTATATCCAAGAATTCTATCGAGGCAAGCGAAAATCCCAATCGACCTCACATTTTTGCAAGGAAATGCTCTGTTTAGCGCAATTTATGTGATCATGCCCAAACAATATACAATCTCGAAAGCATCGGTTTTGAGCGCATCAAACGGACTGTTATCGCTATTTCGCCCCCATTTTTAAGTGAAATATTATGCTATCTGCGGATCTCTATTTGTTAAATACGGCAAGCGTTGATTCAGACCTGGTGATCAGGCTGGCATCCGAACTCGCCCCGGATGAACGCCGTCACTGGCACGAGATCCAGCAGGCGGGTCGCCAGCATGAGTACCTGCTCGGCCGGGTGCTGCTGCGCCGCCTGCTGGCCGAGCGACTCCATTGCCGGGCCGATGCCCTGACTTTTGGCATCGGTGCGCATGGCAAACCGACACTGCTCAGTCATCGCTGGCAGTTCAACCTCAGCCACAGCGGAGAGTGGCTGGTGATCGCCCTCTGTGAGGAGGGCCCCCTTGGGGTGGACATCGAGATGGGATTGCGTCACCGCCCCATACTGCCGCTGGCCAAACGCTTCTATGCGCCAAGCGAATACCAATGGTTGAACACCCAGCCCCGAGAGGAGCAACATTCGGCCTTCTATCGACTATGGTCTCGCAAGGAAGCTGTGCTCAAGGCGCATGGCGATGGTATTTCCGCCGGACTCGACAAAATCTGCTTCCTTCCGGAGCAGGCATGGCAGCTCAAAAATCATCTCGACAATCGCCACTATGAAATCCGCGACTGGCCCGCGGGCAGCGGATGGCTCAGCCTGGCTGCCCCGACTCGCCGGGTCGATGCCCATCTGCTGGATGCGCGCTTGAATTCCATCCCGCTGGACCCCATGTTGATCCACACCATTTTTCGAGAGTCAGCCTCATGATCGTCGACATCACTCCCCAGAACTTCCACGCAGAATTGCTCGATGCGTCCATGAAAAAGCCGGTCGTCATCTATTTCCACGCCCCCCAGATGCCGGAGTGCCAAGCCATGACCCCGCAAGTGGAGGCGCTGGTCGGCCCGGCCAATGCGGCGGTGACCCTTGCCAAAGTCGACATGAACGACCCCCAGTTGCAGCCTCTGGCCAGCCAGCTTGCCCTGCGCGCACTGCCCGCGCTGGTGCTGTTCCATCAGGGGCGCCCGGATGAACAGGCCATTCTGGAAGGGCCGCAGGATGAAGCCACATTGCGCCAGTATTTCGCCGCCTTTGCCCCCAAAGAGGAGGAGTTGCTGCTCGATCAGGCAAAGCAGGCGCTGGAGAACGGGCAAGCCGATGTGGCGCACACCCATCTTGGCCAGGCCCATCGCCTCGCACCCGAGCGTCACGACATCACGCTCTGGCTGATACAGGCCGCGCTGGATCTCAATCTCCTTGACGAGGCGCAGAGCCTGCTTTCGACCATCCCCATGGTGGCACAGGATGACCATTACCAGACCCTGAGCTCCCGCCTCTCGCTGGCGCTGCAGGCCAGCGACAGTCCTGAGCTGCGCGCCCTGGAGCTGCGCCACGCTGAACAGCCTGATGACCATGCCCTCGCTCAGGAGCTGGCGGTGCTCTACAGCCAGGTTGGTAGACAGGAGGAGGCATTGGCCCTGTTGTTCACCATCCTCAAACGTGATCTCGCCTTTGGCGATGCCAAGAAGATCTATCTCGATGTGCTGGCAACCATGGGTGCGCACCCGGCGGCACAGAGTTATCGTCGCAAGCTCTACAGCCTGCTCTATTGAGCGACAGGAAAATCAGATGAGGGGATGCCGATTCGTCGGCATTGCCTTGTCAGGCGGATATTTAGCGGGAAAAAAAGCGGGTATTTGACGAATTTCAGGCAAAAAAAATGGCGCATTGAAATGCGCCATTTTTTCGCATGGATTACTTCTTGTAGGAAGTAGCCATGTTGTCGATGCGCTGGTTAGCACGCATAGCTTCTTGCTTGGCTTCTGCAACATCAGCAGCGATCTTGGACTGATCAGCACGAACAGCGCTAACATCTTGAGCCAGTTGGTCAACTTTGTTAGACAGATTCTGAACGGAAGTTTCCAGTTCGCTGGTGTTTGCACAACCGCCCAGCAGAGCGGACAGACCAACAACACCTACCAACAACATTTTTTTCATTTTTAAAAGCTCCCTTTAACTCGCCAGACGTTTAGCAAGCGGCGTGATTATGGCACAAAAAAATCATAGTTTGGATAGGCCTCATCACAGATAAATGCGTTAAAACCCTCATTTTTTTTTAGTTGCACACTTTCCGTACAAACTTTAAGCAAAAATGAGTGTCCCTGGATGAGGTTCGCACAAAGCGTAACCAAAATTTGGGCTTATTACAATTTCGTATGAGGCTCAGGCTGAACGTTCTGACAGCAATTGACGATATTGCACCAGATCTTCGATGGTCAGGACCGGCATCCGGTGCTGGCGACCGAAGGCCACCAGGTCCGGCAACCTGGCCATGGAGCCATCTTCCTTGGTCAACTCGCACAATACTCCGTAAGGTTTGAGCCCGGCGAGCTGCATCAGATCGACGGTCGCTTCGGTGTGACCACGGCGGGTCAGCACCCCACCCGTGCGGGAGCGCAGCGGGAAGACATGGCCGGGTCGATGCAGATCGGAGGGCCGGGCACCGTCGGCGATGGCCGCACGGATGGTGGTGATGCGATCGGCGGCGGACACCCCGGTGGTCACCCCCTGCGCCGCTTCGATGGTCACAGTGAAGGCAGTCTGATAGTGGCTGGAGTTGGCCTCCACCATCATCGGCAGCTCGAGCTGGCGAACCCGCTCGTCGGTCAGACAGAGGCAGACGATGCCGGAGCACTCGCGGATCATCATGGCCATCTGCTCGTTGGTCATGGTTTCTGCGGCAAAGATGAGATCGCCTTCGTTCTCGCGATCTTCATCATCGGCCACCAGCACACCCTGACCGGCACGCAGGGCGGCCAGCGCGGCTTCGACGCGAGCAATGGGATCACCGAATTCACTGAGTAGAGACTGATTCATGGTAAGACTCCTAAAAAAGACAAGGACCAGAATCAGGGCATGGAAAGGCAGACAGAAGTAGCCATGCGGCAGCCAACCCGGCAGGGTCTGGCCAGCAATATCTGTCTTATCCTCTTTCATCCGGACTATGACCGTCGGCTCCGGCATCTCACCGGATCTGCTGACCCCGTCCCGGATGAATGCCGGGTCGGGCGCTCGCGGGCTCCCCGAGTCACATCGGGATACCGCCGGTGGGGAATTTCGCCCCGCCCTGAGAATAAGCGCAGACAGCCTAAAGAAAAAAGACGCAGGATGCCAGCCAAAAACCCATCAAAGACAAACCGGGTGCTGGCTGCACGGCAATTTTCGCGCGAGCACCACCCGATACACGGCGCGCTGTCCTTTCTGATTTCGTTTGTGGCATAGTGCCAGC
The DNA here is from genome assembly GCF_040908465.1 of Aeromonas sp. R10-1. NCBI lineage: Bacteria > Pseudomonadati > Pseudomonadota > Gammaproteobacteria > Aeromonadales > Aeromonadaceae > Aeromonas > Aeromonas sp. R10-1. The sequence continues at coordinate 102,151 of NZ_JBFODT010000036.1, forward strand.
AAAAACGCGCGCGCCCGCGCAGACCGGGTGCCAACATCACAAACGGAATCATGACAGAGATGGAAAAGAAAATACTGCTGACCGATTGCCCCGACGCCAAGGGTCTCATCGCCAAGATCACCAACATCTGCTACAAGCACCAGCTCAACATCAACAAGAACGACGAGTTCGTGGATCACGAAAACGGCCGCTTCTTCATGCGCACCGAGCTGGAAGGGCGCTTCAACGACGAGACCCTGCTGGCCGACCTCGATGATGCCCTGCCTGCCGGCGCCCAACGTCGCCTCGTCAAGGCGGGCAAGAAGCGCATCGTCATCCTGGTGACCAAGGAGACTCACTGCCTCGGCGACATCCTGATGAAAAACTATGCCGGCGCCCTGGACATGGACATCGTCGCGGTCATCGGCAACTACGACACCCTCGCCGAGCTGACCGGCAAGTTCGACATCCCCTTCCACTGCGTGAGCCACGAGGATCTCAGCCGCACCGAGCATGAGGAGCAAGTGCGCACGCTCATCGATGGCTACCAGCCGGATTACGTCATCCTGGCCAAATACATGCGTGTGCTGACCCCAAGCTTCGTGGAAGCCTATCCGCGCAAGATCATCAATATCCACCACTCCTTCCTGCCTGCCTTCATCGGCGCCCGCCCCTATCGTCAGGCCTTCGACCGCGGGGTCAAGCTGATTGGTGCCACCGCCCACTTCGTCACCGACGATCTGGATGAAGGCCCCATCGTCGAGCAGGACGTGATCCACGTCGATCACACCTTCAGTGCCGATGACATGGCCAAGGCCGGACGCGACGTGGAGAAATCCGTGCTGAGCCGGGCGCTGGAACTGGTGCTGAACGAGCGGGTCTTCGTCTACGGCAACAAGACAGTCGTGTTCAAATAAGCGGCTGCGCGCCCCCAGAAAAAAGGCTCCCGAGGGAGCCTTTTTCATTGCGCGGCACTCACGGGTGCAGCGGCAGACCATTGACGGTCACGGCCCCTTTGTCGAGCTTGAGCTCGGCCTGAAGCTGTGACTCCTGCGCCTTCAGATATCCCATGGCAGTGAATTGCTCCAGCATGGGGGCCAACTGGGGTACGGCCTGGCCCAGCTTCTCCCCAAGGTGGGCATGCAGCAGACCGGAGAGTGCCTGCATCCCCTCCTCGCTGCCCATCAACTGTGCCAGGGTGGTGGACGCCAGCTTGGCCTCCCCTTGCAGGCTGACAGGCTCACCGTTCAATCGCGCACTCAGATCCGCCAGTTCCAGCGTGGCCCCTCTCTGGAGCATCTTGTCCAGCGCTTCCTGGATGGCCGCTTCGTCCACCCGTTTGCTGCTGGCCTCCTGCAGCGTCTGATACCCCTCGAGATCCAGCCCCTTGAGGGAGAGATCCAGATTACCCTGAGTCAGCGCGAGCCGGTCTTCCTCGCTCTCCATGTTGAGGGTCGCCACCTTCATCTGATAGCGAGTGGAGAGCGTCTGAAGATCGTCCCCCGCCAGCTCGGTGGCCGTGGTCAGCCCCTCCAGCGTGATCTTGACGTTCCCCGGCTGGGTCAGGGAGAAGGCCGTAAGGGTCGCATCGCTGCGGGGAGAGAGCCAGAGTCCGCTGATCTCGGCCATGTCGGCACTGCCCTTGAGATCCGCGAGGGCCAGATCTGTCTTGCTCTGGGCATCATGGACCGTCATCCCCAGCCAGTGGGCGGTGAGATGGCCATTGCCGTCGAGATCCCCACGATAGTCGCCGTTCAAGGGCAGGAAGGTGAATTCGTTGAGCCCCTCCTTGACCTTGAAGTCGCTCACCCAGAAGCGGGAGCTGTTGCTCATGGTCCAGAGGCTGCTCGCCGATTCTGCCCCCAATTGCCACTGCTGCATCCCCAGGGAGGTCAGGATGGGCGCCAGCGTGCCCTGTGCGGTATCAAGCTGGAGGTGACTCTTGATATAGAGCGGCAACAGGCGGCTGTTGAACGCGAACTGCATCTCGATGGGTTCGCTTCCCGCCAGTTGGGGATCAAAACTCGCCAGCGTCTGGGGCGGCACCACCACCTTGAGTACGCCGTCGCGGGTAAACAGATTCTCCGTCTCTGGGCTCCAGGTGACTTCTATCCCGCTCTCCTGCTGCGCCCTGGCGATCTGCTCGGCCAGGATCCGGTCGAACGTATTGCCCGTGTACCAGCAGGCGCCAAGCCCTCCCACCACCAACACGGCTCCGACGGCCAAGGCCACTTTTTTCTTCATCAGTTCTGTTTCTCCACAATCGTTCAATGGCGGGTGCATGGGCGCACTCTACGGGGAGGATGGGCATCAACACAAGCCAGACAACGGCTTGGGGTCCACGCTCTGGCTGTCACAGCAGGGGGCTGAACAGGTAGAAGATGTTCTCAAGCAATTTTTTGTACCAGGGGCGGGCACGCCACCTGGTCAGTGACATGGGGGTCGCCTCCAGCATGTAGCCCTGCACCAGCTGGTTCATCTCGGCGACAAACACCGGGTTGTCGATGAGCAGGGTGATCTCGAAATTGAGCCAGAGACTGCGCCGGTCGAGGTTGACCGTGCCCACCAGGGCGAAATCATCGTCCACCAGCACGCTCTTGGTGTGCAGCAGTCCGGCATCATAGCGGTATATCTCCACTCCTGCCGCCAGCAGATCCTCCATGAAGGAGTTGCTGGCGTGGTTGGCCATCAGGGAGTCGTTGCGCGCAGGCAGAACTAACTGCACCAGCACGCCGCGGGCCGCCGCCGAAGAGAGGGCCGCAGCCAGCGGATCGTCCGGCACGAAATAGGGGGTGGTCAGCACCAGATGGTGACGAGCCTGGTAGATGGCGAGCAGCAGGCTCTGCTGGATGCAGTCACCGCCGACGAAGGGGCCGGAGGGAATGAGCTGGGCCCGATAGTTGGTCTGGGGCCAGGCTTCCGGCTCATGTTGCAGACTGTCGAGCAGCCGCTCGCCGGTCTCCATCTCCCAGTCCCAGACGAAGGTGGACCACATCAACGGCACCACGGGGCCCTGCACCCGGATCATGATGTCGACCCACTGGCCGACCCCGGCATCCTGCTTGAAGAAACGGGGATCCACCATGTTCATGGAGCCGGTATAACCAACCTTGTCATCGATCACCACCAGCTTGCGGTGCATGCGCAAGTCCTGGCGCTGGAAGGGGATTCGCCAGGCGCCGACCGGCAACACTTCCACGACTTTGACGCCGGCGGCGCGCAAAGTTTTGGGCCAGGAGGAGCGGAAGAAGGTCTTGCTGCCGATGGAGTCGAGCAAGACACGACAATCCACGCCGCGTGCCGCCACCTCCATCAACGCCTCGCACACCTCGTCCACATCCCCGCCGGGGTGCCAGATGTAGAACTCCAGATAACAGGATTGGGAGGAGCCCCGGATGTCGCGCACTATCTCCTCTACGATGCTCTTGGGCTTGTGCAGCAGGGTCATCCGGTTGCCCGAGAGCATGGGCATGGCCAAGCGCCCCTGGATCAGATCGTGGAGCGGGCGTGCCTTGCTGCCCACCTCGCAGCAGTGCTGGGGGAAGAGGCGCGCGAGCTGGCGGATCCAGATGGCGTAAGGACGGTACATGGCCTGGGCCCGCTCCGCCCGCTTGCGACCGAGGCGTATCTCGCCAAACAGCACGTAGAAACCGACCCCGGCGAAGGGGATGGCATAGATGAGGGCCAACCAGGCGAGAGATACCCCGATGGGACGTCGCTTCATCACCACCCGCAGGGAGATCCCTGCCACGATCACGGTGTGAAACAACAGCAACAACCAGCCGAGAAAGCGGGAAAACAGCAACTGAATGTCGTATTCCAGACCGTCGAGCAAGGCGACTCCTTGGTGTATTGGACAGATGGCACGGGCAGACCCCACAGGGTCGGGATGGTATGCTATGGGGCACACCCATTCTATCAGGTCGTTAGCATGATCCTGCAATCTATGCTGCTGAGTCTGGCCATGCTAGGTCAAGGCTCATATGACATCAATGAGCAGCAGATAAATCAGTACCTGCAGTCCCAGGTGCAAGTGGACAAACAGCTGGAGTTGCCCGGCATCATCAAGGCCCATGTGCAACTCGAGCAGAGCGATGTGCAGATTGGTCGCCAGAGCCCGGATACCGCCAGGGTGTTTGGCAAAGGCAAGTTGAAAATCGCGCTCCCGGATCAGACCGAGTACGACGCGCGCCTCAACATGACCTATGAGGCGAGGCCCCGCTACGACAAGGCTAAGAGTGCGCTCTTCCTCGACAACATGAAGCTCATCGATTACAAGCTGGAGCCTGCCGCGGCGGAACAGAAGTTTGGTTTCATGCTGAGGATGCTGCTGCAGAGCATGGAGAAACGGCTGGAGACTCAGCCTGTCTACAAGCTGGATGACAAGGACCCCAATCAGGCCTGGCTCAAGGAAAATTTGCTGGGGCTGGAGCTGTCACCAGGCAAGATCCACCTGCTGACCAAACCCCAATAAGACGTCAGTTGAAAACAGGCGCCTTCGCCTGACGCACCAGCAGCTCGATCTGGTAACCCTGTTCGTGCTGCTGGTGATAGTGGGAGTGAAGGGGTCCGTCGAGTTCATGCAGGGGAAGGTGGTCAAATCCCGCCTTGAGGTAGAAAGGTTTCTCGAACGGCAGGGCGTGACAGATCACGGGCTTGTCGGAAAGATCGCGGCAGGCATGCTGCAACAAGCGGGACCCCAGCCCCAGAGACTGGTAGTGAGGGAGCAGACGAAAGCCACACAAGTGGTAGTAATCCTGTTCATCGCGCAGGCGCACCGCCCCCACCAGCCAGTGCGCATCACGAACCACAAAAATCCGTTCTGCCAAATCCGGCACATAGTGGGAAAACGTCGTCTCGTAATAGTCTCTGATGAGGGAAAGATCCGCATCACAGTACTCTTCGAATCTGAGCTCCATCGCTCGCCTGCTTGTCATGCCCATTTCGCTCTGGCCATACCGGCCCTCTCCTGCTCGCTCTCTGGCTCCACGAAGAGATCTGACCAGAGTGGAGCAACAGCAAGATAACACGCCTTTAACTTACAAAAAAGCCAATAACTAGATGGAAAAGACGAGGTTGCGATCATGCGTCCCTTGACGCCATGAGCCGCGCCCCTTGTCCTGAGTGAGCACACAGGTGGGACGTCCCTCTGCCATCACATTTCCAGCCTCCCCTGTTCACGGGCACTTGTTCTGCGCCATCCCGAATGCTTTACTCAACGTGGCTAACGAGGCTTAAGGAGCAAGCCGTTGAAAGCATGGATGTTGCTGGGCATGATGCCGCTGTTTTTCCACGCAGCCCCGGCTCAGATACCGCCGCCGGCAGAGGTGGTGATCCTGACCCCGGAGACGGCTGTCTCCTCCCCGGTTCCCACGCCGCGTACCGTGGCACTCACCACGGCGCCGCTCCCCTCCCCTGAACCCGCTAAGCCTGCAAGCCGTCAGATCCAGGTCTACAAGTCGGTACAAAAGAACGGGGTCATACGCTATTCCGACATGATGCCGGAGCAGGGTCACTACGAACTGCTGCTGTTCAACGACTGCTATGCCTGCGATCCGGCGTCCAAGGTCAACTGGCGCACGACAGGCCTCTTCCTCTATGACTACGCCAGCACCATACAGGCGGCAGCCAAGGCTTATCAGGTCGAGCCTGCCCTCATCCGGGCACTTATCCATGCCGAGTCCGCTTTCAATCCTCTGGCCGTCTCCCGCAAGGGCGCCATGGGACTGACCCAACTGATGCCCGCCACGGCGCGCGAGCTCGGGGTCGGCAACGCCCTGCTGGCGGAGCAGAACATCTTTGGCGGGGTGAAATACCTGGCGGGTCTGCTCAAGCAGTATGACGGCAATGTGGCCCTGGCCACCGCCGCCTACAATGCAGGCGCCGGTGCGGTGCAAAAACACGGCGGCATACCGCCCTATGCCGAAACCCGGGCCTATGTGGAACGAGTCAAGCTGCTGCATCAGCGCTACAAAGAGATGCTGAGCGCCAAGGGACTGTGATCATGCCGCACCCTATCGTCAGCATGGCGCCCTGCCCGGTATTCCTTCAGACATAAAAAAACACGCCCGGGGGCGTGTCGATACCACACGTTAACTAGCAACACATCACTCTTTCGTGGCGATCACACGATAGGCCAATGCACCCAGAATGGCACCGACAATGGGGGCAACCCAGAACAGCCAGAGCTGGCCCACGGCCCAGTCACCGACAAAAAGCGCCACCCCAGTGCTGCGCGCCGGGTTGACCGAGGTGTTGGTCACCGGAATGCTGATGAGGTGAATGAGGGTCAGGCACAGACCGATGGCGATGGGAGCAAACCCGGCCGGCGCACGGCTGTCGGTGGCACCCATGATGACAAACAGGAAGAAACCGGTCATCACCACTTCACACACCAGCGCGGCCAGCAAGCTGTAACCACCGGGGGAATGTTCGCCATAGCCGTTGGAAGCAAAGCCTGCGCTCACATCAAAACCCGCCTGTCCGCTGGCAATGACATAGAGCACGCCACCTGCCACGATCCCGCCAAGCACCTGGGCCACGATGTAGGGCAGCACGTTGGAGGCCGGGAAGCGGCCACCGGCCCAGAGCCCGACGGTCACGGCCGGGTTAAGGTGGCAACCCGAGATATGACCGATGGCATAGGCCATGGTCAGCACGGTCAGACCGAACGCCAGGGCGACGCCCAGCAGGCCGATCCCCACATTGGGGAAGGCGGCAGCCAGCACGGCGCTCCCGCAGCCTCCCAGTACCAGCCAGAAGGTTCCCATAAATTCAGCAGCAAAAGGTTTCACTCTTGTCTCTCCCATGATGATTAACACGAGAGCCAGAAAGGCTCATACGGACACTGTTATTGAACAGGCGCCATATTATGGGAGTGTGGCGGAGCAAGACGAAACCGACCCGGCTCATCGCGAATATGTGATGAAGGTCACAAGTTATTGATAAAGTAGAAAGATATCCCCCCGCCCGGTGCGCTTCTCCACGGGAGTCCTATGGAGGGACGCGACAGATTGTGACCCTACCAGCGATTTTGCCAGCAGCTCCGGCACCCGGCGCTCCCCTGCCAACACCGGGTAGCCCTCCTCCAGGGATCAGCGATAACGGCCGCGCACCGATCCGCTGGCCCGCCCAGCCATGCGAATGAGGCTCTGACGGGTGTGGAAGTGGCAAAGCGCCACCCCGAGGGCATCCGCCGCATCCGCCTGGGGGGTGGCAGAGAGCTTGAGCAGATGAGTCACCATGTGCTGCACCTGCTCCTTGGCGGCGCCACCGGTGCCCACCACCGCCTGTTTGATCTGGGTCGCCGAGTACTCGCTCACCGGCAGCAGGGCGTTGACCGCCGCGACGATGGCGCTGCCACGGGCCTGGCCGAGCTTCAGGGCCGAGTCCGCGTTGCGCGCCATAAAAACCCGCTCGATGGCGAACTCGTCCGGCTTGAACTGGGTGATGATCTCGCTCACCCCGTCATAGACCTGCTTCAGGCGAGACGGCAGCTCCCCCAGATCGGTGCGGATGCAGCCCGATCCCAGATATTCCGCCTTGCCCGCGACGATGCGAATGACCCCGTAACCGGTGATGCGCGAACCGGGATCGATCCCCAGAATGATGCTCATGAACGGAATACCCCGCCCACTGCGGTCAGCCATCTCATCTTCGACACCTTGTTCATTGCGATCTCTTGCCCTGCAGCTCTTGATGGCCGCCAAGATAACAAACCCGCCTTCGCTTGGCTCGCTCGCTGGCACCTTTCCCGGCTGACTGCGCAAGGAGCCACCATCTCATACAGTGCTCTGCCGCTTCTCTGGCCAGTGATGCCTGCCGGTGTCACCAGCCCCTTGCCTCCGGGTCATCCCTTTGCCAGGGCGACGAGGCGCTCCGCCAGTCGATGGCTTTTCAGGTAGCTCTCGACCAGCGCCCCGTCAGCCCGCCCGACGTCAATCTGCCCATACCAGTGCTCGAGCATGGCGACAAAGCCTCGGCTCGCCAGCACGGGCTGCCAGTCGCCCGGAGCCAGAGTCTGCACTGTGTTGTCTCGCGCAAGCAGGCCACGGGTGCAATTCTCGATATGCAGAGTGAGGTTGTCGCCATAGGCATCGATGCGCTCCTCGGTCATGCCGGCGCTGCGATTCATGCTGCCGCTCACCGCCATCTGCCCGCTCTGCCAGGCGACGCTCACCCCGGCCAGCAGCTCGGGCTGCTCACTGCTGCGTCGCAGCACCGCATGCAGCTCCCCGTCCGGCTCGCCGCCATAACAGCAGAGGCTGTCGAGCACATGGATACAGTCGTCGAACAAGAACTGGCGAGGCGCCCCCGGCAGGGCGTGCCTGTGCTTTTGCCAATGGAGCTCGGTCAGCGGCTGGCCGCGTGCGGCGGCCATGGCGGGCAGATAGCGACGGTTGAAGCCCACAAACAGCGGGCAGTCCCTGGCGATGGCGAGATTGGCGAGCGCCTCCACCTCTCCTGCGTTGTCACACAGCGGCTTGTCCACAAAGGTGGGAATGCCGGCACGCAGGCACAGCTCCGCCAGTTTGCCGTGCACGGCGGTGGCAGCGTGGATCATCACCGCATCAGGTCGGCTCGCCAGCAGCGCATCGACCTCGGTAAAACACTCGCCAATCCGGTACTGGCGCGCCAGTTCGCCGAGCACCGAGGGACTCCGGGTACAGAGCAGCGGGGTGACTCGCTCGTCGTTTGCAAGCAGCGGCAGATAGGCCTTCCGGGCGATATCGCCAAGGCCAATCAGGGCAATGCGCATGGGCACTCCTCTCAAGGGGATAACCAGATAACTGCCTGCACGATCTCAGGATTTCCCGCGCAGATCCAGCCTTGGCGCCATCTCGCTCCAGGCGCCTTCTGATGCAATGCGGCATCGCCCCGCGACACCCTGGCCACCTTCCTCCATCGAAGCGCCCCCCGGCGGCGCGGCGCTTGAGCGGCAAACCGCGATAGCAAAACAGGCAGGGCGACAACTGTCGCCCTGCCTGTGTCACCCGCACACACCGCCGTACTCGGGCGATTGGCGCTCTTTTCACGTCGAGTTACTCTGCCGATCCGGCCTGCTCTTTGGCATCCCGCCACTTGCCAATCCTGGCGCCCAGCTCGGCGCAAAGCATGGCGCTGACCATGGCACCTATCATCCGGGTCATATCCGATATCTCTGTTGCAACCGGAAGCAGGGGCACAATCAGGTTAAAGGCGATGAGCCCCATCACCAGCCCGAGCCCGCTGCCTACCTTCTCTCTTCGGGATCGCGTTGTTATCGCCATCTGATAGCTCCTGACCAAACTCTTTCGACAATATTATCAAACAATGCGTTCAACAGAGGTCTTGCAATGCTTCGCACTGCCTGTGCCCCACTCTATAAACTGTTATCAGACATATTTATCGACAATTAATCCATTATATAAACGGGATGCCAGACGTTATCCTTCCCATGAACATCATTTCGCCAACACTGTCAGTGGGGGCAACCACATACTTCCCCCAACAGCCCTCATCCTCAATAGCGATAATCGGCCAGCGCCTTTCACAAACCACAAGAGCGTCACAATAACCCTCTTTGTGTTCAGCGTCGGGGAGATTGACAAAGATATTGGAAAGTCGATGTTTTTCCTATGGTTGCATCACTTTTCCACTCGCATGATCAGGTTCGTTTGGCTTATCATAGCCACTCGATACCTATTGAACCGCATAGATAATTGCCTCTTCTGACACTCAGGACATATCAGACACAGCCGCTTGCGAGAATGAGCACGCCTGGCGCCGATATTAAACATCAGCCCGCGTTAATATCTTTTATATCAGCAAGTGTCGATATTTCACTCCACACGAAGACGCTTTTCTCTGGCCTCACTGGCATGTCTGAATCTCGCTATTAAATATAAATGGCAAGGAATCGCTATGGATAAATCGTTTCGTCTTGCACCTCTCAGCTGTGTATTGATTGCCGCCGTGGGTTGCAGCTCTCAGCAGATGCAGAATTTCAAATCCACGGTCAATGATATCGGCAAGGATTACGGCATGCCGGTGCTTTGTGGGGCTGGCATGATTGCAGGAGGGGCTGCGGGCTATGCCATCAACGGGAAAAAAGGGGCTGTCGCGGGGGTTGCCCTCGGTGGGGCGCTGGGCTGCGCGGCAGGCTATATGTGGCAGTCCAGGCTACAAGAGCTTGACCGGATAGCAAAGGAAGAGAATCTCAACATCGCTACCGAGAAGCTGACCGTTGCCGAGCCAGCCGCAGTGACCGGTGTCCCTCAGGACGCCGGCCTTGTGGCCCAGATCCCCGATTCCGGCATGTTCTCGAGTGGTTCTGCCCAGCTCACAGAAAGCGGCCTGCGCGTGGTCACGAAACTGGCCCAGCTCTATGCCAAACCCGCAGCCGCAGACGCCTCGGATCAGCGCCGTATCCTCCTCGTCGGCCACAGTGACGCCACCGGCCCTGCAGAACTCAACCTGCGACTCTCCGAGCAACGTGCGCGAGCCGTCGGCAAGGTCCTGGTCGCATCGGGGATCCCGGCCTCTTCCATTTACTATCAAGGCGCGGGTTCGTCGCGTCCCATCGCAGACAACAGCGACCCCTTGCTTCGCGGTCAGAATCGCCGGGTCGAAATTGTAGAACTGGCGAACGAGCAGGCTCTGGTCATGCGGGCCCAATCCGAAGAGAACAACACCCGCTATCTGCGTTACGGGGCTTCCGACACCGCCAAACCGCGTGTGGCTACGACCAAACCGGCGACTCAGTCCGCAAGCGGTTCAAGCAAGGTGGCGGCCACGTCGCAAACCGCCCCTCGCCAACCCGCCGCCAAGCAGAGCGCCTCAAACACCAGCACGACCAAGGCCCTGCCCGATGCCAAGGCCGCAGTGGACTTCGGCGGCAAGCCTGCCGGCACCTATCAGTGGAACATGGCTCAGAACATCAAGCCCAAGGCGAGTGGTTTTGCACTGATCAGCAGCGCATACGCAAACGACATGCCGATGTCGAGCTGTGAGGCAGATAAGCCACGCAGTGCAGGCCAAGTACTGAGCATGGCAGACGACAAGCCTCTCCCGCGCCATGCCACCAAGGAGTACATGCCCGGCTATAACAATCGCGTCTGGGCCAATACCGTCAACGGCCACCTGGTGACTGTCTCTCCGGTTTCCATCTTGCGTGACAACGCCCAGGTCGATCGTCAACCGATCCTGCAAGTCGTTCAGGGTTACAAATCCTCGAATCAGAAGAAGCCCCAGACCCTCAAGGCGGTGGCCAACACCTATGAGGGCGAGAGTGAGGTGCTATACCGCGTCTTCACCAGCGATCCCAAGGCGTCGGTGTCCTGCATGGATCTCGTGTTCAGCAAAGGCAACGCCAAGGTCAGCCAGGGAGCCCTGTTCTATCCGGCAGGTTCCGAGGCTTATGTGGCTTCGTACCTGCCCATTCCCGCCACCCATTCCAAATAAGAAAACGGAGAAACTTAGTGGAAGACTTTTCTTTGGCAGCGCTCAAGACGCTGATCCTCGCCAACCAGATGCTGACCGTTGGCATTGTTTCATTCCTCGTCAGCGCCGTAGTGGTGTGGCGGCATTGGGAGCATGTCTCCTACTTCCTGATCCGGGTATGGCACAACCTGCCGCTGATCGGCACAGTGGCCCGTCTCGCCCGCAAGCCGGCCTCGGTCGATGGCGATGGCTGGATCAACCATGAAGTGACCCTGTCGAATGTGTACTACCGCGAATACAAGAAGCATTTAAAGGGGACAGATGCCTACAACGCCTCCCTCGACTACCTTGCCAAGGCAGGAGAGGCCGGCCGCTCCCCGCGCCCGGCGTGGGTGCTTGCTCTGGTGCTGGTGCTGGTGCTGGTCGAGGCAATGGGCTTTGCCTACGTGCTGGCAGGCTGGATGAACATGGATGCCTCCACCAATGACCGTCACCTGCTGGCAGCCGCAACGGCTCTGCTGCTCGCCGTCGCATCCGCATTCCTGGCTGAAGTGGCCGGACACTCCCTGCATCACAACAGCCTGATCGCCCGGGCGCGTCACTGGTGGCAAGGGGAAGAGCCCTCAAAACGCTCCCGTACCCTCAAGGCAAACAAGGCCATCAATCTGGAAGACTCCTTCTCGGACTCTGACAAACCTGACTACGAGCAGTTGCTGGCCCGCCTGAAAGACGTGAATTCAGGTGTCAGCCGCAAGTTTGTCTGGCTGATTGTCTGTGCTTCGTTTGTTGCCTGCATGGCAGTGGGCGCCTTCGTGGTGCGTTCAGCCACCCTCGACAGCATCGAAACCGAGATGGTCAACAACATGCGCGCCGAAACAACGGCACAGAGTGACAGCAGCATGGGGTCGCCGTTTGATCTGCCGGAAGAGTCTCAAGCCATCAACAACGAGGCGGAAGAGGCCACCATCGAAGACAAGATGCAGGCCATCCGTGAGGCCAGCCTGACCACCTACGTCATGCTGTCGCTCATCTACATCGCCATCCAGGGGATCAGCATCTGGCTTGCCAGCAAATACCACTTTGCGGGCACCCATTCCATAACAGCCTGGCGTCTGACACACGAATACGCGACCGCCGAAGAGATGCTGGACGCGATGGACCAGCAACGCACCGCCATTGCCAGCCATGCCGATGACAAGCTCCGCCGCTTGCAGACCCTGTTGTCGAGCCGTGACCATACCAACTCGGGTGTGCTGGGGGCGCTGGAAGGGGAGAAATCCGCCCATCGCAATTTCCTGGCCTTTATCGAGTACAAGGCAGGCACCGTGCCGCCCAAGCCGGCCCCTCAGGCGGCCCCCCAGGTCGCACCGACAGTGCAAGCCGAGCCGGCACCCGCCGTACAACCGGCCGTTGCGCAGGCAAAGGCGGCTCTCCCGCCCACCACTGACGCCCCCGGCCAGACCGACGCTGCCGTCAAGGCCGCCGATTTCCATGATGTCACTGGCCTGCCCGAAGAGAGTCTGGCAGCAGCCAGCCGCGCACTGGGGGTGGACGAAGCGCAGTTGCGTGATATCCGTGAGCAGCAGATGGCCCTCAAGACCCTGGGCCTCTTTCCCACCAAGCAGAGTGCCTAATCGTGAAGATCACCCAGGTATTGCTACTGGCGTTGACGCTGCCTTGTGCAGCGTTGGCGGCCGAGCGTAACGACATACAGAGCTGCTATGAGCGCAATGGCCTGACCGACATCAAGCCTGCGGGCACCGGTCGCGAACTGGTGGTCATCATCGACCAGACCATTCCGATGCCTGACGATCTGCAACGCAGCAGTTGGGGGCAGATAGAGCGCTTCGTGCAGGCTGGCGATCGCGTCAAGCTCTATACCTTCTCCGCCTTCTTGCCTGGCGAATACCTTCGCCTGGCCTACGCGGGGCAACTGGATATGCCGCTGGAAGGGGAGATCCGGGACGATGTCAGCATGCGCAAATTGCGCGGCCTGGACACCTGCCTGACGACGCAGACCAAGGTCTTTCGTAACGGCTTTGGCAAACAGTTCGTGAAAGCACTGCGTGATGCCCGCCAGGACATCCCCAAGAGCGAGATCATGAACTCGCTGCGCAAGGTGGGTGAAGATATGAAGGCCGAGCAAGGCGTCAATGACCGCGTCGTGTTCCTCATTTCGGACATGCTGGAGCACTCCGATTACACCAGCTTCTATGCCACCAACAAGATCAAGCAGCTCAATGTCGGTGACGAGCTCAAGCAGGCCAAGAGCAAGGGGCTGTTTGCCGATCTGCAAGGCGCTCGCGTCTACGTCACGGGGGCCGGGCTGGTGACCGACGCGGTGAAACACGCCTATCGTTCCGGCAAGACCATGGATGCACTCGGTGACTTCTGGTCACAGTACTTCGAGCACTCCCATGCCACCCTGGTGAACTTCGGCGCCCCCAGCCTGAGCACGGATTTGCAATAACCGTCACCTTCACAGGCAGAGCACGCGCTTCTGCCCATCACACAAGGGCGACCAACTGGTCGCCCTTGTTATTTATTGCCAACGCTGCCCCCCTTCGAGATATCGGCCAACCCGCCCCTTGGCATCAGGTTTGGTCATGCGAGCCAAAGGTGGATCCCCATATTTGCCGACTCTTGTAAAAGATCCCCAAGGGACGTCGTCATCTCCCCCTTCCCCATAGGCCGAGCACGATAAGGTCTCTTTTTACTTTTTATTTGGGACAGCCATCTCTGTGTTCGGGAGTCCCTGGTTTGGGGCAGCCATCTCTGTGTGCGGATTGTTCCAATGGAGGAACCATTTAAGATCCATCTGTTTCACTGATGCAAAAACAACCTGTGGATCGCCATCAAGAGGCTGCACGAGGCTGATGTAGCCGCTCTACACAGGTCGCTCGGCCAATCCTGCGCGTATAGCGGTTGAGATCAAAAAGGTGGGTATTCTCGATTTCTGGCCTCAAATTTATCCGTAATAGGCTTTTCTAGGCACTATTAGGATTACTCCCATTCCAGAGGAATATCGAAGAGGTTACTGTATCAATACATATTATATTTTGATCTTCAAAGGTATATTTCAGTGCATGTTAAAGTGACGCTAACTCGAATATTTATTTTAGCTACGTTTATTTTCTCAATGTTACTTGTAAGTTTTCTGATTGTAAGCGAAATAATCTAATAATAATGAGCATCCCTCTGCACAGAAGGACCCTAACTTTTGACAGCCATCTTTGTGTTGGACGGACTCTAACTTTGGACAGCCATCTTTGTGTACGGATTGTTCCAATATGGAAACCCTTTAAAGTCCGCCTGTTTCACTGATGCAAAAATCACCTGTTCAAGCAACACCCACGATGTCGCCGCATTGTGAGAGAGGGCCTGATGACAAAGGACCGATAGCCCCTCTTCCCCAACCCGCCTTATCAGGAAAGTCATCTTTTGGAGAAAGCCCTCATCCAGCGCCTTATCAGGACAGCCATCTTTTGGAGAAAGCCCTCATCCAGCGCCCAGCACAACTTGTCATCCAGCATTTGCGATGGCATTTGTGAAACTCGGGGGATTAAAGAGAATGTCTTGGCATCGATGACGCCAACTCAGATGCGATCACACCGGCGGGGAGCTGGCGCTATACCGAACGTTGTTATGACGCGAGTATTCTTCACTCAAAGGGATGGTTGATGACACCGTCGCTGGCCACAGTGCCAAGCAAACTGCTGACAATGCTCTTTGTCACCCACCACTCTGATACCCTGGCGCCGAAACAATCGCCTTATCAGGACAGCCATCTTTTGGAGAAAGCCCTCATCCAGCGCCCAGCACAATTCGTCATCCAGTATTTGCGATGGCATTTGTGAAACTCGGGGGATTAAAGAGAATGTCTTGGCATCGATGACGCCAATTCAGATGCGATCACACCGGCGGGGAGCTGGCGCTATACCGAACGTTGTTATGACGCGAGTATTCATCACTCAAAGGGATGGTTGATGACACCGTCGCTGGCCACAGTGCCAGGCAAACTGCTGACAATGCTCTTTGTCACCCACCACTCTGATACCCTGGCGCCGAAACAGCGTCACTTGCTTGAGCCAGCGCACCTCGTCCAACCCCAGCCGCGCCAGGATGGGGGCAAGACAAACTGGGATATGGCCCCGTTTGTCCACTCGGATGGCGCGACCTGTCCAGTCCACCAGCATCAGGTAATCCGCAAAGGTATATGGCAGGCTATCGGGTCGCGCTTCGTGCGCGAATGGCAACAGCAACGGCGGCAATGGGGCGGCGGACTGCTCGCCATCGAGACGCTGCTTGAGGCTGGTGTAATCGCTCTGCTCGGGCCGGTCGGCAATCGCCGCCCGTATCGGATTGAGATCAACATAGGCCATGCAGGCCAGCAGGGCTGATTCGGTGAGCAGGGCCTGGCTCTTGAAGCGCCCTTCCCAAAAATGGCCCTTGCAACCATCTTCCCGATTGGCCTGCCGAGCTAGGTTTTCGTTGAGCAACCGCACAAACCAGCTGATGGAATGTAACCGCTCCCGCCACTGCCCTATCAGTTGTTGCACCACAGCGAGTTCAGGCTCAATCAGGGATTCCCCCTGATACCAGCGTCGTACCAGCAGCGGCCACTGGAATAGCGCCGCCCAACGCTCGGCCACCTCCCGCTCGCTCCAATTGGCAGCGGTATCCGGCTCGACCTTGAGCACCAGGTGATAGTGATTGCTCATCACCGCATAGGCACACACACCGATGGCAAACAGTCGCGACAATTGGCCCAACTTGTCGACCACCCACTGGCGCCGATTCTCGTAACTCTGGCCGGAGTGGGCATCTTCCCCGCACAGAAACGCCCGCCGCACACAGCGACTGACCACATGATAGTAAGGCGTATCCTGCAAACTGATTTGACGTGAACGGGCAATGGTCATGGCTCCCTCCCTGGGCAGTGACACCTCAAGCCAAGTACAGGGCTACGCCGCTGTCAAAAAGGTGGGTGTCCCAGATTTCCCGTCAAAAAAGGTGGGTGTCCCAGATTTCCACCCCCAGATTTCACAATTTGCTGATCAAGTTCAAAAAACGATGTGATTCTGATGGTTACATCCTTTTAAGGCTCGCTTGGGTAGTTTCGTTTGTCTTACAGTGGCTATCTGGAACCTGTTGAACTGCGATGGGTCACTTCCCTCGCTGGTCAATGGAGCATATTGGAAGCTGTAATCCATGGGCGGTAGCGTAGGATTTGGTAACGTTACACCCCATACAGAAAGGTGGGTGTCCTAGATTTCTCATTATTCTTTGCTGCTGGCATTTTCAAAATGATCGAGTGGTTGGTATTTTTATGACAATAGGCAATGAAATTGAAAAACTTCGTAATGGTGAATTGGTTCTACATTGCGTCCAAGTAGAAATATTTCAGCGAATGGAGAATGGATTAAAAATGTCGGGGCACGGCACTATTAAAATCAACAGTGTCGGAACAATCTACATGGAGTTCATTTGCACTATAAGTGAGAATATACCAAATGCATTTTTTAATGAAAAGCTGCCTAAAGATCCATTAGATAATGGGCAAAAGCTATATCTTCGCGCTCAGACAATAGATGGATTCATCTATGAGTCAGATGGTTTTTCAATTCAAGTAAATTTTAACTCATCACATCCACCAGCTCATCACTACATCTTTTTATCATCTATTTATTCCTATTCCACTACTGAACCATATGAGCCATCAGACAATAACTACTTGTACTTTGAATTTTCAGAAAATTTCAACATACCAGCAAACAAATCTAATTCCGTGGTGTCTAGTCTAGGCAGTGAGTCACACAGTTGGAACCAGACAGTACTAGATATGGAAGGTTACTCAATATCGATGGTTAAAAAGGCTGGTTACACAGAAGTTCGTGTTACTGGATCCTTTGAACCTGAAGTACTACTGTTGTGTTTGAAATTTTATATCGGGTTTTCAAGCGCATCTATGCCTCAGTTTGTTTATATACAAAAACGCGAGGGAACAAATAAAAAAGAAACTATATCCAGTGTAGATAACACCCAAAAGCACCAACGCGCTTCTAGCCCGATGGTAGCGAATGTTGTTGGTGAAAACTCTATTTATCATTATATGCTTTTCAACCAAATATTATATCTACATAAAAATAACCATAAGCATTTTGAAAGTATTTACTCACAGTGGGAGAGGGTGTGGTTCTCATTTCAATCAAAAAATAGCATTATGATGCTTACTTTGTCGGTAGCTATCGAAGGGCTTTTAAACGATATTTACATTCCGGCATTCAAGACTAGCGAGGAAAATGTAGAGTTAGCTTATGAAATAGCAGAAATAAAGCAGCAGATTAAAACTCTCCATTTGACCGAAATCCAACGTGGCAGGCTTCTGAGCAACGTGAGCTACTGGAAAGCCATTACAGCGGCTACAGCTTTAGAAAAATTGATTGTTCAAGGTGTAATTACGAAGGAGGATAAAAAGTTATGGCAAGAACTTCGTAATGAAAGTGCTCACCCCAAGGTTAGAGAAAATAATCTAGCTAATGAAAGGCTAGAGCATGAAAAAGTTTCATCTTGCTTGAATTTATTCCACAAACTAGTTTTGAATACATTGGCATTTTCTGGACCGATTGCCATCTTACAAGCAGGTAAAGAGCCATCCTATATAAAACTAATACATACTGAAGTATTAAATAAATAAAACTAAAAAAGGCGACCATTCGGTCGCCTTTTTATTTCTATCACTTTCCAATCAGGAAAACTTACCGCGCCGGTCGCTTGGCACTATTCCCTTTTGCCGCAGGCTTGCCGCCCTGAGTGGTGGGGTTGGCCCCCGGCTTGGCAGAGCCTGCGCGGGTTGGCGCCTTGCCCTTATGGGCGGGTTTGCCGGCAGGTTTGCTTTTACCCGCATTCTGGCCCGCACTCTTGCCTTCGCCCTGTGAGACCGGTTTGCCATTAGCCGCGCCTTTGTGCAGCTGGGAACCCACCGGTTTGCCATTGCCGGCCTTGTTGCCAGCCCCATTGCTGCGCTGATGGGTGATGGCGCTGTGGCGGGTCAACGCGGGCTTGAGGCCCTTGTTGCGGCTGCGTTCGGCCTTGGCTTCGCCGCGCCCTTCCGGCGGCACCAGGCAGTCGGGGCCGTTGCCGATCAGGTGGCCCTTGCCCATCTCCAGCAGGGCCTCGCGGATCATCGGCCAGCCGGCCGGATCGTGGTAGCGCAGCAGCGCCTTGTGCAGGCGACGGCGACGCTCCCCTTTCACCACGAACACGTCCCCGCCCTGGCGGCTCACCTTGTTGAGCGGGTTTTTCTCGGTGTAATACATGGTGGTGGCGTTGGCGAGCGGCGACGGGTAGAAGTTCTGCACCTGATCGAGCTTGAAGCGGTTTGCTTTAATCCAGAGCGCCATGTTCACCATGTCTTCATCCGTGGTGCCCGGGTGGGCGGAGATGAAGTAGGGGATCAGGTACTGCTGCTTGCCCGCCTCTTTGGAGTACTTGTCGAACAGCTCCTTGAAGCTGTAGTAGCTGCCCATGCCCGGCTTCATCATCTTGGAGAGCGGGCCCTCCTCGGTGTGTTCCGGCGCGATCTTGAGGTAGCCGCCGACGTGGTACTTGGCCAGCTCCTTGATGTAGCGCGGATCTTCCACTGCGATGTCGTAACGCACGCCGGAGGCGATCAGGATCTTCTTGATGCCCTTGAGGTCGCGCGCCTTGCGATAGAGGTTGATGGTCGGGCTGTGGTCGGTGTCCATGTGCGGGCAGATGGTCGGCCAGACGCAGGAGGCGCGCCGACAGGTCTGCTCGGCCTTGGGGCTCTTGCAGCGGAGCTTATACATGTTGGCGGTGGGGCCGCCCAGATCCGAGATGACGCCGGTAAAGCCCGGCACCTTGTCGCGGATCTCTTCGATTTCTTTGAGGATCGACTCTTCCGAGCGGCTCTGGATGATGCGCCCCTCGTGCTCGGTGATGGAGCAGAAAGAGCAGCCACCGAAGCAGCCGCGCATGATGTTGACCGAGGTCTTGATCATGTCGTAGGCCGGGATCTTCTCGTTGCCATAGGCCGGGTGCGGCACCCGCTGGTACGGCAGGCCGAACACCCCGTCCATCTCGTCGGTTTCGAGCGGGAAGGCGGGCGGGTTGACCCAGATGATGCGATCGCCGTGGGCCTGGGAGAGGGCGCGGGCGCAGCCCGGGTTGGTCTCGTGGTGCAGGATGCGGGACGCATGGGCGTAGAGCACCTTGTCCTCCTTCACCCGCTCGAACGCCGGCAGCTTGACGTAGGTCAGCTCCCACGGCTTTTGCTTAGGGGGTTGTACCAGGATGGGCTTGGCCTCCTGCTCCACCGGTGCGGTGCCTTCGTCGTCCGCGCAGGGGGCCCCTTCCATATAGGGGTTGGGGATGGGATCGATGCGGCCAATCTGGTCGAGCTTGCTCGAATCCACCCCGCGCCAGCCCGGCAGCGGCTCCTTGCGGATCACGGCGGTGCCGCGAATGTCCTGCATGGTGTCGATGGTCTCGCCGCCTGCGATGCGGTGAGCCACTTCCACCAGGGGGCGCTCGGCGTTGCCGTAGATGAGGATGTCGGCCTTGGCATCGATCAGGATGGAGCGGCGGATGGTCTCGGACCAGTAGTCGTAATGGGCGATGCGGCGCAGGGATGCCTCGATGCCGCCGATGACCACCGGCACCTCTTTATAGGCCTCCTTGCAGCGCTGGGTATAGACCAAGGTGGCGCGGTCCGGCCGCTTGCCGCCCACATCCCCCGGGGTGTAGGCGTCGTCGTGGCGCAGCTTCTTGTCGGCGGTGTAGCGGTTGATCATGGAGTCCATGTTGCCCGCCGTCACCCCGTAGAAGAGGTTGGGCTTGCCCAGGCGCATGAAGTCATCTTTCGATGACCAGTCCGGCTGGGCGATGATGCCGACCCGAAAACCCTGTGATTCGAGCATGCGGCCGATCACCGCCATGCCGAAGCTCGGGTGATCCACGTAGGCGTCGCCTGTCACCAGCACGATGTCGCAGCTGTCCCAGCCGAGCTTGTCCATCTCCGCGCGGGACATGGGCAGGAAGGGCGCCGTGCCGTAGCACTCGGCCCAGTAACGGGGATAGGAGAAGAGGTTGGTAACCGGCTGCATTTTGACCACCTGGAACAATTCGGGTCGCGCATTATACCGGCAGAGCAAGGCGGGGGCGACGGCTTTTTGCCCCTACAGAACGCGAGGGGAAGGGGCGCCTTCGAGCGGGCGTGACGGGTCGGCGTGACAGACTCCGATCTCATCAACAAGCAGGGCGCCCATTGGCGCCCTGCTTGCTGTCATCCGGGTCGGCACGCTAGGCCGCCGGTTTGTCACGCCCCTCGGGGGCCACCGCCCCCGGCACCGTGGAGGGACTGGCCGGGATTGCCGTGGCCAGTACCTCGTCCACCAGTCGGTCCCGCGCCCCCGTCATCCCCGCGCGTCTGGCGATCAGGTGATAGATGGCGGGCACCACCAGCAGGGTCACCAGGGTCGCCAAGGACAAGCCGAAGAAGACCACGGTCCCCACGGCCATCCGGCTCTCGTACCCCGCCCCCATGGAGAGCATCAGGGGCACGGCGCCGATGATGGCGGTGAGCGAGGTCATCAAGATGGGGCGCAAGCGGCGCACCGACCCCTTGATGATCGCCTCCTCGAACCCTTCACCCCGCTGGCGCAGCTGGTTGATGAACTCGACGATGAGGATGCCGTTCTTGGTCACCATGCCGATGAGCATGATCATGCCTATCTGGCTGTAGATGCTGAGCTCCTGCCCCGTGAGCCAGAGGCCGAGCAGGCCGCCGAAGATGCCGAGCGGCACCGTCATCATCACCACCGCCGGGGTCAGCAGGCTCTCGAACTGGGCCACCAGCACCAGATAGACCACCAGCAGGGCCAGGCCGAACACCAGTGCCATCTCCCCCTGGTTGTCGCGATAGTCCTTGGACTCGCCGGCATAATCCACCGACATGCCGGTGGGCAGGTAATCTGCGGCCCAGCCATCCAGGAAGTCAAGCGCCTCCCCCAGGGTGTGACCGGGGGCCACGTCCGCGGTGAGGGTGACCGCCTTCTGGCGCTGGTAGTGGTTGAGGCGCTGGGGGCTCGCCACCTGGGTGACGGTCGCCAGGGTGGAGAGGCTCACCATCTCGCCGCTCGCGGCCTTGAGATAGATGCGGCTCACATCCGAAATGCCGTTGAACTGGGTCTGGTTGGCGCGCAGATAGACATCATACTCTTCGCCCCTGTCCACATAGGTGGTCTGGCTGACGCCGCCGAGCAGGGCCTGAAGGGAGCTTGCGATGGTGGAGACCGGAATGCCGAGCTGGGTGGCTCGCTCCCGCTCTATGGTCACCTGCAGCTCCGGGGTCTTCTCGGCATAGTCGAGATCCGGGCTCTGCATCAGCCCGCTCTGGGCCGCCGCCTCCTTGAGCGCCAGCCCTTGCTGGTTGAGCTCGCCGTAATCGGAGCCTTGCAGCACGAACTGCACCGCCGCGGTGGAGCCGCCTCTGAACCCCGGCTGGAAGGTGCGGATCATCACGTCGGGGATGCCGGCGAGGCGACCGCTCAGGGAGCGGCCAAACTCGGTGGCCGTTTCGTCCCGCACCGCCCAGTCACTGAGCTGGATGATGGCCATGCCGGTCTGATCGCCGCCGCGCCCGAAGGCCGGGGTGCTGAAGCTCATGGCCTGCACCACCCCCTTGCCGAGCAGCGGCAGGATGGCGGCCTCCACCTGCTGCATGTTGCGCTTCATCCGCTCGATGCTGGTACCCTCCGCCCCTTTCACGAACACATAGAGCACGCCCCTGTCCTCGGTCGGGGTGAGGCTCGCGGGCAGCTTGCCAAAGAGGGCGCCAATTCCGCCAAGGCAGAGCAGCAACACCAGGGGCATCCAGACGGCGCGGCGCAGCACGGCCCCCAGCACGCGGCGATAACGCTCCTCCACCCAGCCAAGTCCCTTGTCCAGGGTGGCGGTCAGGGCGTTGGGCTTGTCCACGGCACGCATCAGCCAGGAGCCCATGGCCGGGGTCAGGGTGAGCGCCACCAGGGAGGAGAAGAGCACGGCCAGGGAGAGCAGGATGGCGAACTCGGTGAAGAGGCGCCCCACCATGCCGTCCATGAAGGCGATGGGGACGAACACCATCACCAGCACGGCGGTGGTGGCGATGACGGCAAAGCCCACCTCCCGGGTGCCGTGCCAGGCCGCCATCAAGGGGGACTCGCCCCGTTGCAGGTGGTGGTGGATGTTCTCTACCACCACGATGGCATCATCCACCACCAGGCCGATGGCGAGGATGAGGGCCAGCAAGGTAATGAGGTTGATGGAAAAGCCCAGATACCAGGCACCGATGAAGGCCGAAATCAGGGAGACGGGCACCGTGATGGCGGGGATGAGCGTGGTGCGCCCCTGCCCGAGGAAGAGATAGAGCACGGCGACCACCAGCAGGGCGCAGATGGCGAGTGTCTCGTATACCTCGTCGATGGCCTGCTTGATGAAGATGGTGGAGTCGTAGTCGACCTCAAGGGTGGCCCCCTCCGGCAGGAAGCGCTGCATCTCCACGAGCTTCTTCTCGATGCCCTGGGCCACCGCCAGGGGATTGGCGGTGGACTGGGCGACGATGCCAATCCCCAGGCTCTCGCGGCCGTTGCGCTGATAGGCGCTGTCTTCGTTCTTGGCCCCCACCTCCACATCCGCAATGTCCGCCAGATAGATGCTCTGACCATTGGTGGCGGTTTTGACCGGCAGGGTGCGAAAATCTTCCGCACTGTGATAGAGCCGTGCGATCTGCACCGCCATGGTCATGGTGTTGTTGCGGATCTCGCCGCCCGGCAGCTCGATGTTCTCCCGCTTGAGGGCATCCTGCACGTCGGCCACCGTGATGCCGCGGGCCGCCATGTCGGCGGGGCGCAGCCGCACGTACATCACCTGGGTCAGGTCCCCGGAGAGGGACACCTCGCTCACCCCGTCCACCAGGCTCAAAGGGTCCACCAGCATGCGATTGGCGTAATCCGTCATGGCGGTACGATCCATCTGGGTGCTGCTGAAGTTGAGCCAGATGGCCACATCCCCGTTGCCGTTGTCCTTGGTCACCATGGGCTCGTCCGCCCCGTCTGGCAGCTTGGGTCTGGCCCGGGAGATGGCGTCACGCACGTCGGAGGTGCCCTCCAGCATGTTCCAGCCGAGCTTGAACTCCACCGTGATGGAGGAGCGCCCCTTGCGGGTCACCGAGTTGATGTTCTTGATGCCGCTGATGCCGGAGAGCTGATCCTCGATGGGCTTGGTGACCTGGCTCTCCATCACCTCGGGGGCCGCCCCCTCATAGGTGGTGGTGATGGAGACGGACGGAGTCTGCACATCCGGCATCTCCCGCACGGTGAGTTTGCTGAAGGCCACCAGACCGAACACGGTGAGCAGGGCGCTGATGACCACCGCCACCAGGGGACGGCGTACTGAGATATCGGAGAGCCACATCAGCCTTTCACCTCGCCCAGATCACGTACCTGGGCGCCGTCGCGCAGATTGACCAGCCCCTCCACCGCGATGCGATCGCCGACGTTCAACCCCTTGAGCACCCAGACGGCCTCGCCATGGGTGTCGCCAAGCTCCACCGGCACCCGCTTCACCCGTCCGTCCGCCTCCAGGCGATAGACGAAGCGCTGCTCGCCGGCATACTCCACCGACTGGGCGGGGATCAGGGTCATCTTCTGGGGTGGCAGAGAGAGATCCACGTTCATCAGCATGCCGGGACGCAGCTGGCCACCGGTGTTGGGCAGGATGACGCGGGCCTTGATGTTCTGGGTGTCGCTGGAGATCCGGCTGTCTAGGGTCTCCAGCACGCCGGAAAAGGATTGATCCGGCCAGGCCGAGCTGGTGGCCGTCACCGCCATGCCGGGGCGCAGCAGGGAGAGGTAGCGCTCGGGCACCGCCAGATCGAGGCGCAGTTTTGCCAGCTCGTCCAGATGCAAGAGCACGTCGCCACTGTTGACCAGGGCTCCTTCGCTGAGATCGATGAGGCTGACGGTGCCGTCGAAGGGGGCGGCCAGGGTGCGCAGGGAGAGCTCGTAACGGGCCGCATCGACCCGGGCCTGGGCCTGGGCAACAGTCGCCTCTTGCCCCTCCAGCTCCGAGGTGGTGACGGCGCCTCGCGCCACCAGCTTGCGCATGTCCCGCAGCTTGCGGGCCTCGTCGCGCACGCTGGCGCTCTGCTCGGCCAGCTCTGCCTGCTGCTTGCCCGCATCCAGGGCGATCAGGCTCTGCCCCTGTTTGACCTGCTGGCCGGAACTCACCGCGATGGTGGCAATGCGGCCGGTCACCTCGGGACTGATGGCCACGGAGCGATTGGCCGCAAGCTTGCTCACCAGCTTGATGGAGGGCTTGGCCAGGCTCTGCCTGACGGTTTCGGCCCTGATATTGATCTCTCTTGGTGCAGGCTTGCTGGCAGGTTCAGCCTGCCGCAGATGCCAGGCGCCCGCCGCCAGCAATAGAAGAAGAGGGAAAAGCCACAGCCACACGCGCGTTTTCATCACAAGATCCATGCAGTCAAAGAGAGAGGAAGAAGAGATAGCTTCATCAAGGATGGCACCATGTTACCCCCTGACTATGCCGTGACTATGTATAAATGTGACAAAACGTAACAGTCCGGTGAGAAGATCATCAAAAACGCATCTTGTCGGCACGCGCGTCAGGGTTCTGCCTTACACTGATGCCGACTCTCGCCATCTTCCGGTACGCCCATGTCCATTCCCTCCCCCGCCTTTGCCAGATACCGATTGCAGTGGCTGCTGCTGGGCCTCGGCCTGCTGCTGTTGCTGCTCGCCCTGCAACATGCGTTTCGCCAGGTTACCGAGATCAACAAGCGTGACACCATCAACGCCGCGACCCAGCTCAGCAGCCAGCACCAGCGGATGGAGACCTTCCTTGAGGCCATGCGCGGCCAGGCGGAGGAGCGCCTGCGCAGCAATCCCCAGTCCGTGCTCTCTCGCCAGCTCTATCAGGCGCTGCAATCCGACGGGGAGCACGGCATCAACCTGGATCGCATCCCCGTCGATCTGCCCCCCGCCCTCATCGGCAACCTGACCGGGCAGGGCCCGCTGCCCCACGACGGCAGCGAGCGGCAAGCCAGAATACATCTCGCCCTCAGCCTCTCCCCCCTGCTCGCCACGGCCAGCAAGCTGCTGGACAGGGACGTGGCCTGGATCTACTTCACCGGTACGGACAATTTCATCTACCTCTATCCCTGGGTGCCATCCAGCCAGTTTCGCTTCGATCCCGTGATTTACAGCAAGGCCTACTGGCAGGAGGCGATGGCCAGGCATCCCCACCTGGAGCACGCCATGCTCTCGCGCCCCTACCAGGATTTTGCCGGACGGGGGCAGATGATCACCCTCTCCCAGCCCATTACCCAGGGCGGCCAGATCATTGGCCTGCTCAGCATCGACATCCAGACCGTCACGCTGGCGCAGACCCTGCACCGCCTCGCCCCCCGGATTGGCACCCTGTTCCTGCTCAACGCCCATCAGCAGATCCTTGCCAGCAGCCAGTCCGGTACCGCGCCGCCCCCGGTCAGGACGGCGCAGTCAGCGGAATATGAGTGGCAACAGGGCGCCTTGCAGCTCGTCTATCCCATCCCGGAGACACCGCTCTCCCTCATCCATCGCATCCCGCTGCTGCCTCTGCTGCAGACGCTGTTGTGGCAATCGGCGACGGCGCTCATCACCATTCTCTGCCTGGTGGTGGCGACCGTCTCCAGCCTGCGTGCCCAGCGCCTCAACCGGCGCCTCAACTACCTGTCGCGCCACGATGCCCTGACCGGCGCCTTCAACCGCCACTACTTCGATGCCTTCGAACACCGCCAGGCCCTGGCAGGCCGCCAACGCATCGGCGCCATCATGTTTGACTGCGTTCACTTCAAACAGGTCAACGACCGTTTCGGCCACGGGGTGGGCGATCAGGTCCTCATCCGTCTGGTGCAGCTCTGCCAGTCCCTGCTGACACGGGAGTGCCACCTGATCCGCTGGGGCGGCGAGGAGTTCCTGCTGCTCGTCGCCGATGAAGCGATCCCTCTGGCCACCTTGGCCGAGCGGCTTCGCCTGTGCATAGCAGAGCATCCCTGGAGCGCCATCGCGGCCGAGCTGAAAGTGACCGTCAGCCTGGGCCACTGTCGCCAGTCACCAGCCATCTCCTTGCAGGAGGTGATCCGCCGCGCCGATATCGCCCTCTATCAGGCCAAGGCCAACGGCCGCAATCGCAGCGAAGCGTGGCGGGATGACGGACAGGAGAAGCCGGAGTAAGCTGGACTCCCACTTCATGTCAGGAGACGCAACTGTGTCACGAAAACCCCGTCTGGGATTGGCCCTGGGCAGCGGTGCGGCCCGAGGATGGGCCCACATCGGCATCATCCGTGCCCTGGAGCGACTGGGCGTCAAGCCGGATCTGGTGGCTGGCTGCTCCATCGGCAGCTTTGTCGGCGCCGCCTATGCCGCTGGTGAACTGGACAAGCTGGAGAGCTGGGTGCGCGGCTTCAGCCGCCTGCAGGTGATGGGACTGCTCGATCCTGCCCTCTCCGGCGGCCTGTTTCGCGGTGACAAGGTGTTTGGCATCGCCGCCGGCCATCTGGGGGATCCCGCCATCGAAAGCCTGCCGCTGCCCTTTGCCTGCGTCGCCACCGAACTCGATACCGGTCGCGAGATCTGGTTGCAGGAAGGGCCGCTTCGCCAGTGCGTGCGCGCCTCCTGCGGCATGCCCGGCCTGCTCACCCCGACCCGGGTGGAGGATCGCTGGCTGGTGGACGGGGCCGTGGTCAACCCTGTCCCCATCTCCCTGGCCCGCGCCATGGGAGCCGAGGTGGTGATCGCCGTCAACCTCAACACCGATATGCACCAGCCCTGGACCGACGAACCGGACGAGCCCGTGCAGGGGGGGCTGCTCAGCCAGTGGTTGAACCGGGGCGAGCGCGAGCCCAGTACCCCCGGCATGTGGGGGGTGATGACGGGCTCCATCAACATCATGCAGGAGCGCATCACCCGTGCCCGGATGGCCGGGGATCCCCCCGAGATCCAGCTCTGCCCGCGCCTTGGCAACCTCTCCATCATGGATTTCCACCGCGCGAGCGACGCCATCAACGAGGGGGAAGCCTGTGTCGAGCGCAACCTGGAGCAGCTCAAGGAGGAGCTGTCACGACTCTGCCTGATATGAAGGCATATCGGGGTAAAAGCCAAAAAGAGCGCCAATAGGCGCTTTTTTGTTTCGGGCGACGCGGCTCAGAACAGCCCCAGCCCCTTGAGCATCACCACCAGGATCAGCAGCGGCGACACATAGCGGATGATGAAAAACAGGGGGCTGAGGATGGGCAGCGCCAGCTTGCCTCCATTGGTCAGCGCCGTCGTCATCCGCTCGAATCCCCATACCCAGCCCACAAAGAGGCAGAGGAAGATGCCGCCAAGGGGCAT
The DNA here is from genome assembly GCF_040908465.1 of Aeromonas sp. R10-1. Lineage (NCBI taxonomy): Bacteria > Pseudomonadati > Pseudomonadota > Gammaproteobacteria > Aeromonadales > Aeromonadaceae > Aeromonas > Aeromonas sp. R10-1. Next base: position 130,005 of record NZ_JBFODT010000036.1, read on the forward strand.
CAGCACGTTGGAAGAGACGAAGTCGAACAGATCGAAGAAGGTTTTCCCGCCAACCTGCACATCCGCCAGCGTGCTGCTCGAGAGCGCACAGGTCGAGCCGACCGCCCCCAGCACCAGCAGGTTGATCAGGGTCGCCCTTGTGCGGCTCATGTGAAAGCGCTCGGAGAGCACCGAGACCGGCACCTCCAGGATGGAGAGCATGGCCCCGGTGGCTGCGATGGCGGAGAGCACGAAGAAGAGCACCATGAAGAGGTGTCCAAACGGGATGCTGGCAAAGACCGCTGGTATGGTGATGAACAGCAGGGAGGGGCCTGCGCTCGGCTCGAAGCCAAAGGCAAACACCGCCGGGAAGATGGCGATCCCCGCCAGCATGGAGACGAAGAGATCCGCGCACATCACCCGTACCGTGGTGAGAGGGATGTGCTGATCATCGCGAAAATAGCTGCCATAGGTCATCATGCAGCCCATCCCGATGGAGAGCTTGAAGAACGCCAGCCCCATGGCTGTCAGCACGACACCTGCGGTCACCTTGGAGAAATCCGGCGAGAACAGGAAATGCAGTCCTTCGCTCGCTCCGGGCAGAGTCAGGCTGCGCACGCCTATCACCAGCAGCAGGATGAAGAGCAGTGGCATCAACCGCTTGGTGACCGCTTCGATCCCCCTGGAGACCCCCATCAGCAGGATGCCCCCCATCAGGGCCAGCACCAGCCACTGCCAGAGCAGGCTCTGCAAGGGATCAGTGATGAGCGAATTGAAGGCAGCACCCGTGACGGCGGGATCGGTGGAGAGGATCTCGCCGCTGGCCGCCTTGAAGATGTAGGCAAACACCCAGGCCGCCACCTCGGAGTAGAACGACATGATGAGGAAGGCCGCGCTCACCCCCATGGCGGCGATCAGCCACCAGGGTTGCCCCTTTGGAGACAGCTTGATGAGCCCGCTGACCGCATCCGTCCTGGCCTCGCGCCCCAGCATGATCTCGGAGATCATCACCGGCAATCCCACCAGCAGGGTGGCGATGACATAGACCAGCAGAAAACCGGCGCCACCGTTCTCACCGGTCAGATAGGGAAACTTCCAGATATTGCCGAGCCCGACGGCAGACCCCAGGGTCGCGGCCAGCACGCCAAAGGTGCTGGTAAACCCATCTCTGGCTTTGGTAATGGATTGGCTCATCGTTGTCTCGCTGTGTGGATCACCGCCTGAATTAAAAGGGTCGGAGTGTTCCGTGGATTAATCCAGCCCGACAAGATGATTTAGTGAAAATCGCCGCTGACCGCACACAACGCATTATTTAATTAAATAATCATCCATTTTGACAAATAAAAAATGCCGCCTCGAGGGCGGCATTTTTATCAAGGTTGAACTGAATCAAGCCTTGGCAATATCGTCCGGACCGATCTGGCCGATTTCGGCGACTTTCTTGTCAGCCAGCAGCCAGAGGGTGAACTTGTGCAGATCGGGGTGGTGGGCCAGGGCAACCAGGAAGGCGCCTCCGACTTCACGGTAACCCAGTTCATAGTTCTTCAGGGTGGTTGGGGGGACGCCCAGCAGATCGGCAAACTTGGGACGGCTCAGGCCTACCGCTTCGCGGATCTGACGGATCTTCTTGCCAACAGTTACGATATTTGAATTCATGTGTTCCATACTCCGTTCGGCGGATTGACTCCACCTTTATTTTTCGCGACGACTCGTAGTCAAGTGTATCAGTTTTGAACGGACTCGTTATGGTCGAGCCTCTATCTATAATCAGCGTCTTTCGACGACAACCCTTCACAAACCTCGGGGATGGTAATCGCTGCGTCGCCTCAGGTAAACAGTCTCGAAAAGAAACCTTTCTTGTTGCCCGGCCATCCCTCGTATAATTCGTCGGTTATTTCCAAGAGAGTCATAAACATGGCATTTCCCGGCATCATTTCCCGTCTTCATTCCGACCCGGACTCCCTCCCCCGTCAGCTCGCCCAGGGTCTGCAGACCCGGGCCGAAGCGTTCTGGCTGCCCATGGCCATGCAGGGAGACGCCACCACCGTGCTGGCGGCCCTCCCGGACAGCTGCAGCCTCTATCTTGAAGGCCAGGCGACGCTTCCCCTGCGCAGCCACGACGGCGTCGTGGCAGAAAACGGCACCCTGGCACTGGGCAATGGTCACACGATGACGCTGGCCAGGGAGAAAGGCGATGGCGGCATCGTGCCGGAAGAAAGCCTCGCCGAGATGGCCCAATGGCTGGAAGCAGGTCATCGGCACTTCATCTGCTCCACCGCCGTCCAGCCCGTGGCGCGGGCCATCCTCAACATCTGGCCTCTCGATCCCTACCTCGCCCGTCACTTCTTGCTCAGTTTCACACCCTTGCTGTGCGAAGCAACTGAGGCGGACTATCTTGCTGTCCTCTCGGTCAGGGCGGGTGACGCCACCCCGCGGCACGCTTGGGCTGAGGCTTATATGAAGCTTGAGAAGAAACTGCATCGCGCCTACTTGGATCACTAATAAATCCCAAGAAACAGCCAGTTATCCCTACGACACAATTTGCCCCATCCCTTATCTGTGAGCTTGATCATGTTTTGAAATGGGCATAAAGTGCGCCACGTCATCGGAATGACGTCGGCTGTTCGTGGCGGAGTATGCATTGTCGACAGTGCAACCCGCGCACTTGTGCACCCAGATACGTGCCTCCTGGATGGATCTAGGATCCCTGTTCGCACCAACGTCGTTGGTCGACAGAGCCAGCAGCTTACATAAATTACAAAGTGCGAAGCACGTGAACAACGTGCCATCTCAACGAGGATTATTTTATGATGAAAATGGCTCCTTCCCTGATCGCCATCGCTATGGCCACCATGGGTGCAACTGCAGCTCACGCCGCTGACGACATCTACTTCGGCGCCGGTGTTGGTGCAACTCACTTCAACGGTCTGAACAAGATCGAAGGCGTGAACGTTGGCGAAGAAGATGCGGCTGCTGCCAATGCCTTCGTTGGTTACAACTTCAACGAATACTTCGGTTCCGAGCTGGGCTACCAGTACACCGGCCGTGGCAACACCGACGGCAACCGTTACGAGAGCCAGGGTGCCACCCTGTCCGGTATCGCTCGTCTGCCGCTGGGCAACGATTTCTCCCTGTTCGGTGAAGCTGGCGCCTACTGGGGCCACACCGACGGTCTGGGCACCAGCGATACCAAAGTATCCCCGCTGGCCGGTGCCGGTGTGACCTACAAGGTCAACGACGCGCTGGATCTGCAAGCTCGCTACCGCTACATGTGGGACGTGGCTGACCTGCACGCCGACAACGTACGCTACAAGTCCAACCAGAGCGTTGCGACCCTGGAAGCCGTTTACCACCCGTTCCGTACTTCCTACGTAGCGCCTGCTCCGGCCCCGGTTGTTGAAGAAGCACCGGCCCCGGCTCCGCAAATCGTTGAGAAGAACTTCGCCCTGAACTCCGACGTGCTGTTCGCCTTTGGCAAAGACAGCCTGAAGGCCGAAGGTGTGCAAGCCCTGAACGCTCTGTACCAGCAAATTGTTGAGTTCCAGCCGAAAGACGGCAACGCCGTTGTTGTTGGTTACACCGACCGTATCGGTTCCGACGCTTACAACCAGAAGCTGTCTGAAGCTCGTGCCCGCACCGTTGCCAACTTCCTGGTCAGCAAGGGTATGGCTGCCAGCAAGGTTGCCATCGAAGGTCGCGGCGAAGCCAACCCGGTCACCGGCACCAAGTGTGACGGCGTCAAGGCCAAGGCTCAGCTGATCTCCTGCCTGGCTCCGGACCGTCGCGTAGAAGTTCGCGTATCCGGCGTACAAGAAGTTCAAAAGTAATCTGACTTCGCTCAGGTAACGTAAAAAAGGGGATGCAACGGCATCCCCTTTTGCTGTCTCTCTCCTCCCCCCAGCGACACTCTCTGTCTCACCTTTTCTCCCCTTTGCCCCCGTATTGCGGCCCCGCGACACCGGTGTCGGCGCTGCATATCTGTGCAGAAACTTGATCACGCTGATTCAAAAGAATACAGTAGCAACGCTTGTAAGACATTGGATGAACTATTAAAAGTGCTCAGTGCCCGGTTAGTTGTCCATGGAGAAACAGCTTCATGAGAATCCAGGTTTCCATCCATTTTTTATTCAAGCCGTCCGTGATCCGCTCACGGTGTCGCACATGAAGTGTCATCTGCGACCGGTATAACAAAGAGTGCGCAGTACGCCCATAGCACGGCAACTCAACGAGGATAAAACGATGAAAATGAAAATGGCACCAACCCTGATTGCTCTGGCCATTGCAGCCATGGGAACCACCACCGCTCAGGCGGCCGACGACTGGTACACGGGTATGGGTGCAGGTTGGGCCTATGGCCACGACCTGGATACCTTCGGCCAGGATGCTGACAAGGACGCCACCGCGCTCTCCCTGTTCGGCGGTTACAACTTCACCGAGAACTTTGCCGCCGAGCTCGGCTATCTCTATGCCGGCAAGGCTGGCGTCGATGGCGTCGACTTCAAGACCCAGGGTGCCACCCTGTCCGGTATCGCACGCCTGCCCATGAATGACATCTTCTCCGTCTTCGCCGAAGGGGGGGCCTACTTCAACCACGTCAACGGCAACGGCCAGAGCGACAACGGCACCTCGCCGCTGGCGGGACTGGGTCTGACTGCCAAGCTCTCCGACCTTATCGACCTGCAGGCCCGCTACCGCTACATGTGGGATCTGGGTGACGATCAGAAAACCTGGAAAACCGACATGAGCGTCGCCACCCTGGAACTGGTGATGCACCCGAACCGCACCACCTATGTGGCACCGGCCCCGGCACCGGCTCCCGAGCCGGTTCCCGAGCCCGTCATGGTCGACAAGAACTTCTCCCTGAGCTCGGATGTGCTGTTTGCCTTCGGCAAATCCACCCTGAAGCCGGAAGGGGCTGCTGCGCTCAACACCCTGTATCAGCAGATCGTCGACGTCCAGCCGAAAGATGGCAGCGCCGTGGTGGTGGGTTACACCGACCGCATCGGCTCCGATGCCTACAACCTGAAGCTGTCTGAAGCCCGTGCCCGCACCGTGGCCGACTTCCTGGTTGGCAAGGGTCTGCCGGCTGGCAAGGTATCCATCGAAGGTCGTGGTGAAGCCAACCCGGTCACCGGTACCCAGTGTGACGGCATCAAGGCCAAGGCTCAGCTGATCGCCTGCCTGGCACCGGATCGCCGCGTCGAAGTGCGCGTCACCGGCGTACAGGAAGTGCAGCAATAAGGGGACAACCACCTGTTGCAAAAAGGGGCCATTCCGGCCCCTTTTTTAATGCCCGGACGGCACCGCCAGCGCGGGCAGCCCACCTGCCTGTCTCACCGATTTTCCATACAGATGCGTCACTTAAATGGTTAATGCGCTCACATCGCCTATACATAATGTTGGCTATACATAGCAAAGGGCTGGGAGCCCTATAACACCCAACATCGACGAGGATACGCGATGAACATAAGACTGAAACCTGTGTGGATTGCATTGGCATTGGCGACGAGTGCCGCCCAGGCGGCACCTGTTCACGACTGGTATGTGGGGGCTGGGGGTGGCTGGGCCTTTGCCCATGACATCGATGATTTCAGCCAGGGTGTCGGCAAGGACGCGACCGCCATCAACGCCTTTGTCGGCTACAACTACAACGAGAACCTGGGGACCGAACTCGGTTACCTCTCCACCGGTGACTGGGATATCGCCGGCCAGGACTTCAACAGCAAGGGGGCCACCCTGTCGGTCATTGGCCGTTTGCCGCTGGGGGACATCTTCTCTGTCTTTGCCGAAGGGGGCGGTTATCTCTATCACGTCGACTCCGTCAACGGGGGAGATGACAACCTGGCTCCCCTGGCGGGTCTGGGCCTGACCGCCAGACTGAGCGACTGGGTAGACATCCAGACCCGCTACCGCTACATGGTGCGAGTCGGGGACGATCCTGACAACGACAAGGTGGGCAGCGGTACCAAACGCTGGGTCAGCGACATCAGTACCGCCACCATCGAGCTGGTGCTTCACCCCAATCGCACCGTCGCCGCGGTGCCGGTGGCCGCGCCTCTGGTCGTGGCACCGCCGCCCCCGGCTCCCGAGCCGGTGGATCAGACCTTCAACCTGAGTTCGGATGTGCTGTTTGCCTTTGGCAAGGCGGAGCTCAAACCGGAGGGGATGCAGGCACTCGACACCCTCTACCAGCAGATCGTCGACGTCAAACCCAAGGATGGCAACGCCGTGGTGATGGGCTACACCGACCGCATCGGCTCGGATGCCAACAACCAGGCACTGTCGGAGGCCCGTGCAAGCACGGTCGCCAACTTCCTGATTGGCAAGGGGCTGCCCGCAGACAAGGTGAGCATTCAGGGCAACGGCGAGAGCAACCCGGTCACCGGCACCCAGTGTGATGCCATCAAGGCCAGGGCTGCCCTCATCGACTGCCTGGCCCCGGATCGCCGGGTCGAAATCCGGGTCACCGGTGTCAGCAATCCCGCCGAGCCCGCCCCCGCCGAGCAACCGGCACAATAACCTCCTCTTCCTTAACCGCCGTGCACAAAAAAGGGATGCCGAGGCATCCCTTCTGCATGTCTGTCCCCTTGGGATCAGAAGGAAGTACGACGATAGCGGCGGTACTCGGGGCGCCAGAAGTTCGCCTCGATGGCCTGATCGATCACATCATCGGGGGTCTGCACCGCCTTGCCCTGCAACATGGCGGTCTTGGCCACCATCTTGGCGATGTAGCGGGAGACCTGATGGATGTCCGCCAGATCCGGCAGCAAGGAGCCCTCTTCCCCCTTCACCAGGGGTGAACAATCCGCCAGGGCACGGCTGGCCGACATCAGCATGGCATCGGTCACCCGGTTGGCACCGGAGGCGATCACCCCAAGGCCGATCCCCGGGAAGATGAAGGAGTTGTTGCACTGGGCGATGACGTAGCGCTTGCCCTTGTACTCCACCGGTGCGAACGGGCTGCCGGTGGCGACCAGCACCTGGCCGTCGGTCCAGCGAATGAGATCCGCCGGTGTGGCTTCCACCCGGGAAGTGGGGTTGGAGAGCGGGAAGATGATGGGACGGGCACAGTGCTTGTGCATGGTCTTGACCACCTCTTCGGTGAAGAGGCCGGGCTGGCCGGAGACCCCGATCAGGATGTCCGGGCGACCGTGCTCCATCACCTCCAGCAGGGAGATGTTGTCCCCCACCGGCCACTCCTTGATCCGCTCGACCGGCTGGGAGAGCTTGCGCTGGAAGTCGAGCTGGTTGGGGATCTTGTCTGTGATGAGACCGAATCGGTCCACCATGAAGACCCGGCCCCGCGCCTCGGCGTCGGTCAGCCCTTCGGCCTTCATCTGCGCCACGATCTGCTCGGCGATGCCGCACCCGGCACTGCCCGCCCCGAGGAAGGCGACCCGCTTCTCGGAGAGCTTGGCACCGGAGGCCTTGCAGGCGGCGATGAGGCTGCCCAGGGTCACCGCGGCGGTCCCCTGAATGTCATCGTTGAAGCAGCACAGCTCATCCTTGTAGCGGTTGAGCAGTGGGGTGGCATTGCCCTGGGCGAAATCCTCGAACTGCAGCAGGATGTCCGGCCAGCGGCGCTTGACCGCCTGGATGAAGGCATCGACGAACTCGTCGTACTCTTCGCCACAGATGCGCGGATGGCGCCACCCCATGTAGAAGGGGTCGTTCAGCAACTGCTGGTTGTTGGTGCCCACGTCCAGCACCACCGGCAGGCAGTAGGCCGGGGAGATGCCGCCACAGGCGGTGTAGAGGGAGAGCTTGCCGATGGGAATGCCCATGCCGCCGATGCCCTGATCCCCGAGGCCCAGGATGCGTTCGCCATCGGTGACCACGATCACCTTGACGTTCTGCTTGGTGGCGTTTTGCAGCATGTCATCGATCCTGTCCTTGTCCGGATAGGAGATGAAGAGGCCGCGGGCACGACGATAGATGTTGGAGAACTCCTCGCACGCCTTGCCGACCGTCGGGGTGTAGATGACCGGCAGCATTTCGGTGAGGTGATTGTTCAGCAGGCGGTAGAAGAGCGTTTCGTTGGTATCCTGGATATTGCGCAAATAGATGTGCTTGTCCATGTCGTTGCCAAACGCCATGAACTGGCGATAGGCACGCTCTGCCTGCTCTTCGATGGTTTCGATGTTCTGGGGCAGCAGACCTTCCAGGTTGAAGCTGCTGCGTTCTTCGCTGGTGAAGGCGCTGCCCTTGTTGAGCAGCGGCGTCTCCAGCAGGGCTGGACCTGCGTAGGGAATGTAGAGGGGACGTTTCTGATTATTATCTTCAAACATGGATCTGTACCTTGACTGTGTGGCCCGTCGATCCTATGGGCTTGAGCCAACAATTTCAAAGGGTTTGCACCTCCCTTGCGAAAGGTTTGCGACCCAGTCGACGAAAGGCCCCCGGAGTCTGACCCGTCAGACGCCGAAAACGGTTGGCAAAGTTGGCGCCGTCACTGTATCCGACCCGGGCCGCCAGCTCGGCCAGCGGCCAGTTGGTGTAGAGCAGCAACTGGCGCGCCTTGTTCATGCGAAGTCCGGTGAGCCAGGCCATGGGGCCCATGCCGAACACCTGCTGGCAGAGCCGGTGCAGATGGGGCACCGAGCAGGCCATCTGGTCGGCCAGCAGGGCCACGCTCCAGGGCTCGTCCAGACGCGCCTCCACCCGCCGAAACAGCGCCTGTAGCCGCAACTCCGGCGTGCCGCGCACCTCCCCCTGCAGGGTCCGCTCCAAGAGCGCCAGCAGCAGGCTCAGCAGCTGGGGCTGGAGCGGCGAACGTATTCCCTCCCCCTGCATCAGGCTGAGCAGATGGTAGAGCTGCTCCCCCTCCTCCCCCTGCCAGATGCGATGGCCAAGCCGGTGCAGATGCTGCCAGCGCGGCACGTCGTCCAGCAGGATCCAGCTGGTATGCCAGGCTTCCCCCACCAGCCTGAGGCCCCCCGGCACGGCGGCCGGGAGAAAGACCAGGGCTCCCGCCGGGATGGGCTGCTCCCCGCCATCGGTGAGCAGGGCGCCCCCCTCGTCATGGCTCACCATCAGGATGTGAAACTCCGGTCGGTTGCGGCGGATAAGGTAGTGCTCCCGTATCGTCGAGAGGCCGGTCAGGAAGACGCCCGCCTCCCCAAGCAGGGGCAGCCCTTCGCGTCCCAGCATCCGCTCTTCGCAGGCCGGGGCAATTTCCAGACTCTCGCTGATAAATGGCATAGCACCTCAACAGGATAGTTTTGCACAAGAAAGCCGAGAGGGGCTCACAGTGAAGCCTCCCGATATCACCCCTATCATACCCACGACAAACCCTGATTTTTACCAACCCGGTTAACATAAATGAATTATTGGCAAGCGATTTTAAAACAAACCACCGATCGCGAGTTCATGACGCGACTGTGGCGACTGGCCCTGCCGGTTTCGCTGCAATCCATGATGTTCTCCCTGCTCGGCCTCATCGACATCATGATGGTGAGCCAGCTCGGCACCACGGCTGTGGCGGCGGTCGGCTTGGGCAACCGGGTCTTCTTCTTCAATCTGCTGGTGATAGCGGGGCTCTCGGGCGGGGTCTCGGTGTTGGCGGCACAATATTTCGGCCGTGGCGAGATGGCCGGGGTGCGCCGCTCCCTGGCCCTGGCCCTGGTGGGCGCCCTGGCGGTGAGCCTGCCCTTTGCCCTCGTCTATGTGTTCTCACCGGGCAGCGTGCTCGGGTTTGCCAGCCAGGAGCCCGCGCTGCGCGAGCTGGCCGACGAGTTCCTGATGATCACCGGCGCCACCATCCTCTGCACCGCCGTGGTGGTGCCCCTGGAGTCGGCCCTGCGCTCGGTGGGCAATGCCGCGGCGCCGACCCGCATCGGCATCATCGCCATCATCGCCAACGTCATCCTCAACTATGCCCTCATCTTCGGCCATTTCGGCGCCGAGGCCATGGGAGTAGCCGGCTCCGCCTGGGGCACCACCCTGTCGCGCCTGCTGCAGACCGCGCTGCTGCTTGCCTATGTGTGGCGTGCCGAGCCCCGCCTCATCCCGCGTAAGCAAGACTGGCTCGCCGCCTTCAGGCGCAAGGAGGTGGTGCGCTTCACCCTGATCGCCCTGCCGCTGTTGCTGCACGACGGGCTCTGGGCCTTCGGCATGCTACTCTACGGCTTCCTCTACGCGCACCTCGGCACCGACGCCCTGGCCATCATGACCACCCTCGGCACGCTGGAGAGCATCCTCATCTCCCTCTTCTTCGGGCTGGCGGTGGCCTGCTCCACCCTGCTCGGTCACCGGCTCGGGGCAGAGGAGTATGACGAGGCCTGGCAACACTCCCAGCTCTTCCTGCTGCTGGCCCCCGTCGGCGCCCTGCTGGTGGGGACCGCCGTCTGGCTGATGCAGGGCAGCCTGCTGCAATGGGTCGGCAACCTGCCGGGCGAGCTGATGACTGAGGCCGGCCAGGTGCTCGCCATCCTGTGTCTGGGCATGCTGCTCAAGGTGTTCAACATGGTGGGGATCGTCGGGGTGCTGCGCTCGGGGGGGGACGTCAACTACAGCATCTTCATCGACATCGTCGGCATGTGGTGCATCGGCCTGCCGCTGGCCTGGGTGGCGGTCAGCCTGCTGGGCTGGCCCCTCTCCTGGGTGGTGGCCGTGGTCCTGCTGGAGGAGCTCTCCAAGGTGCTGCTGGTGCAGCGCCGCATTCGCCAGCGGCGCTGGCTGCGCAATCTGGTGCTGGGATAAGGGAAGAGCGCAAAGCGGGAAAATGCGGGGTCATATCAATGACAGAAAATCCCGCTTTGCAGTATGCTGGCCCCCTCTTCAATCAGAGGCGGGGTGCGCCGGCCATGCCGACCCTTGTGCCCCTGCCCAGTAGTCGTTTAAGGAGACGAGCATGCAACCACAAAAAGAGCGGATCACCGAGACTGCCCTGCTGGAGATGGCCAACAAGATCATTCGTGAACACGAGGACTTCATCCACGGCATGCGCGCCGACTCGGTGGAGCAGAAGGGGGACATTCTGGTGTTCAAGGGGGAGTTCTTCCTGGCAGAGGACGGCACCCCGACCGGCAAGACCATGGCGGTGTTCAACATGTTCAAGCTGCTGGCCCAGCAGCTCTCCGGCAAATACACCCTGGCCTGACGCCAGCCCCGTCATCACCGGATGCCGCCCTCAGGCGGCATCCGTTTTTGTGCGCCCTGCATCGTCCGCGGGTTTCCCTGCCTCGGCCACCACGCAGTTGCGACCCGCCATCTTGGCCATGTAGAGGCACTCGTCCGCCCGGTTGAGCAGCTCCTCCACCCCCTCGCCACGCTGGGCCAGGGTCAGACCGATGCTCACCGTCACCTCCAGCAGCTCGTCGGAGGTGGGGCTTTTCACCAACCTCGCCTCCACCGCGACCCGCAGCCGCTCCGCCACCCGCTTGGCCTGTGCCAGATCCGTGCAACCGGGCAACAGGATGGCAAACTCCTCCCCGCCGTAACGCCCGAGCACCATGCCGGGCTCCAGTTGTTCCGACAGGGTGGCCGCCACCTCCTTGAGCACCGCATCCCCCGCCAGATGGCCGAAGGTGTCGTTGATGCGCTTGAAGCGGTCCAGATCCAGCAGCAGCACCGCGAAGGGAGCCTGTTTGCGGATCATGGCGGCCCTCGCCTTCTCGAGCTGCTTCATCAGCAGGCGGCGGTTCATCATGCCGGTCAGCTCGTCCGTGGTGGATTCCCGATAGAGTTGCAGCAGCATGTTGAGCTGGCCGCACTGCACCCAGGCGCTGGCGATGGCAAAGAGCCCCAGCAGCCAGACCTGATTGAGGGTCTGCACGCTCCAAAGAGGCTGGCCCACCAGCAACCAGTTGCCCGCCAGCATGGTGGCCAGAATGCCCCCCGCCAGTTGCAGGCTGAGGGAGAGGGGAATGGGGAAGATGGCGAACAGGCTGATGAGCAGATAGGGGAAGGCCATGTAGCCCGCCTGCATCTCCTGATCCGCGCCGAAGCTGTGCAGGCAGATGAGGGAGAAGAGCATCATCACCGCCATCAGGTAGCCCAGCGCCAGCTTCATGCGCTCGCGCTTGAAGTGGATGAGATAGGAGAGGGGGATGAGGGGCGAGAGGGCCAGCAGGCAGAAGATCCTGACCTGGAACAGCGCCTCGAACTGGATGGCTGGCAGGGTCAGCCAGTCCACCAGGGCCCAGCTCGGGAGCCCCGCCATCAGCAGACAGGTGAGCAGCCGCAGCCGCACCGTCATGAAGCCCATCCGGGTCAGGGTAAAATCTTCGGAGTGGGCGCGGGCACTCCAGAACTCCGACAGCTTCAGCATCCAGAGTCTCCATCTTCGAACCGAGGGCTCATTCTACACCGTCCCCATCCTGATGCATCAGCCTCCCTCCCCTTTGTGAGGGATCGGTCTCACACAAACCGGCGGATCTTAATCGCCACAGGAAAACGTTTCAACCCATCGAGAAATAAACGAGTTTGCGCTCAATTAGCGCTGGAAAGCGCGATACCAATCACTAAAATAGCGCCCAATTTTCTCCCATCCCCCCACACATTCGAGGTATTTATGGAACAGGCTGCCGCCCCAAGCGCCATCCGAGAGGCCCATCCCCCCAGGCGAGCCCACAGCGAACTGGTCTACGGCATCGAGGATGTACCCCCCCTGCCCCAGACCCTGTTCGCCGCCCTGCAGCATATGCTCGCCATGTTTGTCGCCATCATCACCCCGCCCCTCATCATCGCCAACGCCCTCGGCCTCCCCGCCGATGACACCCGCTACATCGTCTCCATGTCCCTGGTCATGTCCGGCATCGCCTCCTTCATCCAGACCCGCCGTTTCGGCCCCCTCGGTTCCGGCCTGCTCTCGGTACAGGGCACCAGCTTCAACTTCCTCGGTCCCATCATCGCCTCCGGCCTCGCCCTCAAGCAGGCGGCCATGCCCACCGACGATCTGCTGGGCACCCTGTTCGGCACCATGCTGGCAGCGGCCCTCACCATCGTCGTCATGAGCCGTTTCCTGCACCTGGTCAAACGGATCATCACCCCGCTGGTGACCGGCATCGTGGTATTGCTCATCGGCTTGACCCTCATCAAGGTAGGGCTCATCAGCATGGGGGGCGGCTACGGCGCCCTGGCGGACGGCAGCTTCGCCAGCCACACCAACCTCTTTCTCTCCCTACTGGTGCTCGGCCTCATCGTGCTGATGCAGCGCAGTCGCAACCCCTGGCTGCGCCTCTCCGCCATCATGATCGCCATGCTGGCGGGCTATGCGGTGGCGCTGCTGCTGGGCAAGGTGGCAGTCCCCACCTTCGACGGCCCGCTGCTGATGGTGCCTGTTCCGCTCCACTACGGGCTCGGCTTTGACTGGCAGCTGTTCGTGCCGCTCGCCATCATCTTCGTGGTGACGGCGCTGGAAGCCATCGGCGACATGACCGCCACCTCCGACATCTCCGGCGAGCCGCTGGAAGGGCCGGTGTACATGGCGCGGATCAAGGGGGGCGTGCTGGCCGATGGCGCCAACTCCATGCTGGCGGCGGTCTTCTCCACCTTCCCCATGTCCACCTTCGCCCAGAACAACGGCGTCATCCAGCTGACCGGGGTGGCCAGCCGCCATGTCGGCCTCTTCATCGCCGCCATGCTGGCCCTGCTCGGCCTGTTCCCGGCGGTGGCGAGCCTGGTGCAACAAATACCTGAACCCGTGCTCGGCGGCGCCACCATCGTCATGTTCGGCACCATCGCCGCCGCCGGGGTGCGCATCATCTCCCGGGAGGAGCTGGACCGCCGCGCCCTGATGATCCTGGCGGTGTCGCTCGCCATGGGTCTCGGAGTGGCCCAGGTGCCCGAGGTGCTGCAACACCTGCCGGAGCTGGCCAGGAGCGTGCTCTCCTACGGCGTCGCCACCGGCGGCCTCACCGCCATCCTGCTCAATCTGCTGCTGCCCAGGCGCGCCGCCGCACAGGCCTGACACTCCGCCATCCTTGCACCAAAGCCCCGCCATGCGGGGCTTTACCTTGTTTGCCCCCGCGCGTACTGTGCTTGGCAGCCTCTGCCAAAGGATGCCTTTCATGCCTTATACCCTGCAGCCCCCGCCGCCCGCCCACCAGACACCCGACCAGATCCTGGCCGAGGAGCAGCGCTGGCTGCGGGAGTGCGCCGGTGACGGCGAGCCCAGGGCCCTCCTCTGGCAGGGCCCCCAATGCCTCATCGTCACCCGCAAGGACACCCGTTTGCCCCGCTACCAGGCCGCCTGCGAGCAGCTTGCCGCCGAGGGCTGGCCGGTGTTCGTGCGCGACAGCGGCGGCACCGCCGTGCCCCACGGCGCCGGCATCCTCAACCTCTCCCTCATGCTGCCCCGCACCACCACGGATCTGGCCCACTACTACCGGCTGCTGGGGGCGCCCCTGCTCGCCCTGCTGGAGGAACACGGTCTTGCGGGCAGCTACGACTTCGTGCCCGGCTCGTTTTGCGACGGCCAGTACAACCTGGTGATCGGAGGGCGCAAGGTGACCGGCACCGCCCAGCGCTGGCTGGCGCCGGGCCGGGATCACGACGGCGCCGTGCTGGCTCAGGCCATGCTGCTGGTGGCGGGGGATGTGGACGAGGGCACCCGGATGGCGAGCCGCTTCTACGAACTGGCCGGGGGCGAGCTGCGCTTTGCTCCGGGCACCTCCACCACCCTGGCCCACGCCATTGGCTGGCAGGGGGATGAGGCGGCCCTGGTGAGCCGGGTGAGCAGGGCGCTGGCGCAGCGGCTCACCGGAGATATTCCCTCCCCCTGACCCCCTGGGGGCAACAAGCGCCGCCATTCATTGCGTAAAATGCAAAAAAGCCACGATGAGCGTCGTGGCTTTTGCGTATTTCGCACAGATATTGTCAGAGGAGCCGGGATCAAGCCCCGGGTTTTGCCATCCCAGCCCGGATCCCGGTTGACACCATGGACAGGAGCCCGGTGACAGGACTTCCCGCAGGCCCGCTTCTCATCAGGCCGTCTGCGGCTCGGGCTCGGACTCCGTATCTCGGTCGCGGCTGAAGTAGGCGCGGGTCTCGGCAATCACCACGTGGCGCAGGCCGATGAGGCCGATGAGGTTGGGCACCGCCATCAGGCCGTTGACGATGTCGGCCAAGAGCCAGATCAGGTCCAGATGGAGGAAGGCACCGCTCGCCACCAGCACCAGATAGATGAGGCGGTAGGGTTTGATCGCCTTCACCCCGAACAGGTACTCGGTGCAGCGCTCGCCGTAGTAGTTCCAGCCAAGGATGGTGGTAAAGGCGAAGAACAGGAGGCCGATGCTCACCAGATACTGGCCCACATGGGCATCCAGCCCCTGGGCAAAGGCCAGACTGGTCATGGCCGCACCGCTCGCATCGCCGCTCCACACCCCGGTCACCACCAGCGTCAGGCCGGTCATGGTGCAGATGATGATGGTGTCGATGAAGGTGCCGGTCATGGAGACCAGCCCCTGCTCCACGCAGGAATCGGTCTTGGCCGCCGCCGCCGCGATGGGGGCCGAGCCCAGGCCCGACTCGTTGGAGAAGACCCCGCGCGCCACCCCGGACTGGATCGCCAGCATAATGCCGGCGCCGACGAAGCCGCCGGTGGCCGCATGGCCGGTGAAGGCGCTCCCGATCACCAGCATGACCGCATCGGGCAGGGCGCCTGCATTGTTCACCAGCACCCCGGCACAGGCGACGATGTAGAAGATGGCCATGAAGGGCACCACCTTGCTCGACACACTGGAGATGGACTGGATACCCCCCAGGGTCACCAACGCCACGATCAGGGTCAGCACCACGGCGGTCACTTCACGGGGTACCGAGAAGGAGAGGCTCATGGCATCACTGATGGCGTTGACCTGGGGGAAGGTACCGATGCCGAAGAAGGCGACGCCGATGCCGAACAGGGCAAACAGCTTGGCGAGCGGCCTGGAGCCGAGCCCCTTCTCCAGATAGTACATGGGGCCACCTGCCATCTGGCCGTTGGCGTCCTGCTGGCGATATTTCACCGCCAGCAGGCACTCGGCGTACTTGGTGGCCATGCCGAACAGGGCGGCCATCCACATCCAGAACAGGGCGCCCGGGCCGCCGAGCTTGATGGCGGTGGCGACCCCGACGATGTTGCCGGTGCCGATGGTGGCGGAGAGGGCGGTGCACAGGGCACCAAAGCTGGAGACATCCCCCTGCTTGCCCTGCCCCTGATCGCGGCCAAAGACCAGCTTGAGGGCCAGCGGCAAACGCACGATCTGAAGCAGACCCAATCGCCAGGTGAGATAGATACCGGTCCCGACCAGCAGGATCAGCAGGGGGGGACCCCAGATAAAGCTATCGATGGCGGCGAGCGCCGATTGAATTGATGACATGCATCCTCCTTAAAAAACAACGATTAAGGAGGAGAAGGATGATCTTCCCATAGGTGTCGCGATCGGCCAGAGGCGATCGGATGCGGGCCAAGCCCAGGTACAACCATCCCATCCCCTCTGTCCTTTTGCCTGAGAGTTTCCGGCGCCAGATTGCGATGCAATCACGGTGCCTTGCTCCTTCGGCGCCCGATTCAACGGGTCTCTCCAGAGTATCGTCCAGTAGCAGTCCACACCGGTTGCCCGGTACCTGAAAGATTCACTTCTTCGGTGGATGGTTGTCCATCGCTCTCCTGCTACCTTCATCCGAACTAGTTTGGATCAGGAAGCGGGCATGGTAATCCAAAAAATGTGAGCTGTCTCGCACTCCCTGGCCCCGGCGCCCCCTTTTTACCTGGCCGCAACCCCCGGGCCTGATGTTATTAGTTCGTTAACTATCAACAGCTTATCAAGCTCCCTTCAGAGGTGCTCCCCATCACGGCCCTGATCGCTCCCCGTATCAAGAGCCTGTTTCGTCTCGACCAGAAAAACTTGCCGACATATCCAATCAAAATGCTTGCACACAAACTCAATAAGCCGATAATCCCGCGCATAACTAAGCACTTTGCAAGGGAGTTATGCAATGTGCCTGGTGGGTCCCTCCGGACCGCTCGCCTGAGCCGGCCGTCGCCGGTTCAATCGCATATGGCTTGGGCATATCACGCCCCCTAAGGACTATCAAAAGAGAATGAACGAGACCCTGGTCGCACAAGATTACCGTCAGTTGGTTGAACAATTCGGCTCCCCCCTGCTGCTGCTCGACAAGGCAGCCGTCCGCAAACAGTATCGGGCCCTGGCGGCCGCCCTGCCCGATGTGCGCTTGCATTATGCACTCAAGCCCCTGCCCCACGAGGCGGTGGTCTCTGTCTTGAAGGAAGAGGGGGCCTGTTTCGATCTGGCCACCAATGGCGAAGTGGATCTGGTGCGCAGCCAAGGGGTTCGCCCGGGACGCTGCATCCATACCCATCCCATCAAGCGTGACAGCGACATCCGTTATGCCCTGGAATTCGGCTGCACCGTGTTTGTCTATGACAACCCGCTGGAGCTGGAAAAGTTCCTGCCCTACAAGGATGAAGTGAAACTGCTGCTGCGGGTCAGCTTCCCGAACCCCGAGACCAAGGTCGATCTTTCCAAGAAGTTCGGCTGCACCCCGGAGCAGGCACTGCCGTTGCTGCAACTGGCCCAGGCCAAGGGGATCAAGGTGATGGGGCTGTCGTTCCACGTCGGCTCCCAGGTGCCCCACGCCCGTCGCCACGTGCAGGCCATCGACGCCTGCCGCGAGATCATGGAGCAGGCCTGGGAGCTCGGGCTCAAGCCCTGGGTGCTGGATATCGGCGGCGGCTTCCCGGTGGACTATGACGGCGGCGAGTTCGACATCGACGGTTTCTGCGCCCCGATCCGCGAGGCCCTGGCCAAGCTGCCCGCCACGGTGCAGAAGATTGCCGAGCCGGGCCGCTTCATCAGCGCGCCGGCCATGACCTCGGTCTCCAGCGTGATGGGCAAGGCCCACCGCGGCGACAAGATCTGGTACTACCTGGATGACGGTCTCTACGGCAGCTACAACGGCCAGCTCTACGACCACGTCACCTACCCGGTGAGCACGCCCTATGCCCACGGCGAACTGCACAATGCGGTGCTCTCCGGCCCCACCTGCGACAGCGTGGACGTCATCCGCGACAGCATCATGCTGCCGGATCTCGAGATCGGCGAGCTGGTGGTGGGTCGGGTGATGGGGGCCTACACCTGGGCCTCCGCGTCCACCTTCAACTTCTTCCCCAAGGCGAGCATCCTGATCCTGGACAGCGCCCAGAAGCAGAAGCTGGTTGCCGTGGCCTGAGACCAGGCCCCGCGCACAAAAAAGAGGGGACGCCGCGGCGCCCCCTCTTTCATTTCATCACCAGACTAGATGAACTGGCTCGTCAGCAGCCAGCCGGTGTAGGCGACGAAGCAGGCGAGCAGCACGCCCCCCTCCAGCCGGTTGATGCGCCCCTGCCCCTTGCGGCCCAGACACATCACCAGCAGCAACAGGGTCAGCCCCATCATGATGCTCCAGTCGCGGGAAAGCACTTCGGGCGCCACCTCGAGCGGGTGGATGCCAGCGGCGATGCCCACCACGGCCAGGGTGTTGAACAGGTTGGAACCCAGCACGTTGCCAAGGGCCAGATCGTGCTCGTTCTTGCGGATGGCGATGAGGGACGATGCCAGCTCCGGCAGGGAGGTCCCCACCGCGACTATGGTCAGGCCAATCACCAGATCGCTGATGCCAAAGCCCTGGGCGATGGTCACCGCCCCCCACACCAGCAGACGGGAAGCCCCGATCAGCAGCACCAGGCCGACGATGAGCCAGAGGATGGCGCTCTTGAGAGACATACCCTCGGAGACGATGTCCTCCTCGGTATCCGTATCCAGCGCATCCCCCTTGCCGTTCATGCCGGCCCAGATGGACCAGCCCATCAGCACTGCGAACACGGCCCCCAGAATGGCGGCATCCATCCGGCCCAGATTGCCGTCGATGAGCAGGGCGCCGGAGAGCAGGGTGATGCCGAGCAGGATGGGGATCTCCTTGCGCACCACCTGGGAGGCGACGGCGATGGGGCTGATCAGGGCGGTCAGACCCAGGATCAGGGCAATATTGGTGATGTTGGAGCCATAGGCATTGCCGAGCGCGAGCCCAGGATTGCCCTGGGAGGCCGCCAGCGCGGAGACCACCATCTCGGGGGCCGAGGTACCAAAACCGATGATCACCATGCCGATCAGCAGCGGCGGCATACCGGCGTAACGGGCGGTGGCGGCGGCGCCGTCCACGAACTTGTCGGCACTCCAGACCAGCAACGCCAGTCCGGCAATCAGGGCAACAAAAGCCAGGGTCATATTGTTCTATCTCATCCACGGCAAACACGAGAGCCAGGCAAGTTGCCTGGCTCCATCCAAACGCGGCCTCAGTGTAACGGGGCCGCTTGCTATTTCAAGGTGTAATCAAACACCGATTAATCTTTCACAGCGCCGCCAGCAGGCTCTGGGCATCCGACACCTCGAACTTGCCCGGCGCCTCTACGAAGAGCCGCTCCACCACACCATCGTTGGCGATGAGGGCAAAACGCTGGGCCCGCACGCCGCCGAAGGCCCCGGTCTCCTTGGCAAGACCCAGTGCCCGGGTCCAGCTGCCGTCGCCGTCCGCCAGCATGGTGATGTCAGCGGCGTTCTGTGCCTCCTGCCACGCCTTCATCACGAAGGCGTCGTTGACCGACAGACAGCACAGTTCCACCCCCTTGGCCCTGAACTGATCGGCCAGCACCACGTAGCCCGGCAGGTGGGCGTTGGAGCAGGTGGGGGTGAAGGCGCCGGGCACCGCAAAGAGTACCACCCGCTTGTCGGCAAACAGGGCCCGGGTATCCTTCACCTGCTTGCCCTCGGCGGTGATAAAGGTAAATTCCCCTGCGGGCAGGGATTGACCGACCGTGATCATGATGACGCATCCTTCTGTGGTTCAAAGAGGCCCAGTCTACCCCATTCCACCAGAAGGCGAAGGGGTCCATCGAGCAGCAACAAAGCGATTGGGGAGCGAACGCCTGTCGCCCCTATTTCTGGCCTGATGGCAGGCGCCTTGCCTGCCAGGTGGCGATGGCGAGCAGGGAGTCGGGCGTGAACTCGCCCGCCCGATCGGCTATCTCGCCCAGGCTCATCCAGTGCACCTCGCTCACCTCTTCGGCCTGCAGTTGCAGCGGCCCCTGATAGTGACAACTGAACAGGCCGCCCCAGACCCGGTAGCGGCTGCCGCTCGCCTCCCCTTCGGCATAGAAGGTGCCGTAATCCTGCAGGGGCACGCCCTGGATCCCCAGCTCCTCGGCCAGCTCACGCCGGGCGGAAAGGGCCATGGCCTCCCCCGTGGTCACCACGCCACCGGCGCAGGCATCCAGCATGCCGGGGCAAAAATCCTTGCTCGGGGTGCGCCGCTGCACCAGGATGCGCTCAGCCTCATCCAGCACCAGGATGTAGCTGGCACGATGGCGCAGGTTTTCCTGACGCACCCTGGTGCGCTCGGCCACCCCGATCACCCTGTCCTGCTCGTCTACTATGTCCACCCACTCCACGTGCGGCACCTTTGTCATGTCTGCAATGGCCGCAGTATATCGGGCCCCGGACCCGGACTCTCACTACTTTTTCAACGCCGGGGCTGCACGCCAGTCGATCACAAGACAGATTCATACAAATCTTTATCAAGTGTCACATCAGTGTCACGGTCCGTCGGCATAGTGTGCCCTGTCCAAACAACAGGGTCTCTTGCCATGAAGGTGTTCAAGCAGTGGTCTCCCCGTCGAATTGCTCGATATATCAAGAGCTTCCATCATGGAAGTTTCATGGTTGAAGCACTGGGGCGGTTTGAGTTTCAAGGGGGGATCATCGATGTGAAGCCGTTGAGCTGTCATCAGGCGCTGAGCCTGGCCCGGCAGATCAACCTGGCCGTGCGCGATCTGCGCACCACCACCCTGTTGCCGGGCTGACATACTCCTTTCTGTCTGTCGTCGACTTCCATGTACACATTTGCCCGCCGCTCATTCGAGCGTGCGGGCTGTTTTTCTGAAGGTTGTGCCCTGCCTCAGTGCTGCAGGATCTGGGAGAGGAAGAGCTTGGTCCGATCGGACTGGGGGTTGTCAAAGAACTGATCCGGCACGTTCTCTTCGATGATTTGCCCCCGGTCCATGAAGATCACCCTGTCCGCCACCTGCTTGGCAAACCCCATCTCGTGGGTGACGCAGAGCATGGTCATCCCCTCGTGGGCCAGCTCCACCATCACATCCAGCACCTCCCGCACCATCTCGGGATCCAGCGCAGACGTCGGCTCGTCAAACAGCATGACCTGGGGATTCATGCACAGACTGCGGGCGATGGCGACCCGCTGCTGCTGGCCACCGGAGAGCTGCCCCGGATACTTGAGCGCCTGTTCGGGGATCCGCACCCGGCGCAGGAAGTTCATGGCGATCTCCTCGGCCTCCTTGCGCGGCAACTGCTTGACCCAGATGGGCGCCAGGCAACAGTTCTCCAGCACGGTCAGATGGGGGAAGAGGTTGAAGTGCTGGAACACCATGCCCACCTCCCGGCGCACCGTCTCGATGTTCTTGAGATCCGAGGTCAGGGCCGTGCCCTTGACCAGGATGTCTCCGCTCTGGTGCTCTTCCAGCCGGTTGATGCAGCGGATCATGGTGGACTTGCCCGACCCCGATGGTCCGCAGATGACGATCTTCTCCCCTCTGCCCACCTGCAGGTTGATGTTGCGCAGCACGTGAAACTCACCGTACCACTTGTTGACCTCTTTCAGTTCGACAACTGCGTCCGTTTTCATATCAGAACGACTCCTAATGCTTGTGACCCGTGTTGAGTTTGCGCTCCAGATAGATGGAGTAGCGGGACATGCCAAAACAGAACATCCAGAAGATCATGGCGATAAAGACATAAGCTTCGGTGGAATACCCCAGCCAGGCCGGATCCGCCAGGGCCACCTTGGAGATGGCCAGCAGATCGAACAGCCCGATGATCAGCACCAGGCTGGTGTCCTTGAACAGGGAAATAAAGGTGTTCACCAGGGAAGGAATGGTGATCTTGAGGGCCTGGGGCATGATGATGAGGCCCATCACCTTCCAGTAGGAGAGCCCGAGGGCATCCCCCGCCTCATATTGCCCCTTGGGGATCGCCTGCAGCCCCCCTCTCACCACCTCGGCCACATAGGCCGCCTGGAACAGGATGATGCCGATGAGCGCCCGCAGCAGCTTGTCGAGCTCCACCTCGGTACTCATGAACAGTGGCAGCATGACGGACGCCATGAAGAGCACAGTAATGAGCGGCACCGCCCGCCAGAACTCGATGTAGACGGTACAGAGGCTGGAGATGACCGGCATGTGGGAGCGGCGCCCCAGTGCCAGCAGGATGCCGAACGGCAGTGCGACCACTATGCCCACCACCGCCAGCACCAGGGTGAGCATCAGCCCGCCCCAGCGGTTCGTTTCCACCACCTCCAGCCCCGCTCCCCCATGGATGAGGAAGAAGGCGATGACAGGGAACACCAGCAGAGTGAAGAGCGCCAGCCACCCCTTGCGCGGGGTCTTTGGCCAGATGAGCAAGGCCAGCAGCGCCGCCAGACCGGCGAAGGTCAGGTTGATGCGCCAGTACTGATCGGCCGGGTAGAAGCCATAGAGATACTGCCCCAGCCGGCTCTCGATGAAGATCCAGCAAGCACCGCCCTGGACGCAGGACTCGCGACTGCTCCCCTGCCAGGTGGCCGAGAACAGCGCCCAGTCCAGTGCAGACCAGATGAGTGGCAGCAACAGATAGGCCAGCACCAGGGTCAGCAGGCCGTTCCACCAGTTGGGGAAAAGGTTCTGCCTGATCCAGGCGAGCGGCCCCCGGCGGTGGTTGGGAGGCGGCAGCGCCTCCTGCAATTCATTCACGAACATGACAGCTCCCTAGCGCTCAACCAGCGTCATTCTGCGGTTGTAGATGTTCATCAGCACCGAGGTGGTGATACTGATGACGAGATAGACCCCCATGGTCATGGCGATGACCTCGATGGCCTGCCCTGTCTGGTTGAGAGTCGTCCCCATGAACACCGAGACCAGATCCGGATAACCGATGGCGGTCGCCAGGGAGGAGTTCTTGGTGAGGTTCAGATACTGGCTGGTCAAGGGAGGAATGATGACCCGCATGGCCTGGGGAATGATCACCAGCCGCAGCGTCTTGGTGGGCGAGAGCCCGAGGGCGGAAGCCGCCTCCGTCTGCCCCTTGCTGATGGCCAGGATGCCGGATCGCACTATCTCGGCGATGAAGGCCGCCGTATAGATGGTGAGCGCCAGCAAGAGGGCCGCGAGCTCCGGCAGCACCGTCAGCCCGCCCCGGAAGTTGAACCCTTGCAGCGCAGGCACGCTCCAGCTGAGCGGGCTGCCCGCCAGCAGGAAGGTGATCCCCGGGAGCAGAATGACCAGGGCGGCCACACAGCGCCAGAGCGGGAAGATCCTGCCGGTCAGGGCCTGACGGCGGCGAGCCCAGCGGCCCAGCCCCCAGCTCAGCAGCACCGCGAGCACCAGTGCCCAGAGCACGTAGCCGAATCCCTCTTCGAACAGGGGCTTGGGCAGATAGAAGCCCCGCACGTTGAGGAAGGCGAGCCCGCCAATATCCACGCTCTGACGCGGGGAAGGCAGGGTACGCAGCACCGAGAAGTACCAGAAGAAGATCTGCAGCAGCAGCGGGATGTTGCGAAACGTCTCTATGTAGACGGCCGCTATCTTGGCCACCAGCCAGTTGCGCGACAGGCGCGCGACCCCGAGTGCGAACCCGAGCAGGGTGGCAAACAGGATGCCGAGCACGGAGACCAGCAGGGTGTTGAGCAGGCCCACCACGAAGGTGCGACCGAAGGTATAGGTCTCGTCGTAGGGGATGAGGCTCTGCAAGATGCCGAAACCGGCCGTGTTGCCCAGAAAATCAAAGCCTGTGGTGATACCACGGGTGGCCAGATTGGTCAGGGCATTGTTGACGATGTAGAACAGAAACCCGATAACCGCCGCGATGGCCAGGCACTGGAAGAGCAGCGCCCGCACCTTGGCGTCATACCACCAGCGGCCCTGTTCTTTCCTATGGTTTGATGCATGTAACGCCATGAGGATGACTCCGACAAAGCCAGGGATAACATGGGGGGCCAGGCCCCCCGGTGACTGTCGACTCAGCGGATGGGTGGCGCGTACATCAGACCGCCCTTGTTCCAGAGGGCATTGATGCCGCGATCAATCTTGAGGGGGGAGCCGGCACCGACGTTGCGATCGAAGGATTCACCGTAGTTGCCGACCTGTTTGATGATGTTGTAGGCCCATTTGTCATCCAGCCCCAGCACAGTCCCTTTGGGCTCTTCCAGCCCCAGCAGGCGACGGATGTCAGGGTTGGTGGACTTGAGCATCTCGTCCACGTTGGCACTGTTGACCCCGGCCTCCTCGGCATTGAGCATGGCGTTGAGGCTCCAGCGCACCACCTTGAACCACTGATCGTCACCCTGACGCACGGCTGGGCCCAGCGGCTCTTTGGAGATGACCTCCGGCAGCACCACGGCTTCCTCTGGCTTGGTGAGCTTGATCTTGAGGGCATAGAGCTGGGACTGATCCGAGGTCAGCACGTCACAGCGGCCGGCTTCGAAGCCCTTGACGGTTTGATCCGAGGTATCGAACACCACTGGGGTGTACTTCATGCCGCCATTGGCGCGGAAATAGTCGGCCAGGTTGAGCTCGGTGGTGGTACCGGACTGGATACAGACAGCGGCACCGTCAAGCTCCTTGGCGCTCTTGACCCCGAGGGACTGCTTGACCAGGAACCCCTGCCCGTCGTAGTAGTTCACCCCGGCGAACGTGAGGCCCAGCGACCCATCCCGGGTCAGGGTCCAGGTGGTGTTGCGCGAGAGCAGATCCACTTCCCCGGACTGCAGGGCAGTAAAGCGCTCCTTGGCGGTGAGGGAGACATACTTGACCTTGCTGGCGTCCCCCAGTACCGCGGCGGCCACGGCGCGGCACACGTCCACGTCGAGCCCGGTCCAGGTTCCCTTGGCATCCGGGTTGGAGAACCCGGGCAGGCCGTCACCGACCCCGCACTGCACGAATCCCTTCTTCTTGACGGCATCCAGCGTACCGTCCGCCCACGCATTGGCTGCCATCAGCGACAGCGCCATCACCATACCTGCCTTGTGTATCTGCTTCATGTCACTCTTCCCTGTGGTTTGATTCGAACAGGCATCAAAATCTAGCGAGATGCCATCGTTTCCCTGCTTTTTGGCAGCTTATCCAGCCGCAGAAAAACCTGTCAATCAGTGCAATCCGGCCCAACCATGGTGCAACAGAACAAAATATCTAAACGGGGGAATATGCACTCTCAGAATCAAAAGTAGACCCTTATTTGCCAAATAGCCTGCTGCTTAAAACCCTTCTTGGCATGAGGATTATTTTTCGAAAATAAATCGGCTGCACCGCATTGGGGCAGCCATTTATGCTGACAACTGACTCATCGGATTCGGTTTTATGCCAAAAGCACCAGAGTGAGGCAGCATGACCCCATATGGAAAAATGGCGAAAACAGGCAGGGAAAAGCAAATAAACAGGAGCTAAAAGGCGGGGAAATGGCGACCTCATCTCCCGCAGGCTGGGCTTCAGAAAACCAGGAGGTCATCCTCCCCGTGGACCATCCGCAATGTCGGTGATGACGCCGTTTTCGACGGTGACAAACTGCATGAATTCCCGCTTGCCGAAGTTGTAGGTCCAGCGCTCGGCATACTTGACCGTCACTCTCGCCCCGAAGCCGTTCTCCTCGAAGCGGGTGAGATCTTCCTTGAGCATAGGCTGGCCGCAGCGAACCAGCAGCTCTGCCGTGGTGTCTCCCTCGGTCAGCAAAGCGTTCTTGCAACGCAGGGT
This sequence comes from Aeromonas sp. R10-1, assembly GCF_040908465.1. Classification (NCBI taxonomy): domain Bacteria; kingdom Pseudomonadati; phylum Pseudomonadota; class Gammaproteobacteria; order Aeromonadales; family Aeromonadaceae; genus Aeromonas; species Aeromonas sp. R10-1. Next base: position 155,758 of record NZ_JBFODT010000036.1, read on the forward strand.
ACCTGCCTGCACAGGCAAGGCCGCCACCAGCAACAACCACAGAACAGGTTTCATTTTGCACTCCATTTGAACAGCATGGCGCCCAGCGAGATGCACACCAGGGCGAACACCATGACCTGACCCAGAGGGCCTGCCACCTCCTGCCATCCCGCCCCTTCCAGCATCACGGCGCGGGCTGCTTCGATGATCTGGCTGAGGGGCAGCCTGGCCGCAAGCTGCTGCAGCCAGGCGGGCGCGCCTTCCAGCGAGAGCCAGACACCGGATAAAAACATCATGGGCAAGCTGATGAGATTGAGCAAACCGCTCGCCAGCTCCTCGTTCTGCAGGCGAGCGGCGATGAGCAGGCCAAGGGAGGCCATGGCCGTTCCTCCCGCCAGGGCGATCACCAGCAGCAGCCACCCCGAACCGATGAGGGGCACATCCAGCAGCCAGTAGGCCGCGCAGAAGACCAGCAGGCTCACCACCAGGGTGATCAGCACCCGTGACAGCAACTGGGCGAAGAGAAACTCCAGCGCGCCGAGCGGCGTGGCTCGCAGCCGTTTCAGCACCCCGTTCTTGCGATAACGCACGATGACGAACCCGACCCCGAACAGGCCGGAGAACATCAGGTTCATGCCGATCACCCCGGGCAGCAGCCAGTCGCCGTAGCGGATGGCGCGCCCGCTCAGGGTCTCTCTTTGCAAGGGCACCTGGACCGCCTGGCGCAGCAGATACTCGGCCATGGCCCCCTGAGGAGCGTCCGGGTTTATCCAGTAACGCCCCCCGGCGGGTGAGAGCAGCAGATCCAGCTGATGGTGACGGACCTTGAGCTGACCTCTCGACGCCTCGTCATAGGGGATGATCTTGAGCAGCGGCACGGCGCGCAGCGGGGCATAGGTTGCGGGCAGTTCCCCCACCACCCCGATCTGTACCAGCGGTTTGGGCGGGCCGGAGAAAATGAGGGAGAAACCGATGACCAGCAGGAGCGGGAAAAGCAGGTTCCACACCAGGGCCGCGCGATCGCGTACGAACTCGAGGGTGCGGGCATAGAAGAGCGCCCCGATGCGCTTGAGGGATCCCTTCATCGTCCACTCCCGGGATTGCATGTCGGCAAGGCGTACCGCAACACGGGGGCCACGGTCAGACAGAACTCGGTCATCCCTCTCATGCGCCGCTCCGCAGGCTGTGGCCGGTCAGGTTCAGGAAGAGATCCTCCAGATTGGGGGAGCGCACCTGCATGCCGGTGAGCGGCACACCAAGATCCAGCAAGGCTGGCAACAGGGTCGCCACGTCGGGGCAACAGAGCTCCACCTGATCGCCGACCGGACGCAGGGGATAGCCGAGCCCAGCCAGGGCCGGGTGCCCCCCAAGGCGCACCAGCACGCCGTCGAAGTGTTGCGCCAGCAAGGCAGCCGGCGTATCCAGACTGAGCAGGTGGCCGTGATCGACGATGGCAATCAGATCGCACAGCTGCTGCGCTTCGTCCATGTAGTGGGTAGTGAGCACCACCGTCTTGCCCTGGGCCTTGATCGCCTCTATTCGCTGCCAGAAGTGGTGGCGCGCCTGGGGATCCAGTCCTGTAGTGGGCTCATCCAGAAACAGCAGTTCGGGATCCCCGAGCAGGGCCAGAGCCAGCAGCAGGCGCTGACGCTGGCCCCCCGAGAGCTTGCGACTGTCCCTGTCGATGAACTCGCCCAAGGCGCACAGATCGATGAGCAGCTCCCGTGGCAAGGGATTGGGGTAGAGGCTGGCGAACAGGCGCAGGGTATCGCGCACCGTCAGGAAATCCTGCAGCGCCGTGTGCTGGAACTGGATGCCGATGCGGGAGCGATAATCCGGGCCGCGCGGGGTGCCGTGAAACAGGATCTGGCCGCTGTCCGGGGTGAGGATCCCCTCCAGCAGCTCTATGGTCGTGGTCTTGCCCGCCCCGTTCGGGCCGAGCAGACCGAAGCAGCTGCCGGCGGGAATGGCAAAGCTGAGCCCGTCCACCGCCTTGACGCCGGGGAAATGCTTGACGAGATCGACGACCTCGATGATGGCTGCCATGGCGTGTCTCCCTCACATGGCCGGAATGGACGACGCTCTGACTATATCCAAATCCCCGCCGAAGGCACATGGCCCGTTTGGGCGGTCCAAAAACAAACGGCGACCTCAGGGTCGCCGTTTGCATCACGCCAGCCGGATCACAGGATGTCCAGCAGCTCCACTTCGAATACCAGAGCGGAGTACGGCGGGATGGAGCCGGCACCACGGGCACCGTAGGCCAGATCCTGCGGAATGTAGAGCTTCCACTTGGAGCCAACCGGCATCATCTGCAGCGCTTCCACCCAACCGGCGATCACGCCGGTCACCGGGAACTCGGCCGGTTGGCCGCGAGCAACGGAGCTGTCGAACACGCCACCATGGGTGAAGGTACCGTGGTAGTGCACGCGCACGGACTGACCGGCAACCGGCACGGCGCCATTGCCTTCGACCATGACTTCATATTGCAGACCGGAGTCGGTGGTCTTCACTTCGGCGCGCTTGGCGTTGTCGGCCAGGAAGGCTTCGCCTTCGGCGGCAGCGGCCTTGGCGGCTGCTTCCTGCTCTTCCTGCATGCGGGCGGTGATGACCTGGAAGGCATCGTTGATATCGTCACGGCTGACCGCGAACTCCAGGCCGTTCAGGGCATCTGCCAGACCTTGTTGCAGGGCCGGGATATCCAGACCGGCGAAGGCTTGCTGAGCCAGTTGGTCGCCCATGTTGCGGCCGATGCCGTAGCTGGCCTTCTGTTCGATAGAGTCGTATTGGGACATTGAGAGGTTGCTCCGGGTCCTGATGGTAAAAGAAACGGGATGATAACAGACTTTTTCGCACCGTGCTGCCAAGACGCCCCTCAATTGCCCGTCGGTGGGAGACGCTTCACATCGGCCCCCTCATCCCCGCCCCTTCTCCCGCAAGGGGAGAAGGGAGCAAAACAGAGCACCATGCCGCCGCACGGTCTGTATCAGGCCCTGTCCAACAGAGCCCGCACCGCCGCGACCTTGGCGCCATCGGTGATGTTGACCCAGCCATCGTCCGAGGTGCCCATGTTGACGTCACAGAGAGCGGCACCATGGCGCCGCACGGTCTGCATCAGGCCCTGTCCAGCAGAGCCCGCACCGCCGCGACCTTGACGCCGTCGGTGATGTTGACCCGGCCGTCGTCCGAGGTGCCCATGTTGACACCATGGGGCACCATGCCGCCGCGCCAGCCCATGCCGGACATGTGTACTTCATTGACGCCGGTGAATTCGATGATGGTGCGCACATTGTCGGCGTTGACCCCGGCCCCCGGCATCAGGCTGGCCCGTCCCGCCAGCGCCTGGTGCATGGCCTGCAGGGTTTCGAGCCCCGCCAGCGCGGTCGGCGCATGGCCGGAGCTCAGAATGCGCTCGCAACCCGCCGCGACGATCGTCTCGAGATCCAGCCGCCAGTCGGAGGAGAGATCGATGGCCCGGTGGAAGGTGACGCCAAGCGGCCCCGCCGCCTCGACCAGTTGCCGGAGCTTGCCTTCGGGTACCCGTCCATCTTCATCCAGCAGACCGACCACCACCCCTTGCAGGCCGGCGGCACGGGCGGCGGCGATATCCTGCAACATGATGTCGAACTCCCCCTCGCCAAAACAGAAATCCCCTGCACGGGGCCGGATCATGGCGTAGACGGGGATAGTGGCGTGGCGCGCCACCTGCTGCATGAAGCCATAGGAGGGAGTGAGACCGCCCAGCCCCAGCGCAGAGCAGAGCTCGATGCGATCGGCGCCGGCCGCCTGGGCGGTGAACAGGGATTCGAGGTTGTCGATACAGATTTCAAGACGGGTCATGATGACTCCTTGTTCGGGGAGATCAGACCCTCTGTCCGATCTCACAGATTGAGCAGGGCTGCACCGCGCACACCGCCGGCTCCACCGAAGCGGGCCTCGCGGATCGCCGGCAGGGCGACACCGGGCAGCAGGTGGCCGGGCAGACGTTTGGGCAACTCCTCATAGAGGGCTGGCAGGGCGCTCAGGCCGCCCCCCAGCACCACCACATCGGGATCAATCACCGAGATGGCGGTGGCAAGGCCGGCGGCGATGATCTCGAGCCAGCAGTCGATGGTCGAGAGGGCCGCCGCCTCACGGGCATCGGCACGGGCGACGATCTGGTGGCCGCTCACCCGTTCCCCATGAACATGGTGGTATAGCCGCTCCAGGCCCGTGCCCGACGCATAGGTTTCGAAACAGCCCAGGCGCCCGCAGCCACAGCGGGGACGGGGCAAATCCGGGTATTTCATCAGGATGGTGGCGGGCAGCGGGTAGTGACCTATCTCCCCCGCCAGCCAGTTGCGCCCCTGGATGAGCTTGCCCGCCAGGTAGACGGCGCCGCCGATACCGGTGCCTATGGTGACGCCGAGGGCGCTGCCAGCACCGTCTGCGGCCCCCTGATGCACTTCCGACCAGAGGAAACAGTTGGCGTCATTGTCGACCTTGACCGGTCGGCCCAGCAGCTCGGCCAGATCCGTCCCCAGATGGCGGCCATGGATGGCGGGCAGGTTGGCCGCCACTATGCTCCCGTCAAGGCGATTGAGGATCCCCGGAAACCCGATGCCGACGGCCCCTTTCACCCCGAAACGCGCATCCGCCGCCTCGACCCGCTCGCGGATCAGCTGCTGCAACCCTTCGTAATCATTGCCGGGAGTGCTCATGCGCTCCTCGTGACAGAGATTCAAGGCGCCGTCATACACAGCGAACGCTATCTTGGTGCCGCCAATGTCAAATCCGTAGTACATGCCACACTCCCTTGCGGTGGACCCGGCCACCTCAGTCTGTCCAGATGGGGCACATTGTATTAATTCGCAAAAAAAATAAAGTGACCGAGGGCGAAAAACGGGAGCCAGCTCAAAGCAAACGGAACATTTGTCGTTGTTGGCAAGGTTGTCCAAGGCTCATCAGGGTGCGCTCCTGACCGTCGAACATGAAGCCGCGGCGCAGGTAGAATCCCTCGCCGATGTGATTGCCATCCAGCAGCCAGAGCCTGACGCACTCGCAACCGGCCCGGCGCATCTGCACCGCCACCGCCTGCCACAGCCGTTTGCCATGACCCTGACGCCAGTGATCGGGATGAAGGTAGAGCGCCCGGATCCGCGCCGTCATCAAGCCTTCCTCCAGGGAGGGCTGCCAGTAGAGCAGGCCGATGACCACGTCGTCCTGGCAGACCAGCATGGGAACGGGGCCGGGCTCGGCGAGCCGGTGTCGCCAGATCTGCAGGTGGTCGGTCACCGCCAGCTGGGCTAGCATGTCGGCCCCCAGCACCTCCCCGTAGGCCGCCAGCCAGCTCGCCCGCTGCATCACCGTCATGGCGGCGGCATCGGCGGGACGCGCCAGGCGCAGGCTTACGCCTTGCACTGGGGAACCAGCCCTGATGCTTTCGCCTGCTGGTACAGGGGCTGCACCTCGGCCTGCTGGGCCTGCAGGTTGGCGATCCGGCTCTGGTCGCTGGGGTGGGTGGAGAGCAGCTGGGGCGGTGCCTTGCCACCGGAGGCGGCGCTCATGTTCTGCCACAGGGTGACGGCTTCGGCCGGGTTGAACCCGGCGCGGGCCATCAGCTCGAGACCGAGCCGGTCCGCTTCGCTCTCCTGGGTTCTGCCATAAGGCAGGGCTATCCCCACCTGGACCCCGAGGCCCAGGGCGGCCATGGTGGCAGCGCCCCCGAGGCTGTCGCTGCTACCGATGGCGGCGTCCGCCACCGCCAGCCCGATACCGGTCAATTGATCCCGGGAGAGGCGCTCGTTGGAGTGCTGGGCCAGCACGTGGGTCAGCTCGTGACCGATGACGGTGGCGAGCTGGTCCTGATTCTTGGCGACTTTCAGCAGGCCGCTGTAAACGCCTATCTTGCCGCCGGGCAGGGCGAAGGCGTTGATCTCCTTGGAGTCGAACACCACCACCTCCCAGCTGGTGATGCCATAGCTGGCAGGCACCTGGGCGGTCACCGCCTTGGCCACGCAGCCCACATAGGCATTCATCCTGGCATCCGTGCTCACCTTCTCCTGCTGCTTCATCTGGGTGAAGGAGTCGGCGCCCAGCTGGTTCATCTGCTGGGGGGAGAAGAGCAGCATCTGGTTGCGACCGGTCGGTGACTGGGCGCAGCCGGCCAGCAGGGCGCTGCACAAGGCCGTCAGGGCCAGTCTGGAGAGGGAAGATGCACGCATGAGAGGGTCCTTTGCCGTGAAGTTGCCCTATTCTCGGAAATGCCGCCGCCCGGCGCAAGCCGGGCGCTGCGCCCTGCGACCAAAAAGATCCTGGGGCGCACCAATGAAAACGAGCCCGCATGGGGCTCGTTTTTCTGCAAGGGCTCGTTCTGTTACATGATGCCCAGCTTCTTCAGGTCGGCCTGAACCACCTTGGCAGGGACCGGCACATAGCCGTCCTTGGCAACGATGGTCTGGCCCGCCTTGGAGAGCATCATCTTCACAAACTCCTGCTCCATCGGGGAGAGCGGCTTGTTCGGATGCTTGTTCACGTAGACGTACAGGAAGCGCGACAGCGGGTACTTGCCGGTGATGGCGTTGTCGGAGCTCGCCTCGATGAAGGTCTTGCCATCCTTGGAGAGCGGAACGGCGCGCACGCCGGAGGTGACGTAGCCGATACCGGAGTAGCCGATGCCGTTCAGGGAGGAGGAGACGGACTGTACCACGGAGGCGGAGCCCGGCTGCTCATTCACGCCGCTCTTGAAGTCACCGTTGCACAGGGCGTGTTCCTTGAAGTAACCGTAGGTACCGGACACGGAGTTGCGACCGAACAGTTGCAGATCCTTGCCGGACCAGCTGCCGTCCAGACCCAGATCAGACCACTTGGTGGCCGCCTTGGCTTCGCCGCACTTGAGGGTGCTGGAGAAGATGGCGTCGATCTGCGACATGGTCAGCCCCTTGATGGGGTTGTCCTTGTTGACGAACACCGCCAGGGCATCGACGGCGACGCGGATGGCGGTCGGCTTGTAGCCGTAGCGCTTCTCGAATGCCTCCTCTTCACCGGCCTTCATGGCACGGCTCATGGGGCCAAACTGGGCGACGCCCTCGGTCAGGGCAGTCGGTGCGGTGGAAGAACCGGCGGCCTGGATCTGCACGTTGACGTTGGGATACATGCGCTTAAATTCTTCGGCCCACAGGGTCATCATGTTGGCCAGGGTGTCCGAGCCGACAGAGGACAGGTTGCCCGAGATGCCGCTGGTCGGTGTGTATTCCGGCAGGTCTTTATCCACACCGGCAGCAAGAGCGCTGACAGAAAACAGGGTTGCTGCGGTGAATCCGATGACACCAGCCAGTTTGTTGAGTTTCATCCAATCTCTCCAAGTCCAAGGTTGCAGAAGGCAATCGTCAGGTTGACGTCTAAACGTGGTTGACACCCGATCGCAATGATCCGTGGGCCAGCACCACTCCTTCTCCAGTGTTACAGAAGGTCCGTTCTTTAAGACGGCGCCAGTATCTGGCCTGGCAGTGACAAATTTATGGAATTTATATGACACTTTGATGACATGGGCCGAGAATGGCCCGGATGAAAAAAGGGCTGCGATGCAGCCCTTCTCTCGTTGCTAACACATTGACACAAAATATTATTTCACCAGCACCATGCGGGCGGGAATGAGAAAGCTGAAGCGGCTGCCCGCACCGACCCGGCTCTCGATATCGAGATGGGCATCGTGATGACTCAGGGCGTGCTTGACGATGGCAAGGCCGAGCCCGGACCCTCCGGTGTGGCGCGAGCGGGCCTTGTCGACCCGATAGAACCGCTCGGTGAGCCGTGCCAGATGCTCGGGGGGGATCCCCTCCCCCTCATCCTGCACCGCAAACAGCGCCATGCTCCCCTGCTTGCGCCACTCCACGGTGATCTTGCGCCCCGCCGGGGTGTAGTGGATGGCGTTGTAGACCAGGTTGGAGACGGCGCTGCGCAGTTGATCCTGATCCCCGCGCACCAGCAGATTGGGCTGGACCATGAAGACGATCTCGTGGGCCCGCTCGCCGGAGAGCGCCCGCGCCTCCTGCTCCAGCAGCCCCAGCATGGCGGGCATGTCCACCAGATGGGAGAGATCCACGGTGGGCGCCGCCTCGATGCGAGACAGGGTGAGCAGCTGGTTAACCAAATTGTCCATGCGGATCGTCTGCTCCATCATCACCTTGTGCGCCTTGGCCCACATGGCGGGGGGCGGCGGCTCCTCGGTCATCTCCAGATACCCCTTGAGCACGGTGAGGGGGGTGCGCAGCTCGTGAGAGACGTTGGAGACGAAGTGCTTGCGCGTCTTCTCCAGGCTGCGCAGCCGGGTCACATCCCGCACCACCAGCATGGCCTGGTCCTCCGCATAGGGCATGATGCGAAATTCGAGGAACTTCTCCTCGTTGATGGGGGAGTGCATCTCAAACGGCTCGTCATACTGCCCCTTGCCCAGATAGGCGACGAAGGCAGGGTGACGAATCAGGTTGCCGATGTGCTGGCCGGCATCCTCGGGCCAGCGAAAGCCGAGCAGTTGCTCCGCCAGCCGGTTGCACCAGAGGATGCTGCCGTCGGTGCGAAACACCACGGCCGCATCGGGCAGCGCCTCCGCCCCTTCCCGAAAGCGGCGGATGAGGCCCGCCAGCTCTCGGCGCCGGGCCCGGTGACGCTGCTGCAACTTGTAGATACCGTTGAAGATGTGCTCCCAGCTGCCACTGCCGTGGGGCGGCACCAGGCTGCGATCGTGCCACAGCCAGTCCGACAGCCGCTTCTGGAAGCGGTAGTGCCAGACCAGGTGCAGCACCGTGGCCACCAGCAGGCAAAGAACGAGATGATCGATTAACCAACCTACCAAGACGAAGGGGCTGTAGAAGAACGCCATTCGCCACAACTGTCGCCGCCAGGCGTAAGGTTGCAACATTAAGATCTCCTAGAGACAGCAAAGAGCCGGGTCCAATGCCCGCCGGCAGGGGCTGGCGGCACTGGCCCTGACCTAGAGACGGGTCGAGAAGCGGTAGCCGGCCCCGCGCACCGTCTGGATCAATCTGTCGTGCCCCGTCTCTTCGATGGCCTTGCGCAGGCGGCGAATGTGCACGTCCACCGTCCTGTCCTCGACATACACATTGGTACCCCAGACGTTGTTGAGCAACTGTTCGCGGCTGTAGACCCGCTCGGGGTGGGTCATGAAGAAGTGCAGCAGCTTGAATTCGGTCGGCCCCATGTCGAGAGCCTTCTCCTCGGCACTGACCCGGTGGGAAACGGGATCCAGCTTGAGCCCCTGCACCTCGATCACCTCGTCCACCGAGGTGGGAGAGACGCGGCGCATCACGGCGTGCAGGCGGGCGGTGAGCTCCTTGGGGGAGAAGGGTTTGGTGATGTAGTCGTCGGCACCGGCCTCGAGCCCGCGCACCTTGTCCTCTTCCTCGCCCCGGGCGGTCAGCATCACCACCGGGATCTGGCGAGTCATCTCATCCTGCTTGAGCTGCTTGAGGAACTGGATACCGCTGCCACCTGGCATCATCCAGTCCAGCACGATGAGTTCGGGGTAGGGTTCGCGCACCTTTGCCAGTCCATCGGCGTAATCTTCTGCTTCTACTGTTTCATATCCCTTCTGCTCAAGCACGAAGCAGAGCATTTCGCGGATCGGTGCCTCGTCCTCGACCACCAGAATTCGCTTAGCCATATCCCTTCTCTCTCCTCTGTGAAGATGGGTGCGCCAATTATTAGAACTTTCTGTGACACTTTTATGACTTTATGACGGGCGGGATGATAAACGTTTTCAGATTCAGTTGGCAGCAGCGAGTTGCAGCAGGTCCCAGCGATTGCCACTGATGTCCTCGAACACCACCACGGTGCCGTAGGGTTCGAGGCGCGGCTGTTCACAAAAATGAACGCCATAGGCCTGCATCCGCTCGTAATCGCCCCAGAAGTCGTCGGTCTCAAGGAACAGGAAGACCCGACCGCCCCCCTGGCGACCGATGGCGGCGCGCTGCTCCTCGTTGGCCGCGCGAGCCAGCAGCAGGGCGGAGCCGGGAGCCCCCTTGGGAGCGACCCGCACCCAGCGTTTGCCCGGTTTGCCCGGCTCGTCGAGGGGGGTGTCTTCCAATAGCTCGAAGCCCATTCCCCGGGTGAAGAAGGCGATGGCCTCGTCGTAATCCGCCACCAGCAGCGTCAGGGCGCCAATGTGTTGTGCCATGGAATCTCTCCTCGGATGGATGATGGGGCGCATGATAGCCCCGCCCGGCCATGGGCTCCAGCGCCGGATCAGTCGGGAGCCACCTCCACCCGGTTGCGACCATTCTGCTTGGCCTGATAGAGCGCCTCGTCGGCCCGCTTGAGCGCCTGCTCCAGGCTATCCTTGCGCCGCTCGGCCACCCCGAAGGAGGCGGTGATCCCGAGCCCCAGCGGCCAGTGCCTGTACCCCTCCAGCGCCCCTCTCAGCCGCTCCGCCAGGGCGGTGGCCCGTCCCTCGTCGTAATGGAGGCAGACCAGCACGAACTCCTCCCCGCCCCAGCGCACCAGTCGGCACAGGCTGTCACAATGGCGCAGCAGCTCGCTCACCATGTGCTTGAGCACCTCGTCCCCCACCGGGTGGCCGTGACCGTCGTTGACCCCCTTGAAGTGATCGATGTCGATATAGATGAAGGAGAGCGGCATCTCGCCGAGCTCCCCGAGCAGCTTTTCGCCGCCGAGCCGGTTGAGGGCCCCGGTCAGGGGATCGTAGCGGGCCTCCTCCTCGGTGCGCCGGTTCTGCTCGCACAGGCTCGCACTCAGAGCTTCAGCCGCAAGGCGCGCCTCCCTGGCCTTGCGCAGCCGATCCCCAAACATCAGGTTCTGGACCAGGAAGAGCAGCACGCCGTAGACAAGCCACCCCAGCAGCAAGTAGCGATAGAAGTCCCCCGGCTTGCACCAGCGGCCATAGAACTCCAGCCGCTCGAGCCGCAACCGGTACTCCCCCGGCAGCATCTTGTCATCGGAGGCGATCTCGATGGCGTAGACATGGTGCAGATCCGGCCCCTGCTGGACCAGCGGAATGTCGTACTGCTGCACCCACCAGGAGCTGGGGGCGAAGACGTTCAGGGGGACATCCTGCTCGCGGCCAAAATCCCTGGCGGTGAAGAGCACTTCGTTGAACTTGTGGGAACTCTCGTCTTCCCGCGTCGAGTAGACGGGATCGTAGTTGCGCAGATAAAGGCGCCAGGCCTGTACCCCCTGCCCTTCTACATCCAGCCTCACCCGCACCCCGGTGAAGCCGGAGAGATCCAGCCCCCGCTCGGGGTCGGTCAGGGTCAAAACCAGCTCGCAGAAAGGATAGGCATATTGGCTTCGCAGGGTGCACTGGATGGCGGGTCTGTCACCCCCCTGACTCAGGGTGGCAACGGAGGAGCCCTTGTGGGCCCTGTCATCCTGGGCACGCACGGACAAACCGGCCTGGCTCAGGATGTCGAGCCGCCGCTCGGGTCCGAATTCGAATAACACCATGGCCAGCAGGCTCGCCGCCAGCAGGCACCAGAACAACAGCGTCGTCATGCGGGAATAGGAAGGGATCATCGGCATCACACCTGAAAAAAGGCTTTTACCCTACACCTTGAAGCGCCGGACCGCGCTGATCCAGATCCAAGGTTATTACACGCGCCGCACCGGGCGCAGACGGGTGCCGACTAACCGGCACGGGCCCCATGGGGCGCAAGCGGCATCGGCCAGCAGCCGGGAGAGAGGCGGGGGGCATCGTCGGTCGTAAGATGGGTCATTGCGCACTCCCTGCGATGGAAACATAACGAAAAAACGTCCTTGCCACCGCAGTCTACACAAGCGCTGGACGGCGCGACACCCTTCACCCCTCCTCCCGCAGCGCCCGATAGAGGGTGGTGCGACTGATGCCAAGACGGCGCGCCGCCTCGCTCACGTTGCCGCCGCACTCTGCCAGGGTCTGCTGCACCCGCTGCCGGCTCTGCTCGCGCAGGGTACTCCCTCCCAAAGGTGAGCTCTGCCCCCCCTCCACGGCGGGCAGATGCAGATGGGCAGGTTCAATCCAGCCCTGCCCCTCTGCCAGCACACAGGCCACCTCCAGTGCCTGTTTGAGCTGGCGCACGTTGCCGGGCAGAGGGTGGGCCAGCAGCCGCTGCTCCGCCTCCCGGCTCAGTTGTAGCGCCGGGTCCATCTGGGCGAGCAGGTTCAGGATCAGCCCCTGACGCTCGGGCACCGACCAGGCCCGCAGGGGTGCCAGTTGCTGGCGCCAGCCGCAGATGCGGTAGTAGAGATCTTCGCGAAAGGTGCCGGCCGCCACCATGGCCGCCAGATCCCGATGACTGGCGCTGACCAGCCAGAAATCCACCGCCTCGGGTCTGTGGCTGCCTACCGGGGTGACGACGCGCTCCTGCAACACCCGCAGCAACCGGGTCTGGGCCTGGAGCGGCAGCTCGCCAATTTCATCCAGCATCAGGATGCCGCCGTGGGCGGCGCGCAGATAGCCCTGGCTGCCCTGGCTGCGGGCACCGCTGAAGGCCCCCCCCACGTAGCCGAACAGCTCGGCCTCCACCAGCTCCGCCGGCAGGGCGCCGCAGTTGACGCACACTAGAGGCCGCTCCCGACGGCTCGATCTGGCGTGCAGGGTGCGCACCAGGTGCTCCTTGCCGCTGCCGGTCTCCCCCTCGATGAGCAATGAGATGCCCCGCTCCAGCATCTTGAGCGGCACCTGCTGCGCCTGCGATCCCCCCTCCTCAACCGCGCTCGGCAGGGGGAGCCTGGCGGCGCGCTCCCCCGCCTCCGGCACCAGCCGCAGGCCGCGGCGCTCGCGCAGCAACTGCTGACCGTCGAAGGGGTGCTGGCCGAGCCAGAGCCGACCGGCCCGGTTGGCCCCGAGCAGCTCGCCCCCCTCCCCCAGCAGCAGGCGGGCAGACCAGAGGCTCTGGGGATCGAGATCCACCAGCCAGCCCGGCTGGCGGGCCAGCAGGGCGTTTTCCAGGGTCATGGCCAGGAGGCGCACGGTGCCCAGCATGTCGCCGCCGTGGTGGGCTGCATCGGTGGAGATGTCGAGCACGCCGAGCAGTTGCCCGTCCGGCCCGAGCAGGGGGCAGGCGCTGCAACTGAGAAAGCTGTGCTGGGCGAAGAAGTGCTGCGCCCCCAGCACCTGCACCTCGCTCTGCTCGGCCAGCGCGGTGCCGATGGCGTTGGTGCCCTTGCTCGCCTCCCCCCAGCGGGCGCCGCTGCGCAAAAAAATGCGCTCGGCATGGCGGGCAAACCGATCGTCTCCGCTCACCGCGAGGATGGCCCCCTCGCCGTCACACAGCAGCAGACGACAGGGTCTGCCTGCCAGCAACTGGCCAAAGAGCGGCAGCACGAAGCGCTGGAAGCAGGCGATGAGCGTCCTGTGCTGCTCCTGGCGAGCCGACAGCTCCCCCTGGGGCAGCAAGTCCAGCTCGGCGCTCTGCTGGCGGCTCAGCCCCTGATGCAGGCAGCGCTCCCAGGAGCGCTGGATTGGGCTGGCACCGGATTGAGGCAACTCGCTCATCACACCTCCTTCTACACACTCGCGAATAGGGCCGCCTTGGGGGAGCGCCTTCATCACGTCTCCTGTTCACAAACGGCACAGTGTCACACCCGGTGTTCAGAAACGGCACAGTTCGGGGGCCGCCCTGGGGGGCACTGGTTAACCAAGATACCCCTTGGCACCCCGTTTGATAACGTTTTTGCAACCTTTTTGTGTAGAGCGCCACCCGCTGGCACGCCCCTTGCGATGACAGGAAGCAACCGGACTGCCCGCCAGGCCGGTCAGGACCACACACACATAAGGATGATGAGATGATTTATACCGCTCCCGGTCAGGCAGGTGCCCTGGTCAGCTTCAAATCCCGTTATGACAACTTCATCGGTGGTGACTGGGTGGCGCCGCGCGCCGGCCGCTATTTCGAGAACATCTCGCCGGTGGATGGCCGGGTGTTCTGCGAGGTGGCCCGCTCCGACGCCGCCGACATCGAGCTCGCCCTGGACGCGGCCCACAAGGCGTTCGCCAGCTGGAGCAAGACCAGCGTCACCGAGCGCAGCAACCTGCTGCTGCGCATCGCCGATCGCATCGAACAGAACATTGAAGTGCTCGCCGTCGCAGAGACCTGGGAGAACGGCAAGGCGGTGCGCGAGACCCTGGCCGCCGACCTGCCCCTGGTGGTGGATCACTTCCGCTACTTCGCCGGCTGCATCCGCGCCCAGGAGGGCTCCGCCGCCGAGCTGGACCAGAACACCGTCAGCTACCACTTCAAGGAGCCCATCGGCGTGGTCGGCCAGATCATCCCGTGGAACTTCCCCCTGCTGATGGCCGCCTGGAAGCTGGCCCCGGTGCTGGCGGCCGGCTGCTGCAGCGTGCTCAAGCCCGCCGAGCAGACCCCGGTCACCATCATGCTGATGATGGATCTCATCAAGGACATCCTGCCCCCTGGCGTAGTCAACGTGGTCAACGGCTTCGGCGCCGAGGCAGGCCAGGCGCTCGCCACCAGCAACCGGATCCAGAAGCTGGCGTTTACCGGCTCCACCGAGGTGGGCGCCCATATCCTGCGCTGCGCCGCCGACAAGCTGATCCCCTCCACCGTGGAGCTCGGTGGCAAGTCCCCCAACATCTACTTCGCCGACGTGATGCAGCACGAGAGCAGCTACATCGACAAGGCGGTGGAAGGGATGCTGATGACCTTCTTCAACCAGGGCGAGGTGTGTACCTGCCCCTCCCGCGCCCTGGTGCAGGCCAGCATCTATGACGACTTCATGGACCGGGTGCTGGCCCGCGCCCGCACCATCGTGCAGGGCAACCCCCTCGACACCACGACCCAGGTGGGGGCCCAGGCGTCCCGCGAGCAGTTCGACAAGATCCTGAGCTACATGGAGATCGGCCGCGGCGAAGGGGCCAAGATGCTGCTGGGCGGCGGCCCGGCCAAGGTGAGCGGGCTGGAGGGGGGCTTCTACATCCAGCCCACCATCTTCTCGGGCCAGAACAAGATGCGGGTGTTCCAGGAGGAGATCTTCGGGCCGGCGCTCGGGGTTACCACCTTCAAGGACGAGGCGGATGCCCTGGCCATTGCCAACGACACCCAGTACGGGCTGGGGGCGGGCCTGTGGACCCGGGACAGCAATCTGGCCTGGCGCATGGGGCGCGGCATCCAGGCCGGCCGGGTCTGGGTCAACTGCTACCACGCCTACCCGGCCCACGCGGCCTTCGGCGGCTACAAGAAGTCGGGGATCGGTCGCGAGACCCACAAGATGATGCTGGACCACTACCAGAACACCAAGAACCTGCTGGTGAGCCACGACATCAACCCCCTCGGCTTCTTCTAAGCCCATCCCATGATCCACAAGGGCGCCTGCGGGCGCCCTTTTTCATGCGGTTCAGGCCACGGGTTGGCCCAGCTGCTGGCGATAGCGCTGGGGGGCGCAGCCCTGTTCGCGCTGGAACATGGCGATGAAAGCCGAGGTGGAGGCGTAACCGAGGCGCCAGGCGATCTCCTGCACCGGCATCTCGCCCCGCAGCCAGTCCAGCGCCTTCACCAGCCGCAGCCGGGTGCGCCACTGGCCCAGGCTCATGCCAAGCTCCTTCTGGCAACGCCGCGCCAGGGTGCGCTCCGTGGTGTGCAGCGCCCTGGCCCACTCCACCAGCGTGCGGTTGTCCTCCGGCGCCGCCTGCAATGCCGCCAGCAAGGGTGCCAGCAGGCGATCCCGGCTCTGGGGCAGGTAGCTCGGCTGGCAACGGGTGCGGGCCAGCTTCTCGATGAAGAGCTCACCCTGACGGGCATCCCACTCATCCTCCATGTGGCCGACCCGGCGCTGAGTGAAATCCTCCAGCAGGGCCCGCAGCAAGGGGGTGAGGGCCAGCAGCTGGGGTTCCCGTGGCAGGCGCGGTGCCAGGGCGTGGCTCACGTAGATGGAGGTGTAATCCAGGGTCTGCTCGTTGAAGGCGGTGTGGGGCAGGTCCGCCGGCACCCAGATGAGGTAGTCCGGGGGCGCCACCAGCCGCTCTCCCCCCACCTCCACCACCATGACCCCCAGGCTGATGAGGCTGAGCTGGCCCCAGGGGTGGGCGTGCTCGGCGCAGGCGTTGCCCCCCTGGATCTGGCTGTAGCGAAAGTAGAGGGGGTTGGGGTCGGCCAGCAGGCGATCCTGCTCGGCCAGGGTGAGGGTGCCCATGCAGATTGTCCCAAAGCGGTTATGACATGTCTTATTTACGCTACTTGCCTCGTTCAAGACAAGGCTAGACTCTCCCCATCGTACCAAGGAGTGCCTATGCCTTTTCTCTTTCCCCTGCTCGCCATCCTGATCTGGGCCGCCAATACCGTGGTCTCCAAGGCCGCCGCTGGCGTGCTGGATCCCGCTGCTATCTCCTTCTATCGCTGGGTGATCGCCGCCCTCGCGCTCTCCCCCTTCTGCCTGCCGCAGCTCTGGCGCCGCCGGGCCGACATCCGCCCCTGGCTCGGCAAGCTGCTGGTGCTCTCCCTGCTCGGCATGGTGCTCTACCAGTGCCTCGCCTACTACGCCGCCCACAGCACCTCGGCCACCAACATGGGGGTCATCGGCTCCCTGCTGCCCCTGCTCACCCTGCTCATCGGGACCTGCTGCTTTGGCCAGAAGCCGGGCAAGCAGGCGCTGCTCGGCATGAGCCTCTCCCTGTTCGGGGTGCTCTGGCTGCTGGGTCAGGGCAACCCCCTGGCACTGCTGCACAGCGGCATCAACCCCGGCGACGGCATGATGCTGCTGGGGGCGGCCAGCTATGCCCTCTATGGCCTCTTGATCCGCCGCTGGCAACTGCCGTTCGGCCCCTGGCTCAACCTCTACCTGCAGATCCTGCTGGCGGTGCTGCTGCTCATCCCGGTGGCCCTCTCTGCCGACTCCCTGGCCATTCCCGCCCAGGGCTGGAGCATGGTGCTGTTCGCCGGCCTCGCCTCCTCCATCTTCGCCGCCTACTGCTGGATGCGCGGCCTCGCCACCCTGGGGGCGGAGCGCACTTCGGTCTTCATGAACCTGATGCCCCTGTGCACAGCCCTCATCGCCGTCATCACCCTGGGGGAGCCCATCCACGGCTATCACCTGCTGGGGGGCGGCCTCATCCTGACCGGGGTCATGCTCTCC
Source organism: Aeromonas sp. R10-1 (assembly GCF_040908465.1). Lineage (NCBI taxonomy): Bacteria > Pseudomonadati > Pseudomonadota > Gammaproteobacteria > Aeromonadales > Aeromonadaceae > Aeromonas > Aeromonas sp. R10-1. The sequence continues at coordinate 172,819 of NZ_JBFODT010000036.1, forward strand.
CAGCTCAAGCCGAGGGTACGCCGTCCTCTGCCGGAAGGTGCTTGAGCCGGCCAGCACCATGAAAGAAGGGAGCCTCGGCTCCCTTCTTGCTGCCCCCGTCAGGGCACGCCTGACCTTTTCGCCATGGTGGCGTCTCCTCCTTAATCCCTGCCCCCCGCCCCTTGTCATGGGCGGCGAAGGCGCTGCGGGCCGCACTGATGCCATTCATGCAGGCGGGCACTCCGGCATAGACGGCGACCTGGAGCAGGATCTCGATGATGGTCTCCCGGCTGACCCCCACATTGAGGGCGGCCCGGATATGGAACTAGAGCTGTCCGGGCGCCGTGCCCATTCCCATCAGGGTCGCCACCGTGAGCATCTCGCGGGTGCAGAGATCGATGCCGGGACGGGCGAGCACATCGGCAAAGGCAAACCCCAGCACCAGCTCGGCAAGCTCCGGTGACAGGGCATCCAGGCTGGCGGCGACCCGCGTGGGCGCCTGGGGATCGAGCCGGGCCAGCAGCGCGAACGCCCGTTCACGACGATCCGTGTGCGAGCCGCTCATGCGTTCACCCCCTTCATCCCCTCGGCGGTATAGCGCTCCCCCGCCACCGGCAGGGTCCGGATGGCCTGGCCCAGGGCCCCGAGTTCTGCTGGGGAGAGGCGCACCGAGAGGGCGCCGAGGTTATCCGCCAGGTGAGTCATGCGCCGAGTGCCCGGGATGGGCACTATCCCCTCCCATTGCGCCAGCAGCCAGGCCAGGGCTATCTGCGCCGCCGAGCATCCCTTCTGCTGCGCCAGGGCCATGACCGCCTGCACCAGGGTGCGGTTGGTGGCGAGGTTCTCCCCCTGAAAGCGCGGCAGACTGGCCCGAAAATCCCCCTCCTCGAACACCGCCTCCTGCTGGTAACGCCCGGTCAGAAACCCGCGCCCCAGGGGGGAGTAGGCCACCAGACCAATCCCCAGCGCCCGGCAGGCGGGCAGCACCGCCGCCTCCACCTCCCGCGTCCAGAGGGAGTATTCGGTCTGCACCGCCGCCACCGGGTGCACGGCATGGGCGCGCCTCAGGGTGGCCTCGGTCACCTCGCACAGACCGATGCGGGCTATCTTGCCCTCCTGTACCAGCTGCGCCAGCCCGGCCATGGTCTCCTCGACGGGATGGGCCGGATCGAGGCGGTGCACATAGTAGAGATCGATCTGCTCGATGCCGAGGCGGCGCAGGGAGCCCTCGCAGCTCTGGCGCGCATAGCGGGCGCTGTTGTCGAGGGTACGCCTGTACTCCCCGTGCTGGCGCACGATGCCAAACTTGGTGGCGACCTTCACCTGCCCCCGCCGGGTCGCGAGAAAACGCCCGATCAGCGCCTCGTTGTGGTGGGGGCCGTACATGTCGGCGGTGTCGAGCAGGTCGATGCCCCGCTCCACCGCCTCCGCCAGCACTCGCAAGGACATCTCATCGTCCCGCGGCCCGTAGAATTCGCTCATCCCCATGCAGCCCAGCCCCAGGGCAGAGACCTGCAGGTTGGCTCCCAGTGTTCGTCGTTGCATCGCATTTTCTCCCTGACAAGTTGCAGGGGAGTATTGTCTTCCGAAAATGAATGAAATATAGAGATAACTGGCAACCTATTTTCCGATTATGGAAACACTATGCACGATCCCCTGCTCTGGGACGACGCCCGCGTCTTCCTGGCCATCGCCCGCAGCGGCACCCTGAGCGGTGCCGCCCACGCCCTTCGCATGGGGGTGGCCACCGTCTCCCGGCGCCTGGACAGGCTGGAGGCGGCCCTCGGCCTGCCCCTGTTCAGCCGCCACCAGCAGGGCTATCGCCTGACCGACGACGGGGAGGCCCTGCTGGAGCGAGCCGAAGCGCTGGAACATGCGGGGCTGGCCTTTGGCGAGGCGGGGCAGTTGCAGGGACAGGTGGCCGGCACCGTGCGCCTCGCCACCGCCGAGAACCTGGCCAATCCCCTCATCATCCCCTCCCTGCCGACGCTCTTTGCCCAGCACCCCGAGCTGAGGGTGGAGCTGGTCACCGGGGTGCAGACGGTGAACCTGCACCGGCGCGATGCCGATCTCGCGGTGCGCATGGTCAAGCCCGATGCCGGCCACCTCACCCTGCGGCGCCTGGGCACCCTGGGCTTTGGCCTCTACGGGACCGGCGCCTACCTGGATGCACGCAGCCCCGGGGTGGATGCCGCCAGCTTCGATCAGGATGACTTCATCGGCTGGAACGAAACCCAGAGCCACCTGCCCGCCGCCAGATGGATGACCCGCATGCTGCGCGGCCGCCCCTGCCGGGTGGAGACCGGCACCCTGGCGGCCCAGCTCGCCGCCGCCCAGGCCGGTCTGGGGCTCGCGGTGCTGCCCCACTACCTGGCCCGCCAGACGGATCTGGTCTGCCTGCTGCCGGAGCTCGGGGTGGATCAGCCCATCTGGCTGGTGCTCCACAGCGATCTCGCCCACTCCCGGCGGGTGCGGGCCGTGGCGGATCACCTCATCGCCCTGTTCGAGCGCGCCCGCACCGCCCTGCACCCCTTCTCGGGCGACCCCAGATAAAGGGGCCGGGTCGCATCGGGGCAAAACAAAAGGGAGCTCAAAGGCTCCCTTTTATCTGCGCGGCCTGCGCAGCATGGTGTGCGCGGCCTCTTCGGCGTTGTGCCCGCGGCGGGGTCACGACTCCCGGCGCCAGTGGTAGCGCCGCTCCGGGCGACCACGCTGGCCGTAGTTGAGCTCCACGTCCAGCCGATCTTCTGACTCCAGAAACTCCAGGTAGCGGCGGGCCGTGGTGCGACTCAGGGAGAGGCGCAGGGCCACGGTGTCGGTGGAGAAGGTGTTGTCCGGCTCCCCCGCTAGCAGGTCCAGCACCTGGCGCAGGGTGATGGCGTCGATCCCCTTGGGGGTTTCCCGCGCCTCCCGACCCTGGTTGCGCGCCTTGCCCATCAGGCGGTCCAGGTCGCTCTGGGCCAGCTCCCCCGGCTCGCACAGGCGGCGATGCAGGACCAGGATCTCCTCCAGGCTCTGCTGGATGCGAAACAGCCGCAGCGGCTTGATGACGTAGTCCTGCACGCCCAGGTTGAGGGCCTGCTGTATGGTCTCCACGTCGCAGGAGGCGGTCACCATCATCACCATCACCTCCCGGTTGTGGCTGCGCAGCCGGCTCACCCACTCCAGGCCCGAGCCATCGGGCAGGGAGATGTCGACCATCAGCAAGCGGGGCTCGCTCCCCGCCATCAGGCGATCCGCCTCGGCCAGGGTGCCGGCCCGCCCCATCAGGGAGAACCCGGCCGTGGAGGAGACCAGCTCCCCCAACATGGCGCCTATCCGCTCGTCATCCTCGATAATCAGCGTGAAGATTGGCTTCATGACTTACACCAATTGGTTTTTATTCAAATAGATACCGAACAGGGTCGTCTGCTCGGCGGTGCGGCGCCATTCTATCACGCCCCCCCGCCTGGCCACCGTCTTCTTGACCAGGAAGAGGCCGACCCCGTGATCCCCGGTCTGGCGGCTGACACCGTAGTCGAACAGGTGATCCGCCAGCGCCTCGTCCACCCCCTCGCCACTGTCCTCCACCTCGATCACCAGCCGCCGCCCCAGATCATCGAGGGAGAGCAGCACCCTGGGAGCGGCGTGCTCTCGGTTCCCCCAGGCGGCGCGAATGCCGTTGTCCAGCAGGTTGCCGATGCAGGTGATGAGATCCGCCGACACCTCGGCCGGATACTCCCCGAGGGCCGACCCCGCATCCAGCACCAGCTCCACCCCCAGCTCCCGCGCCCGGCTGAACTTGCCGAGGATGAGCCCGGCCACCGGCTTGTTCTCGATGACCCGCAGCAGATCCTGCAACATGTTCTGGCAGGCTTCGTTCTCCTGCTGGATGAGGTCTACCGCCTGATCCACGTGGCCGAGCTGGAGCAGACCGGAGAGGCTGCTGAGCTTGTTGGCGAATTCATGGGTCTGGATGCGCAGCATCTCGCCGTACTGGCGCAGGTGGGTCACCTGCATGCCCAGGCTGCCGGTGCCGTCTGGCCGGCTGAAGATGAGCATGCGCCCCGGCTCGCGACCGCTGAGCTCCTGCCAGTGGCCGACGAAGTCATCCCCCTGCACGGTGAACCTGACCGCCCCCCCTTGCTGCAACGTGGGCACGAGGCCGGGGACCAGCTCCGCCAGGGAGCGGCCCAGCAGGGCGTGGCGCCCGGTTCCGGGCAGTCGCAACTGATAGAAGGCGGCGCTGTTGAGCATGGTGATCCTGTGCTGGTTGTCCAGGGCCACTATCCCCTCCGAGATCCCCTCCAGCACCAGATCCTGCTGGGCGAAGCGATTGGCAATGGTCTCCGGTTCCAGATCCAGCAGGGTGCGGCGCAGCAGGTGCTGCACCCAGAGCGCCAGCAGCAGGCCGCACCCCAGCACCGCTGCGATGGCGCCGACCAGCAGGGCGATCCGCTCCTGATAGGTGCCCTCCACGGTGCGCATCAGATAACCCACCGCCACCGCGCCAATGGCCTGGCCATCGGGCCCCACTACGGGGGCGAAGCAGCGGATGGCGGGGCCCAGGGTGCCCACGTCCCGGGAGCAGTAGCTCTCGCGCGACTGGAGTGCAGGCCAGATGTCCTCCCCCCGGAAGGTCTGGCCCACCAGCTCGGGCGAGGGGTGGCTCAGGCGCCTGGCATGTTCGTCGGTCACCACCATGTAGGCGGCATCGGTGCGGCTGCAGATCCCCTGCACATAATCCCGCAGCCCGGGATCGCTCCCCTTCTCCAGGGCCTGGACCACCCGGCTGTCCGCCGCCAGCACCCGGGCCAGATCGCTCCCCTTCTCCTTCAGGTTGTTCTCCAGCAGGTGGCGCATGAAGAGGGCGAGCAGACAGCCCAGGATCAGGATCAGCAGCAGTGACAAGCCAAGCGAGAGGGTGACTAGCTGGTGGCGCAGTTTCATCGTTCAACCTTGCAGCGGACGGGAAAGCCCAGGGTGAGGGTGTCGCCCCGCCGGGTCAATGGCCAGCCTGACGCACCTCAAAGGTGGCCACTCTAGCGCCTCCCCCGGCCGTTGTCGGTTAGCTGGCCCGCAAAGCCATATAAAAACTTAAACACCACGGCCCGGGCAAAAAACCTGAACGTGAGCTGTATCACACTATTTACTTAGCCTGCGAAATAAATATAATGCTTCGCAAGCTAAGTAATTGAGGTGCCCGTCATGAAAAAGGATCTGGAGATGTTGCGAGAACTCTCCCTCGCCGAGCAACTGGGGCGATTGCACCGGCTCTGGCGCACCGTGGCCGATCTCGAGCTGGCACCTCTGGGGCTCACCCATCCCCGCTGGACCGCCCTGTGGAAACTCAGCCGCCTCGGCGGCCACCTCAGCCAGAAGACCCTGGCCGAGGCCCTGGAGATAGAGCTCCCCTCCCTGATGCGGACCCTGGGTCAGCTCGAGGAGCAGGGGCTGATCGAGCGCCACTGCTGCAGCCAGGACAAGCGGGCCCGCATCGTCACCCTGACCCCGGCGGGCAAGGCGCTGCTCGATCAGATCGAGGGCCGCATCATCGCCGTGCGCCGGGAGCTGCTCACCGGCATCAGCCAGCAGGAGCTGGCCCAGTTTGAAGACATTGTGCACCGCATCTCCGCCAATGCCCTTGGCAAGATAGCCGCACAGCATGAAGAGAGAGAATAAGATGACACCGGATCAACAATTCAAGCGCTGGATAAAGTGGGCCATCGTCTGCTTCGTCCTGGTGTTTGGCTACTTTCTGCTGGCCGACATCAAGATGCCCCTGACCCCCCAGGCCATGGCCACCCGGGTCGTCACCCGGATGGCCCCCCAGGTCAGCGGCAAGGTGGTCGAAGTCGCCGTCGCCAACAACCAGCACGTCAAGCAGGGGGATCTGCTGTTCGCCCTCGACCCGGAACCCTTCCAGCTCGCCGTGGATCAGGCCAGGCTCGCCCTGGATCAGGCCAGGCAGCAGAACCGCCAGCTGGACGCGACCCTGACCGCCTATGAGGCGGAGTACAGCTCGCTGCGCACCCAGGCCGACCAGAAACAGCGGGAAGCGGCGCGCATCGACGCCCTTTACCGCCGTCACATGGTCTCTGAACAGCAGAAAGATGACGCCGACAGCGCCGCCCGCACCGCCCGTGCCAACCTGCTCGGCAGCCAGGCCCGGGTAGAGCAGGCCCGCGTCAACCGCGGCTTGCCAGGGGAAGACAACCTGCTGCTGCGCCAGGCCCGCAACCGCCTCGCCCAGGCCGAGCTCAACCTCGCCTACAGCCGGGTTCATGCGAGCCAGGACGGCATCATCACCAACCTGCAGCTCAAGCCTGGCAGCGTGGCCAATGCGGGCTCCCCCCTGCTGGCCCTGGTCTCCGAGCAGGTGGACGTGATCGCCGATTTTCGCGAGAAGAGCCTGCGCCACGTCAGCGCCGGCAGTCAGGCCCTCGTCGCCTTCGACGGCGAGCCCGGTCGTCTCTATCCGGCCCGCGTCGCCAGCCTGGATGCCGGGGTCAGTGCCGGCCAGTTTGACGCCAACGGCCAGCTTGCGAACCCCGTCGAGTCCGATCGCTGGGTGCGGGATGCCCAGCGCCTGCGCCTGCACCTGACCCTGGAGCAACTGCCCGCCCACCTGCCGGCCGGGGCCCGCGCCACGGTGCAGCTGCTGCCGGACAACACCCTGACCGGGCTGCTGGCCCGCGGCCAGATCCGTCTGCTCAGCCTGCTGCACTACATCTATTGAGATGACGACCATGAACCTGTGGCACAGACCCCTCACCCCCAACGAACTGCGCCAGTGTCTGCGCATCGCCTTTGGCTGCACCCTGGGGTTTGTGCTGTGCAAGATCTTCGGCTGGAGCAACGGGGTCTTCTTCACCGTCACCCCGGTGCTGCTGCTCGGCCTGGTGCCGGTGATGAACGGTCACGCCGCCCGCCAGCTCATCGCCTCCGCCGCCATGTGCGGTCTGGAAGTGGGGCTGCTCGGCGGCCTGTTTGGCGGCCACCCGGGGCTCATGACCCCCCTGGTCTTTTTGCTCTTCCTCTACCGTTTCGCCGCCATGTCCCGGGGCAGCCTGTTCCTGTTCGGTGCCAACGGGGTGCTCAGCCTCAGCATCATGCTGCACTTTGCCAGCTACCCCGGGATTGATCTGAACGACCTCATCTTCAGCAACCTCTGGGCCAGCGTCCTGTCGGTGCTCATCGCCTATCTGATGACGGCCCTCATTCCGGACGTGGAGGAGCGCCCCAGGCCGGCCCCCTCCCCCAAGGCGCCGCACCGGATGCGCCACGAAGCCCTGCTGGGGGCGTCCATCGCGACCCTCTCGTTCCTGGTGTTCCAGATCTTCGATCTGCGCGACTCCATGTCCGCCCAGGCCACCACCCTGCTGCTGCTCTTCCCCATGCACTGGAACGGCGCCCTGGACTATGCCCGCAAGCGGGCCATGGGCACCCTGCTGGGGGTGAGTTTCGGCATCCTGGGGCAGCTGGTGCTCTATGACTGGTCCGGCTTGCTGCTGCTGGTGACCCCGGTGCTCTGGCTCGGCGCCATGCTGTTCAGCTATGCCCATGTGAAGGAGGCGAGCGGCTCCGGAGTCGGTTTCGGTGCCCTCACCACCCTCGGCATCCTGTTCGGCCAGTACCTGACCCCGGGCAACGACCTGGTGTTCAGCGCCCTCTATCGGGTGAGCAGCATCCTCTTTGCCATCGTGGTCACCCTGCTCGCCTGCTACCTCATCCACCGGCTGCTCAATCGCTTCGAGGCGACACGGTTCGGCCACTGACCCTTTTCTGCAGCCATTGGATGGCTCCCTTTCGCCCCGCTTGCCTGCCGGGGCGTTTTTTTGCCTGCCCCACGGACCGGAGGGAGACGGACGCATCCCGACGCAGGGTTCTCGCCACGAGGTTGCAGTTGTGCCTCATCCTGTTAGGCTCAAGGCCATATGACACCGTTGTGAGGATCAAACATGAAACACGCCAAGCTCTTTCTACTGGGGGCGGGCGCCATCACCCTGCTCGGCGGCTGCGATCTGGGCAGCGGCAAGCTGGGAGTGACCGGCGGCGATCCCGTCACCTATCTGTGTGAACAGAACCAGAAAGTGCAGGTTCGCTACTTCTCCCTCTCGGACGAGAGCCTGAACTTCGTCAAGCTCTCCCTCCCCGATGGCAAGGATTACACCCTGCCCCAGGCGGTTTCCGCCTCCGGTGCACGCTATACCGACGATCACGAGGTGGTCTGGTGGAACAAGGGCAAGGAGGGGTTCGTCGAGATGCGTGATGACGCCGGGGAGTGGCAGAGCCGCTACAACGACTGCAAGGAGCAGTGATCCGCACCGTCATGGAACACAGCCCACACGAAACACCCCGGCCTGGCCGGGGTGTTTGTCATTTCACTTCCACTTCGAATCGGGCCACAACCCGAGCCGGAATGGCTTGCTGATTCTGCTCCGATGGCCGGTAGCGCAGCTGCGCCAGCCCGGAGATGGCGATGAGATCCAGCACGCCGGGGGGCTGGGACTCCAGTACCTCTGGGCTGAACAGCGTGCCATTGGAATCGATGAGGTAGCGAAGGGTCACATACCCCTTGACCGGCCTCTTCGCCGGCAGCCCCCCGACCGGGTTAAAAGTGATGGCATCCCCCACCAACACCCAGTATTCGGGCAGCGTTTCCCAGGTGACATCCACCGGAGGCTGATTCAGCTTGGCGGTGGGGCTGGCACAGCCCCCGAGCAGGGCCAGGGCGGCCCACAGAAACAACCCTTTCACACGCACTGACATTCCCTCTTCGTTGTATCGCTCGATTCCATGAGCGACGCGCCAGTGTCAGGCAAAGGGGCTCATCCGGGAAGCCCCCATCTGGCAGGCAAAAAAAAGCCAACCCCGGAGGGCTGGCCTTGTGATCTCTCACGGCTCAGGCGCGCTTGTCGCTGACCACCAGCCAGAGGGCATGAACCATGCCGGGCAGACCGCCCAGCAGGGTCAGCACTATGTTGATGAGGAAATGGAGGCTGAAGCCTACCTGGATAAAGGCGCAGACCGGGGGGAGAAAGATGGCCAGCAGGATCTTGAGCAGATTGTTCATCGGGATTCCTCGTGTAAACAGCGCTTGGGGTTGGCCTAACCATAAACACCCAAGGCCTCAACTGCAAACCAGACAGGGGATCCGCTCTCCTCCTTTCCGCCAGGCGTTGAGGTCGTGAACCATCTGATTGCGGCTGCCGCGCCAGAGCAGACCGGGATCCGCCAGGGCCTTCTCGAACCTGCCATCCACCAGCACGTCCAGCAAGGCCACCAGCTCCCGCTGGGCCGGGCTGAGATTTGCCAGCAGATAACCGGTCCAGCACCAGATGTCCTTGCCGGGGCACTCGGTTCGCACCCGCTTCACCAGCGCCAGCACATGCGGCACGTTGGCGGGATGGAGCGGATCGCCGCCGGAGAGCGACAGTCCGCGCCGCTTGATGCGGCTGTCGTTGAGATCGTGAATGATGCGATCGCTCATCGCCTCATCGAACGGCTTGCCCCCATCGAGCCGCCAGGTGCTCTGGTTGTAGCAGCCGGGACACTGGTGCTCGCAACCCGACACGAACAGGGTGGCGCGGGTGCCTGGGCCGTTGATCACATCGACCGGGTAGTACTGGTGATAGTGCATTCGAGTTCTCTGGGTTCACGGCCAACCCCCTCCCAACCTCCCCCTTCGAAAGGGGGAGGAGCTTCTTTGCCCCCTCCCCTGCCAAGGGGAGGACTGGGGTGGGGTCTGCCCGCTTACATATGCTTGACCCGGCGCTTCACCTCTTCCTGCTTGCCCGCGTTGAAGGGGCGCGCATCCGGGCTGCCGAGATAGCCGCACACCCGGCGGGTCACCGACACCTTGGCCGGGTCATGGTTACCGCAGCGCGGGCAGGTGAAGCCCTTGGAGGTGCACTCGAACTCGCCGGTGAAACCGCAGTCGTAGCACTCGTCGATGGGGGTGTTGGTGCCGTAGTAGGGCACCTTGTCATAGCTGTAGTCCCAGACGTTCTCCAGCGCCTCCAGGTTGTGCTGGATGTTGGGGTACTCGCCGTAGCAGATGAAGCCGCCGCTGGCGATGGGCGGATAGGGCGCCTCGAAGTCCAGCTTGTCGTAGGGGTTCACCTGCTTCTCCACGTCCAGGTGGAAACTGTTGGTGTAGTAGCCCTTGTCGGTCACCCCGGCTACCACGCCAAACTCCTTGGCATCGATGCGGCAGAAACGGGTGCAGAGGTTCTCGCTCGGGGTGGAGTAGAGGCTGAAGCCGTAGCCGGTCTCCTCCTTCCACTCGTCGGTGGCCGCCTTGAGCCGCGCGATGATGGCGATGGCCTTCTGGCGCAGGGTCTCGCTGTCGAACAGATGGACGTCGGTGCCATAGAGGGCGTTGATGGTCTCGTGTACCCCGATGTAACCCAGCGAAATGGAGGCGCGGCCATGTTTGAAGATCTCGCTGATGTTGTCATCGGCCTTGAGGCGCACCCCGCAGGCCCCCTCCATGTAGAGGATGGGGGCGACCCGGGCCTTGACCCCGTCCAGGCGCTTGATGCGGTACATGAGCGCTGTCTTGGCCACCCGCAGGGCGGCGTCCAGCTTGTCCCAGAAGTCCGCTTCATCGCGGGATTTCAGGGCAATGCGCGGCAGGTTGAGGCTCACAACCCCCAAGTTGTTGCGCCCTTCGTGGACCAGCTCGCCATTCTCTTCAAAGGCACCGAGGAAGGAGCGGCACCCCATGGGGGTCTTGAAGGAGCCGGTGACCTTGACCACCTGGTCGTGGTTGAGGATGTCCGGGTACATCCGCTTGGAGGCGCATTCCAGCGCCAGCTGCTTGATGTCGTAGTTGGGATCCCCCTGCTTGTGGTTCAGGCCATCCTTGATGGCGAACACCAGTTTCGGGAAGACGGCGGTCTTCCTGTTCTTGCCAAGGCCGGCGATGCGGTTGCCTAGGATGGCGCGCTGGATGAGGCGCGATTCCCAACTGTCCCCCAGGCCAAAGCCGAAGGTGACGAACGGCGTCTGACCGTTGGCGGTGTGCAGGGTATTGACCTCATATTCGAGGGACTGGAAGGCGTCGTGGCACTCCTTCTCGGTGCGGGCCATGGCATAGGTATCCACGTCCCTGATCCCCCACTCCTCGGCCACCTCCCGGTGCTTGTGCCAGCTGATGGTCACATAGGGTGCCAGCACTTCGTCGATGCGGTTGATGGTGGTGCCGCCATAGATATGGCTCGCCACCTGGGCGATGATCTGGGCGGTCACCGCGGTGGCGGTGCTGATGGATTTTGGGGTGTCTATCTCCGCGTTGCCCATCTTGAAGCCGTGGGTCAGCATCCCCTGCAGATCGATCAGCATGCAGTTGAACATGGGGAAGAAGGGGGAGTAGTCGAGATCGTGGAAGTGCAGGTCGCCGCTCTCGTGGGCCTGCACCACATCACGGGGCAGCATGTGACTGATGGCGTAATGCTTGGCGACGATGCCCGCCAGCAGGTCACGCTGGGTCGGGATCACCTTGGAGTCCTTGTTGGCGTTCTCGTTGAGCAGGGCCGCGTTGGTCTGCTCCACCAGGCCGCGGATCTCCTGGGCCAGGCGACCCCGGGCCTCGCGGGCCTGATCCCGGTCGTGACGGTATTCGATGTAGGCACGGGCGATGGCCTTGTCGTCGGAGGCCATCAGGTGGTTCTCGACCCGGTTCTGGATCTCGTGGATGTCTACCTCCCCTCGCCCCTCCAGCTCCTGGCTGACAGCGGCGGCAATGCGCTCTGCCAGCGCCGGACTGGCCTGATTGACCGCTGCCGCCGCTCGGCTGACCGCATCGCGGATCAGTTGGCCATTGAATGGTGCACGACATCCATCGCGTTTGATCACTACCGGTTTCATCGATTTTCCCCGTATTGAAAGACCTGGTGGCCACCCTCGGCTCACCCTCGTTGAGTCCCCTTCTCCACGCCCGTCCCCGGCGCAAACAAGGTCAGCCAAGGCTTGAAACACCTGGGCTGACACTGAGAGGGCGACCACTTATGCACAGCTTTATGACACTATATATGGGTGTTTTTTTTATGCTTACCCCTATATGTGGGGTCTATTAGGCACCAAAGCGGTACCCTGTTTCTTGATCCAGAACAGGTTTTGGAAGGAGTGGGGCAGTTCACGACCAGCGCCAAAAGGAGCTCTTTTTGCTCACCCCAGACGGGATGCGGGCTCCCGCCCGGCAAGGGATAAAAAGAGAGGGGCACGCCTTCCGACAACAATTGACCGAGGCGCCGGAGAGCGGGAGAGCACATACTGGGGAACAGTCTGTCCCTTGCGGAAAACACACGTGACCAAGGTCTTGCTCCTGCTCTCCCTCCTCTCCCTCCCGCTGCTGGCCGCCGAGATCCTGGTGATCAGCAGCTATCACCAGAGCAACCAGTGGGATCAAAGCTACAGTGCCGGCCTCGAGAAACACCTCGAGCAGGCGCATCACCTCGGCTATCTCTATCTGGACACCAAGCGCCAGCCCGGCCAGACCCGTGACGAACTGCTCGCCAAGGGAATGGCCGCCTACCGGACCCACCAGCCGGCGCTGGTGATCCTGGGGGATGACAACGCCATCAACGCCCTCGCCCGACCCATCGCCGCCCGGGGAACGCCCGTGGTATTTCTCGGGATGAACGAGAATCCGCGCCCCAAGGGGCTGGTCGGCCACCCCCTGATCACCGGCGTACTGGAACGCCCCCTGCTCAAGCGCAGCATCAGCGAGATGAGTCAGTTGATGGGAGGACTGGAGCGCGCCCTGGTGCTGTTTGACGAAAGCGAGGTGTCCCGCACCGCCGTCGCCCACGAGTTCAAGGGGCGAGGCGAGCTGACGATCGGCCAGACCCGGGTCAGCAGCCGCCAGTTCACCGACTACGGACGCTGGCAGGAGGCAGTGCTCGCCAGCCGGGAAAATGGCTATCAGGCGCTCTTCCTCGGCCTCTACCACACTCTCACCGACGCGCAGGGCCAGCATGTGAGCGAGCAGCAAGTGCTGGCATGGACCAGCGCCAACAGCCCGGTGCCACTGTTCTGCTTCTGGGCCTTTGCGGTGGGCAGGGGAGCCGCCATCGGCGGCCTGGTGCTCGACGGCCACAGTCAGGGAGAGAGAGCCGCCGAACTGGCCAATGCCATCCTCTCGGGCACGGCGCCCGGCGCCCTCTCCCCCCGCGCCGCATCCCGCGGGGAATATCTGTTCAGCAAGAGCGAACTGGCACGCTGGCACCTGACGGCTCCCGATGCCTGGCAGGACAAGGTGAGCTACGTCGAGTGAGCCCACCAACGACAAACCCGGCCAGTGGGCCGGGTTTGTCTGCTCAAACGTGCATCCTCAGGGCTGAATGGCCGCCTGCAACTCGGCTTCGGTCCAGATGGTGATCCCCAGCTCCTGGGCCTTGGCCAGCTTGGAACCTGCCGCCTCCCCCGCTACCAGCACGTCGGTCTTGGCCGACACCGAGCCCGCCACCTTGGCCCCCAGGGCCTGCAGCGCCGCTTTGGCGTCGTTGCGGGACAAGGCGGTGAGGGTGCCAGTCAGCACGAAGGTCTTGCCGGCAAAAGGTTGATCACTTGCTTCTTTCTTCTCGATGACCGGCCAGTGGATGCCGGCGGCCAGCAGGGCGTCGAGCACCTCGATGTTGTGGGGCTGGCGCAGGAAGTAGTAGACGTGCTTGGCCACTATGTCTCCCACGTCGGCCACTTCCAGCAACTGCTCCACCGAGGCGGCGCGCAGGGCATCCAGAGTGAGGAAGTGGTTGGCGAGGTTCAAGGCGGTCGCCTCCCCTACTTCGCGGATCCCCAGGGCAAACAGGAAGCGGGGCAGGGTGGTGCTGCGGGCGGCATCGATGGCGGCCACCAGGTTGAGGGCCGATTTTTGCCCCATCCGCTCGAGACCGGCCAGCTGGATGGCGTTGAGGCTGAACAGGTCCGCCGGGGTCTTCACCAGCCCCTTGTCCACCAGTTGCTCCACTATCTTGTCGCCAAGGCCATCCACATCCATGGCGCGACGCGCCGCGAAGTGCTTGATGGCGGCCGCCCGCTGGGCCTCGCAGAAGAGACCGCCGGAACAGCGGGCCACGGCCTCCCCTTCCAGCCGCTCCACCGCCGAGCCGCACACCGGGCACTCGGTCGGGAAGAGGATCTCGCGGGCATCCGCCGGGCGCTGCGCCTCCACCACAGCCACGACCTGGGGGATCACGTCCCCGGCCCGGCGCACGATCACGGTGTCGCCGATCATGACGCCAAGGCGCGCGATCTCGTCCGCATTGTGCAGGGTAGCGTTGGAAACGGTGACGCCGCCGACAAACACCGGCTTGAGCTTGGCTACCGGGGTGATGGCACCGGTGCGGCCCACCTGGAACTCGACGTTCTCAAGCGCCGTCATCTCCTCTTCTGCCGGGAACTTGTGGGCAGTGGCCCAGCGCGGCGCGCGGGCCACGAAACCGAGCTCCCCTTGCAGGGCGATGTCATCCACCTTGTAGACCACGCCGTCGATCTCGTAGGGGAGATCCCCACGGCGCGCCAGAATGTCGTCGTGAAACGCCTGGCAGCCGGCGGCACCCTCTTTCAGCTTCACTTCCGGGCTGAGCGGCAGACCCCAGGCCTTGAGCTGATTGAGGCGACCGAAGTGGGAATCCCCCAGCTCGTCGCCACCGACTCCCACGCCGTAGGCATAGAAGCTGAGGGGGCGGCTGGCGGTGATGCGTGAATCGAGCTGGCGCAGGCTGCCGGCAGCGGCGTTGCGCGGGTTGACGAACACCTTCTCCCCCGCCGCCAGCGCATCGCGGTTCATCGCCTCGAACCCCGCCTTGGGCATGAAGACCTCCCCACGCACCTCCAGCCGCGCAGGCCACCCCTGGCCGCGCAGGGTCAGGGGAATGGCCTTGATGGTGCGCACGTTCTCGGTGATCTCCTCCCCTGTGGTGCCGTCCCCGCGAGTGGCGGCCTGTACCAGCTGGCCATCCACGTAGAGCAGGCTCACCGCCAGACCGTCGAGCTTGGGTTCGCAACAGAAGGTGAAAGTCACCTCCCGCTTGAGGCGATCACTCATGCGTTGCTCGAACGCCTGCAACTCCTCGCTGCTGAAGACGTTGTCCAGACTCAGCATAGGGATCTCGTGGCGTACCTGCTTGAAGGCGGTCAGCGGCTGGCCTCCCACCCGCACGCTCGGCGAGGCCGGGGTTTTCAGCTCGGGATGCTCGGCCTCCAGCGCAATCAGCTCGCGCATCAGGCGATCGTATTCGGCGTCCGGCACCGTGGGGTTGTCCAGCACATAGTACTGATGGCCGTACTCGGTCAGCAGCTCACACAGTTGACGGTGGCGGGAGAGGATATCGCTCATGAAAAAGTCTCGAAGTGTGATGGAACATTCAGTCTGGGGCAGAAACAAAAATGCGGCACCGGGGTACCGCACTTTTCATTGTTCAAGCCCCATGGCGCATCAGTCGCGGCTGGCCTCGTAGGCCGCCAGCTCGTGACGGTAGCGGGCGATGTCGTCGTCGCTGAGGGGACTGCGCGAGGCGTCGGTCAGCATGGCATCGAGATCGCTCGCCAGCTGATCCGCAGCCTGCAACATGTGCTCGAAGGCGAAGGCGGCATTGCTGCGAAGGGGCAGTTGCATGAAGAGGGACACACCCGGGGTGCTGAACTGCTCCATGCGATAGGGGTTGAAGGTACCCGGCTTGACCATGTTGATCATGGAGAAGAGCACTTCCCCCTTGCCGCCCAGATCTTCGTGACGGTGGAAGATGTCCATCTCGCCAAACTTGAAGCCCAGCGCCAGCAGGGAAGAGAGCAGGGTCGCCCCTTGCAGATCGTGGCCGGGACGGGCCATCAGGTTGATGACATAGACATCCTGCCAGATCTTCTCGACCGGGGCCGGAGCGGGTTCTGGCTCGGCTGCGTGAACAGGCTCTTCATAGGCTGGCTCGTCATCGTAAGCGGGCTCTTCATAAGCCGGCTGGGCGTAGCGGGGAGCCTGCTGGGCAACCGGTGCCGGCTCGCGTGCACCGAAGGTCGGCGCCTGAGCATAGGCCGGCTCCACCAGCGGCTCTTCGTCCAGCGGCTGCATCATGGGCTCGCGCTGCGGACGGGAACGGTGTACCGGGGTACGGCGGATCACCTGGGCAGGTTTGCGCACCGGCGCGGCAGGGGCCTCTTCAACAGGGGCGGCAACCGGCTCTTCATAGTCCTCTTCTTCCTCATACACAGGCTGAGGGGGGACAGGGCGAGCGGCAGGCTTGCGCACCACGGGAGGCGGCAGATCGGCGTCGTCATCTTCATCATCGAAGGCGGGAACGGGGGCGACACGGCGGGGTTCGGGCTGACGGGCCTCGTCGCTGCGCAGTTTGGGCTCGGCACGACGGCCACCGCTAACCACACGCACCTGACCGATGCCATCGCTGTCGAAGGCGTCGTTGTCACGCTCACGGGACTTGGACTCCATCCGACCCAGGGGTTTCTCCTTGATCGGTGCCTGACGATTCTTTCTGTTGCTCCACAACCCGTGAATGAGCAATGCCGCGATGGCAATACCGCCCAGGGCAACCAAGATGTAACGCAATTCCTGCATTAGCTGCTTCTCTTTCTAGTTTTGCTCAGCCAAAGCGACGGCTTCACCGATATCGACCGACACTATGCGCGAAACCCCGGGCTCTTGCATCGTGACGCCAACCAGCTGCTCGGCCATCTCCATGGAGACCTTATTATGACTGATGTAAACGAACTGTACTGTGCTCGACATCTCTTTGACAAGAGAACAGAAGCGACCGACGTTCACTTCATCGAGCGGTGCATCCACCTCATCCAGCAGACAAAATGGTGCTGGATTGAGTCTGAAGATGGCAAAAACCAGCGCAAGGGCGGTTAGCGCCTTCTCCCCCCCGGAAAGCAGGGCAATGGTAGCATTCTTCTTGCCCGGAGGTCTTGCCATGATGCTCACTCCGGCCTCCAAAAGATCATCCGAGGTCAGCTCAAGCCAGGCACTGCCCCCCCCGAACACTTTTGGGAACAGGGATTTTAAATCTTCATTGACCTTATCGAAAGTGTCGCGGAAGCGTATTTGTGTTTCTTTATCAATTCTTTTAATGGCTTGGCTCAAGGTGTCGAGGGCCTGCTCCAGATCCTGGCACTGATTTTCCAGGTAGCTTGCGCGGGTTTTCGCCTCCTCATACTCCTCCAGTGCCGCCAGGTTGATGGCGCCAAGCGCCTCCACCTGCGTCTCCAGCGTCTGGATCTCCTGGCGCAGCTTGCCGCGATCAGCGGCAATCAGCACAGCCTGATCGAGGTCCACCAGGCGCACGCCCAGCTCTTCGAACTGCTCGTGCAGTCCCTGCCTGCGCGTCAGGTTGCGCTCGCGCTCGAGCCGCAGGGTCGCCAGCTTCTCCTGAATTTTCACCAGCTGCTTGTGATCGGCGCTTCTGGCCTGCTCCAGCTCGGTCAGCTGACGATCCAGCTCTGCGAGCCGCTGGTGACAGGCCAGTTGCTGCGCCTCAAGATTGCGCTGTTCGACCAGCAGGGGCGACAGATCCTGACTCGGAGCGGCCCCTGGCTCCTTGAGTTCCGCCAGCTCCAGGCCGAGACGGGCCAGCTCCTGCTCGCGCAGCGTGATGAGCTGGCGCTGGTTCTGCTGCTCCAGTTGCAACCGCTGGCAGGCCGCCTGCTGCTGCTCCCGGCGAAGGCGCGCCTCTTCCAGCGCCCGCTCCGCCCCACTCACCTGCTCCTGGGCAAGCAGCAGCGCCTCGGCGAGTACCTCCCCCTGCTCCTGCAGCTCGCCAAGGGCCGCTTCATCCTGCTCAAGCCGCTCCCCGGCCGACGCGAGCCGCTGCGCCTCCTCAGCCTGCTCCTTGTCGAGCCAGGTTAGCTCTTCCCCCAGCTGGCCCAGGCGCTGCAAGCGCTCCTGACGCTGCCCCTCGCGCAGACTCCAGGCTTCGCGCAGTTGCTGCCACCGCAGCTCCTGCTCGCGCAGGGTACGCTGAGCCAGCTCATGCGCTCCATGCTGCTGGGCCCGCGCTGCATCGGCGGCGACAAGCTGCTCGTCGAGTCTGTGCAGCGCCTCCCGACCCGCGGCCAGCTCGGTGTGCAGCCGTTCACGCTCACCGAGCAACGCCAGCGTACCCAGGGCCATGCCCTCCCCCAGATCCGCCCAGTTGGGGCCGAACCAGTCGCCGGCGGGAGTGAGCAGCGACTCACCGGCAGAGAGGCTGTGCAAGCGGGACAGCGCCTCTTCCCTGCTCTCTGCCAGCCAGATGGCGTTGAGGAAAGCCGGAATGTGCTCGCCCCCCAGTTGCGCCGCCAGGGTACCGGCCCTGGCTGGCTGGGCCGGGCCAATCCAGAGTCCGGGTTGCGCCAGGTTGCACTCGTCCGCCGGGATTGCGGTGAGCCAGCGGCCGAGCACCTTGTCCAGCCCCCGGGCCCACTCGGGGGGAACCTGCAACCGATCCGCCAGGGTCGCGCCCGCCATCTGCTCCCCCAGGATCTGATCCAGGGTGGCGAGGCGTGCCTCCAGCTCGCGCAGCAGGCCCTGCTGGCGACCCTGCTCTGCCTTGAGGGCTTCATGGCGCGACACACCGGCCTGCCACGCCGCATCGGCTTCCTCATGGCGGGCGCGGGAGAGCGAAAGCTCCGCCGCCAGCGCATCGAGGGCCGGTTGCAGGTTCTCCCCCTCCCCGCCAAGGGGCCCGGCCTGTTCGTCTTCCAGCTTGAGGCGGGCCAGCCGGGTCTTGGCCTGCAGCTCCTGCAGACCGTTCACCTCGGCGCGGGTCTGGTTGAGCCGCCCCTGCAACTGGCCCAGCTGCTGCTGCCACTGCTGCTGACGCTGGCGCGCCTGCTCGAGCCGATCGCCCGCTACCGCACGCACGCTCTGCTGGTCGGTAAGCAACTGCTCACACTGCTCGAGGCGGGCCGACGCCACCTCCCCCTGCAACGTGCTGTCGCTCAGCTGTTCCAGCTGGCCGGCCAGCTGGGCCTTGAGACCGTCGATACGCTCGCCGAGGGCCTGCCGCCTCGCCTGCCAGTCACGACCGAGTTCGTTCTGGTGCAATTGCTGCTGCTCGAGGCGGGCGATGGCTTGCCCGCCGAGAAAAATCTGTTGCTGGCGGCTCGCCTGCTCGGCCTGCGCCTCCTGGCGGGCCACCGACAGGGTGACGTGGCGCCCTTCGTCTGCAGTGCGCTTGGCATCGAGGGCCGCCAGCGCCTGTTCAGTCTGGGCCAGTTCGGTCTTGGCCTCGCCAAGACGCGTCTCCAGCGCCCACAGTTCCGAGCCGATCAGTTCGCTGCGGGCCGCGCGACTGCGACTCTTGAGCTGCTTGTAGCGCTCGGCGGTTTCGGCCTGGGCCTTGAGATGTTCGAGGCGCGAGCCCAGTTCGCCGCGGATGTCGCCAAGGCGTTCCAGGTTCTCCTGGGTATGGCGGATGCGCTGCTCGGTCTCCCGGCGCCGCTCCTTGTAGCGGGAGACCCCGGCGGCCTCTTCCATGAACAGCTTGAGATCGGCGGGGCGGGACTCCACCAGCCGGCTGACGGTGCCCTGTTCGATGATGGCGTAACTGCGTGGCCCAAGGCCGGTGCCGAGAAAGAGGTCGGTCACGTCCTTGCGGCGGCACTTCTGGCCGTTGATCTGGTAGTGGTTGGAGCCATCGCGCAGCACTTCGCGGCGCACCGAGATCTCGGTAAAGCGGCCGAACTCGCCGGGCACCCGGTTGTGGGGATTGTCGAACACCAGCTCCACCGAGGCGCGGCCGTGGGCGCTGCGGTTGACGGAGCCGTTGAAAATGACGTCGGTCATGTTTTCGCCACGCAGATGGCGGGCGGAGCTCTCCCCCAGCACCCAGCGAACGGCGTCGATGACGTTGGATTTGCCGCAGCCATTGGGGCCCACCACGGCGGTCATGTCGGCGTTGAGCTCGATGCGGGTCGGCTCGACAAACGACTTGAAACCGGCGAGTTTGATCAATTTCAGACGCATGGCGGCCTATGTGGGTAACGAAATAAAGAGGAGGCGGGCAGGCGACTTTACCAAATCAAAGGCTTGTTTGTAATATGCTGGCACTTTCCCCATTCACTGATGGAGCTCACATGAGCCAATCACCCCACATGGTCAAAGATTCGGTCAGCGGTGCAGACTACTTCCTGCGCGGCTTCTCGCTCATCCGCCAGCCTGGCATCCGCACCTTCGTGCTGATCCCCCTGCTGGTCAACTTCGTGCTCTTTGCCGGTGCCTTCTACGCCCTGTTGCTACAACTGGACGGCCTGTTCGCCTGGCTGCACCAGCAGATCCCGAGCTGGCTCTCCTGGCTTGATTACCTGCTCTGGCCCATCGCCCTCATCACCATACTGGTGGTCTTCTCCTTCATCTTCAGCTCGGTGGCCAACTGGGTAGCTGCCCCTTTCAACGGCCTGCTGGCAGAGAAGGTGGAACAGATCCTCACCGGTGAAGCCATGAATGACACCGGCATGCTGGATGTGGTGAAAGATGTACCCCGTACCTTCGGCCGCGAATGGACCAAGCTGAAATACTATCTGCCCAAGGCCATCGGCTGCCTGATCCTCTTCCTGATCCCGGTAGTGGGCCAGACCCTGGCACCCGTACTCTGGTTCCTGCTCAGCGCCTGGATGATGGCGATCCAGTATGTGGATTATCCGTTCGACAACCACAAGATCGGCTTCATCACCATGCGCGACGCCCTCAAGCAGCGGCGCGGCAAGTGCCTGAGCTTCGGCGCCCTGGTGACCCTCTTCTCCGCCATCCCGGTGGTGAATCTCTTCGTGATGCCGGTGGCCATCTGTGGCGCCACCGCCATGTGGGTGGACCAATACCGCAGCGAGCAGCTTGGACGCTGAACCGCGTCATCATGATCAAAAGAGGGGGCGAAAGCCCCCTTTTCATTACTTAATCTAATGCATAACCAAGATAGCTTGTCGCCCCAGCGCAGGGTTGTTAGGATGCGGGCCTTTCTCGCACCCTGGGATATCTCATGTTACATGCACTCTTCTTGCTCGGCCTGGTGGCCGAAGGGATGACTGGCGCGCTGGCAGCGGGTCGGCGACGGATGGATCTGTTTGGCGTCGTGATCATCGCCTCGGCGACGGCCATCGGTGGCGGTACCATTCGGGATGTGCTGCTGGGCCACTATCCCCTGCTCTGGGTCGAGCACCCCGAATACGTGCTGCTGGTGGCGGGCGCCGCCATGGCTGGGGTCATCTCGGCCCCGCTGATGCGCTACCTTGGCAAGCTGTTCCTGGCGCTCGATGCCCTGGGGCTCGTGGTCTTCTCCATCTTCGGGGCTGCCCGGGCGCTCGAGATGGGCCACGGGGCCGGCATCGCCTGCATCATGGCCGTGGTGACCGGCGTGTTCGGGGGGGTACTGCGGGACTTGCTGTGCCAGCGTATCCCGCTGGTGTTCAAGCGCGAGCTCTATGCTGCCGTCTCGCTGATCACCGCCGCGCTCTACTGCTTTGCGCTGCACCATGGGCTGCCCAACGACTGGGCCGCTTTCGGTGCCATCGGCATCGGCTTCGTGCTGCGGCTCCTGGCGGTACGCTTCAAGTGGGGACTGCCCACCTTCAACTATCAGTACGCCACCCATTGATCGCGCCAGTTCCTGGCCATATCGCACGGATAACGAGCAACAAAAAAGCGCCATACGGCGCTTTTTTGTTGGGCATCGGCAAGAGAGGAAAGGGTCAGTTGATCCCTTCCGAGCTGAAGAAGGTCGCCTTGTCGGCGATGAAACGCACCTTGATGTTCTTACCTTCCCCTCCCCAGACACAGCTCGTGGTGCCGAGAGCATCGTCGCAACGCTCGGCCTTGCCGAGGATGGCACTCGCTTCGGCATAGCTCATCCCGACTTTCAGCTTGTCGTAGCTCTCGCGATTGAGCTTGCCGCAACCAGTCAACAACAGGGCGATGAGCCCCCCGATCACAATCTGCTTCATCTTTCTCTCCTCTGGCTGGAGTCCAGAGCCTAGCAGCTTGGTCCCCCTCAATGCCAGCAGCAAAAAGACACAATCGGCACTCAACCCTTGAGGAAATCCCGACTCACCAGCTGCGAACGGGGCCTGTGTCCAAGTGCACGAAGTTGTCGGAAGGGTAATAACCCACACCGCCCACCTTGAGGTTCAGGGCGGCCTTGCGCAGGTGCGCCAGCTGCACGCCGGGGATGCGCACGTCAACCGCCTGCCCCAGGGTGTGGTAGCTGTGCTTGGCGACGCCGCGACTCTTGCGCCGCTTCTGCTGATTGGTGGCCGGGGAGCGATAACCCGAGATGAGCTGGATTTCGCCGTGGCGTCCCAGCTTGTGTTGCAGCAGAAAGAGCTGATCGAACAGCTTTCTGTCGATGTTGAACACTTCGTTGCGACGGTAGTCACGGAAAATATGGTTGAGCTCCGCCAACCCGTCGCTCAGATAGTGGCCATCTTCCCAATAACTGGCGCGTACCCGCTCGCCGGTATTGAGGTTGAAGAAACTCAGTTCCCGTCCCGAAGTGCTGCGGCTCGCCAGCGCAGGGAACGACAGCAGGCTGGTCCCCATCAGGCAACCCGCCCCCAGCAGCAGACGGCGTCGGCTTATCTCTTGTCCCAGCATCCATTGTCCGTCCATCTCATGGTGAAGTCACACAGGTGAATGAATTTGATACAAGGGCCGAAACTACCTGCCAGAAAAAGCGCTGTCAAACCCCATTCACCCATGAAAAAGCCCGGCACGGGCCGGGCTTTTCACTCTGTGGCGAGGATCACAGCAAGCGGCTTTGATAGCTGACTCTGTCGAATCCGTAGATATCGTTGCGCAGTTGCTGACGTCCCTCTTCATCAATCCAGCTGCTCCAGTAGACGGTAAACACCGGGATAGGGTTGCTCAGGGGCAGCCACTTGGTCTGGGTCTCTTTCAGGATGCTGGCCACCTTGTCCGGCTGATAGCGGGAGTCCGCCAGCAGCAGCTCCGCCAGATCGTCGGCGTGTTCCACCCGGATGCAACCCGAGCTGAAGGCACGGGCCCCCTGCTCGAACAGCGCCTTGCGCGGGGTGGAGTGGAGATAGATGGCATCGTTGTTGGGCAGATAGAACTTGTAGCGACCCAGGGCATTGTGATCCCCCGGCTTTTGCCGCAACCGGTAAGGGAAACCGGAGGCCAGCGCATGGTGCCAGCCATCTTCGCTGAACTGCACCGGATTGCCCTCGCCGTCGATCACCTCGAACTGTTCGCGATCCAGGTAGGCAGGATCGCGCCCGAGCTTGGGCAGAATGTCCTTGCTCAGGATGGAGCGCGGCACGTGCCAGGCCGGGTTCAGCACGATGGAGCGGATCTCGCTGGCGAGGATGGGGGTGGCCCGCTGCTCCTTGCCGACGATGACCCGGCTGGTGAAGACCTCGTTGCCCGACTCCACCACGCTCAGGCGGTAGTCCGGAATGTTGACCAGCACATAGCGACCGGCAAGGTGATCCACCAGATCACGGCGCCACAGGTTGCGAACCAGCAGGCTGGCGCGCACCTCGGGGCCGGTATTGAGCCAGCTGCGGGTCTGACGGCCGATGATGCCGTCGGCCGTCAGACCGTGGCGGCGCTGGAACTGCTTGATGGCCTGTTCGGTCTCGGGATCGTAGAGGCTGTCCTGGTGAGTCGGGGCACTGTCCCCCAGTTCGTTCAGGATGGAGCGGATCTGGCCGAGCTCGGTCGAGCTCTCCCCGGCCCGCAGGGTTGGCATGGAGAGGGTGGGCCAGTGCTTGGCCATGGGCATGGCCAGCAGCTTGCGCACTTCTTCGCGCACGGCGTCGTATTCCGCCACCTGTGGCCTGAGTTGCCTGACCTGCTCCAGCAGATTGTCTCCCTGGGGGGCATGGGCCAGGGGGCGGTTCAGATTCAGCTTGAGGGTCTGCATCTGTTCGCGCGCGACCAGATCCATCCCTCGCCAAGCCTGCTGGAACCGGGCCAGCTTGCCAAAGGCCTCATCATAGAGGGCACCGCGCCGATCCGCCGGGGTCTTTTGCAACTGCTGCCAGAGGCGGTAGAAATCCGGATGCAGCTGGGCCAGCACCGCTTCCTGCAACTGCTGTTCAAGCTCATGACGAGCCTGCTCGGCCACCTCGTTCTGATACCAGTCATGCTGGATGCTGGGACTGGCCACTACCGCCTGTTCCGTGCTGGCATGAACCATGCTGGCCGGCCAGCAGCCCAGCCAGATGAGATTCGCCAATGCCAACCAATACTTCTTACCCATGTTTCTTACCACGCTTGCCTCAAATCAGTTCATTTCGGCCTGTCAGGCGCGACGGTCAGGTCCCCATGATGCGTGAATGCCAGCGACTTTGCTAGCGGACGGAGGTGTAACGACGCCAGATGAGTTCCTGCTCCCCGCTGTCGCCGACGGCCACTATCGCCTCGTTGAACCGCTCTACGAATTCCCCGGACAGGGTTTTCTTGCTCAACATGAAAAAGGTGGGCGTCTCATGGATCGCCATGGTGTGGGGGACGACCGCATCCAACAGCCCCTCTCTCTTCAGACCCCAGGGCGTGGCCAGACTATCCCCGAGAAAACCGTCTATCCGCCCAAGCAACAGCTTGCGATAGTTTTGCACATCGTTGACCTCGCTCACCTGGTTGCGGTATCGCTGCAGAACCTTGGTGATTTCCGGGCCGTAATAGTAGTCCCTGGTCACACCGAGG
Organism: Aeromonas sp. R10-1; assembly: GCF_040908465.1. Taxonomy (NCBI): domain Bacteria; kingdom Pseudomonadati; phylum Pseudomonadota; class Gammaproteobacteria; order Aeromonadales; family Aeromonadaceae; genus Aeromonas; species Aeromonas sp. R10-1. Next base: position 197,438 of record NZ_JBFODT010000036.1, read on the forward strand.
CGATGACCGTGGGCCAGCCAGCTCGCCAGATCCAACTCCTCACCGGTACCGGATTTGCGTACCCAGAGCGATGTCCGGCCCGGGTTGTAGGGGATGGAGAACCAGGCATAACGCGCCCTCTCATCAGCAAAATACGCCTCCATCACGATGTCCAGCCGACCCCGCTCAAGATCGTGCAACCCCCGCTTCCAGGGACGCTCCACATAGACCAGACGACACCCCAGCCGATTCGACACGGCATTGAGGTAGTCGACCGCAAATCCACGCAGTTCCCGACGTGCTCCCTCTTGCTGGTAATAGTGGTATGGGGGCCAGTCATCGAAACCGACGCGAAGGGGGGAGGAGCAGAACGATTGCGCCCACAACGGTTGGAGGGGCAGACAGCAGAGCACAGAGAGAGAGAAGAGTCTCATGGGTCATCCTTGACGACGGGACAGGCCATCTTAATTCTGCCCGGGTGAAATGGCGACAGATCCTGCCACAACAAAGCACAATATCAGCCGTTTGCCTGATGCGCCCCAGGTGGCGGCAGACAGGTTGGCGCCGAAAAAGCCACAATCAAGAAGAGGAAGCAAACGACCCCAAAGCCCCTTGGTAAGCAGGGTGATTGAGGGTTAATATGTGAGCAAATATATTTTTGTGATCCACTATGCTTTTTTTGCAATTGGATTAGCATATGCGCGAAATCTGCCTATCAATCTGTCGGGCGTCGAGTGAGTAATATGACCTACAAAAAGTTCGGTTTTCTGGCTGCCATCCTGGCACTGAGCGGTTTCTACCTTTATACCCTCTATCTGGCCGCTCACCCCAACGTGAGCCTGGCTTACAAGCTCTATTACCTGGAAGGCAAGACCCGTTTCTGGGAGCACAACTCCAGCATGACCTACCAGCCCGGCAACGAACTCAACCTGACCAAGCCGAGCCGCTTCCTCTCAAGCGAAGGCTGGGCCAAGAAGCCCAGCGAGCAAGGCACCGAGCTGAGCGGTCAGGGCGGTCTCTATTTCGTGCTGCCCAAGCAGCAGGCCCAGCCGGAGCAGCTCACCATCCAGGCCAGGATCAACAGCCCCCAGGCTGGCGCCCTGCTCAAGGTGGCGCTGGGTCATGATTTCACCACCACGGTCAAGCTGGCCAAGGCGGGCATCAACGAGATCCGTCTCAGCCTGCCGGGCGACTCCCTGACCGCCGATCCCAAGCGTCCCAACTTCCTGGCGCTCTCCGCCCCGACACCGCTCAACGTCCAGTCCGTGCGACTGACCGTGGCTCAGTGAAGCGGAATGCCCCAAGTATCTGTTCCGTAAAATAATTCTTTCAATAAGGAAGTTCCCATGTCCCGTGCCGATTTTCGACTCTCTCTGGTCGTTCCCGTTTACAACGAGGAAGAGAGCATAGACGCCTTCATCAGCGCGATAGATACCGAACTGGCCCCGCTCAAAGACCAGCTTGAAATCGTGTTCGTCAACGATGGCAGCCGTGACCGCACCCGTGAGGTGGTCGAGCAGGCCATCGCCCGGGATCCCCGTGTGACCCTGGTCAACCTGGCCCGCAACTTCGGCAAGGAAGCGGCCATGACCGCCGGCCTGCACCAGGCCCAGGGCGACGCCATCGTCCCCATGGACGTGGACCTGCAGGATCCCCCCTCTCTCATTCTGGAGTTCGTCAAGCTGTGGCAGACCGGCGACTATGACACCGTCTACGGCATCCGGGTGGATCGCAGCGCCGATACCCCGATGAAACGCCTGACCGCCGGTGGCTTCTACCGCTTCTTCAACGCCCTCTCCACCAGCACCAAGCTGCCGGAGAACGCCGGTGACTTCCGCCTCATCGATCGCAAGGTGGTCGAGGCCATCAAGCAGTTGCCGGAGCGCAACCGCTTCATGAAGGGGCTGTTCGCCTGGGCCGGTTTTCGCGCCGTCGGCGTTCCCTACGAGCGCCCGGCCCGCCATGCCGGCGAAACCAAGTTCAACTATTGGAAGCTGTGGAACTTCGCCCTTGACGGCCTGATGAGCTTCTCCAGCTGGCCGCTGCGGGTGTGGAGCTACATCGGGGTCGGTGTCTCCTTCATCGCCTTCCTCTATATCCTCAAGATCATCACCCAGGTGCTCTTCTTCGGCATCGACGTGCCCGGTTACGCCTCCCTGATGTCGGTCATGCTGTTCCTCGGCGGCATCCAGCTGCTGTCGCTGGGCATCATCGGCGAGTACATCGGCCGCATGTTCGTCGAGGTGAAACAGCGCCCCGTCTACCTCATCGAAGGGGTCTACGGCCAGTACGCCAAGCAGGATGAAGAGCAGAAGCAGGAAGTGCCCACCACCAGCAAGAAGGGCGCTGGCAAGAAGGCCGCCGCGAAAGCCGCTGATGATCAGCAGGAGCAGGCGTCTCAATGATCTCCCGCGAGGAATTCTGGCGGCTGGTTCGCTTCGGTTTTGTCGGCGGGGGGGCCACCCTCGTCGATCTGGGCACCTCCATCGCCCTGTTTCATACCTGGCCGGCCATCTCCGAGCACCTGGTCACGACCCTGGCCTTTGCCGTGGCGTTCTGGTTCTCGTTCTTCGGCCATCGCTACATCACCTTCCAGAAACAAGGTGCCGCCAGCAAGTTCCTGCTGGTTGCCCTCTTCTCTCTGGCGGTGCGTAATCTCATCCTGAGCGGTTTGCTGTTTGCCGGTCTCTCCGGCCTGTTGCCGGTGGTGATCGCCACCCTGACCGTCACCGTGCTCACCTACGTTCTCTCCCGTATCTGGGTTTTTGCCTGATGAATGATATGACCAATACCGCCCCGTCAACCGGGGCTGCACTCCCCTATCGCCCGTCACTGCGCATCAGCGGCCGCGACTGGCTGATGATTGTCGCCGCCTTTGTGCTGAGCCGGGTGGCGCTCTATGGCATGGGCTATTTCGGCGTCCAGCTCTATGGCGCCACCGACATCGGGCCGCTGCAGGCCTACTGCCAGTTCGACTGCGTCTGGTTCCAGCGCATCATCGAGAATGGTTACGACCTCTATCCACGCTGGTTGAGCAAGGGCAATGCGGCGAACTGGGCCTTCATGCCCCTCTATCCCATGCTGGCCGGCGGTCTCTCCAGCCTGTTTGACATGGAGAGCCTCATCGGCCTGATGCTGGTGGCCAACATCGCCTTCTTCATCAGCCTGCCCCTGATGCTGCTGGTGCTGCGCCAGCTCAAACTGGGGGACGACACCGCCCGCTTCGGGGTCTGGCTGCTGGCCTTCTCCCCCTTCTCCGCCTATTTCGTCTCCGGCTATACCGAGCCCATGTTCATGGCCTTGATGCTGGGAATGTTCCTGTTCGCCTACCGCGAACAGTGGCTCATGGTCGCCTTCCTCGGCATCTTCATCTCCGCCACCCGCAACCTGGGGGTGATGATGGTGTTCCCGGTGCTGATCCTGGCCCTGCAAGCCTACGGCTGGCGCGAGTTCTTCCGCTTCACCGAGCGGGCCTTCAAGGTGGTGTTCACCCTCTGGCTCATTCCCCTCGGCCTCTTCTCCTACATGGTCTATCTCTACCACCTCACCGGGGATGCCCTGGCCTTCAAGCACATCCAGGTGGCCTGGGGCCGCTATATGGACAGCCCCCTGGACTGGTGGCTGAGCGGCTTCGAGCTGGGGGGACGCAAGGCCTATCTCTCCATCATGGTGATCTTCGGCTGGTGCCTGAATGGCTACCTGTTCAGCCAGAAACGCTGGGCCGAAGCGACCCTGATGTTCATCTGCTGCACCATCCCCCTGATGACCGGCCTCAACGCCATGCCCCGCTACATGTTCGGCCTCTATCCGACCCTGCTGGCCATCGTGCTGCTGGCCCATCGCTGGCCTGCCATCCGCCCTGCGGTGCTCTGCATCAGCGGCATGGTTGCCTCCTTCATTGCGGTGGCCTTCGTCAACTTCAAGTTCTTCACCGTCTGACGCCACCCCGAATGCCTACAAGCCGGTCAACTGACCGGCTTTTTTCATGGCCGCGACACCCGGTTCACACTTTTCCATTCTTGAAAACGTAACCATTTGAACTGACGTCACAAATCGGTATTTTACCGGTCCAAGCCTGCCCCAGCGCCCCCTAGAATGAGTGCCTCAACGGACCCTGCTCCTCACACTCTGCTCAAGGAATGGCTTATGCGTCTCTCTTCGCGCCCCGCTCTTCGCCCATCACCCCTGTGGCTGGCCGTGCTCGCCACACCGCTGTTCATCGGTCAGGCGATGGCCGCCCCCGAGGTCTATCTCCATGTGGATGGCAAACCGGTGGCCGAGGCGCTGACGCTGGACAAGGGCACCGTCACCCTGACCCACAGACTGGACAAGGGTAGCCACCAGATCCGCATCAGCGATGCGGGCAACAGCTGCGGCACCAGCTTCGGGCCAACCGAGGCCAAGCCCCTTCCCTTCGGCACCGCCCAGCCCATGGACAAGTGCAGCAAGGGGACAGACTTCAATCTGAGGGTGATGCTGGCGGGGGACTACGAGTTCACCTTCAACCCCGATACCCCCAGCCTCAAGGTGTTGCGGGCAACCAAAAAGAGCGAGTTCAAACGCCAGCCCCCGGAAGAGCCCTGCATCAGCTGGGATGGCGGCCCGGTCACGACATCACTCAAGGGCGTCTGGCCCGACGGCACACGGTTGCGGGATGCCTACTCGGGACAGGAAGCCGTGGTCAAGGGCGGCAAGATCACCCTGACACCGAGCAAGGAGAGCGGCGGCCTGCTGCTGCTCGAGCCGGTCAAGGCCGCCAAGCCTGCTCCCTTCAGCTGGGATCAGGCGAGCGTCTATTTTCTGCTGACCGACCGCTTCCACAACGGCGATCCCGCCAATGATCACAGCTTCGGTCGTCAGAAGGATGGTCAGGACGAAGTGGCCACCTGGCATGGCGGTGACTTCAAGGGGCTGACCGAGAAGCTCGACTACATCAAGCTACTCGGCATCAACGCCATCTGGATCACCCCCATGGTGGAACAGGTCCACGGCTTCATCGGCGGTGGCGAACAGGGGAACTTCCCCTTCTACGCCTACCACGGCTACTGGGCGCTCGACTTCACCAAAATCGACCCCAACTACGGCGACGAAGAGAGCCTGAAAACCCTGGTGGACGAGGCCCACAAGCGCGGCATGCGGATCATCCTCGACGTGGTGATGAACCACGCAGGCTACGCCACCCTCGCCGACCTGCAGGATCTGGGGCTCACCGATCTCACCCAGAACACCGGCAAGCTGCCGAGTCGCTGGAACGAATGGCGCCCGAGCGGCGGCCTCAACTGGCATGGCTACAACCAGTTCATCGACTACCAGTCATCCCACTGGGACAAGTGGTGGGGCCCTGACTGGGTGCGGGCCGGCCTGCCCGGCTACCCGCAACCCGGCACCGACGACGTCACCGGCTCGGTGGCGGGACTGCCGGACTTCCTGACCGAATCCACCAGTTCGGTGGGGCTGCCACCGCTGCTCGCTGCCAAAAAAGACACCAGGGCCAAGGCCCTGCCCAACGCCACCGTGAGCGACTACCTCATTGCCTGGCACACCGACTGGGTGCGCCGCTTCGGCATCGACGGCTTCCGTGCCGACACCGTCAAACACCTGGAGCCCGCGGTCTGGGCCAGGCTCAAGCAGGCGGGCACCGACGCGCTCAAGGAGTGGAAGGCCGCCAACCCTGGCAAGGCCCTCGATGACCTTCCCTTCTACATGGTGGGTGAGGTGTGGGATCACGGGGTCGCCAAGGACTTCTGGTACCAGCACGGCTTCGATTCCCTGATCAACTTCGACTACCAGCGTGAATTCGCCCTGCCCCAGGCCCAGTGCATGGCGGGGGCAGAGCCCACCTATGCGAGCTACGCCAGCCGCATCAACCAGGATCCCGAGTTCAACGTGCTGAGCTACATCAGCTCCCACGACACCAAGCTCTTCTTCGGCGACTATCAGGACGTGGCGCTGCAACGGCGGGTGGCCAACAGCTTCATGCTGCTGCCGGGGGGCATCCAGATCTACTATGGCGACGAGTCCGGCCGGGGACTGGCCAAGGATGGCGGCGTGTTCGATCAGAGCGTGCGCTCGGACATGAACTGGCAGGAGCTGGCGAGTGGCGAGAAGGCGGAGCTGGTCAAGCACTGGCAACGGCTCGGCCAGTTCCGTGCCGCCCACCCTGCCATCGCGGCGGGCAGCCACAAGAAGATTTCCGATGCCCCCTACGGCTTCGTGCGGGAGAAAGGAGAAGACAAAGTGGTCGTGGTCTTCGCAGGTCGGCAGAAATAGCGACCTGGCCTGAATAAAAAGGGGAGCCGATGGCTCCCCTTTTTTGTCTTGCCGACGCCCGCATCAATCAGACTGGCGGGCCGCCTTTGGCCACTGCAACCTCGCCCTGAGCAGGGTTTCCTGCCACAGGGGCCAGGCCAGCAAGGCCTGCTGATAGGCGCCAGCCTGACCGGGCAGCGAAATGCCATAGCTTGCCAGTCGATAGGCCATCACCGCATAGAAGGCATCCAGAATGCTCGCCTCGTCGAAAAAGAAGGGCCCCCGCGCCTGGGACCAGAGGGTCTGCAACCGGGCCAGCTCGTCGATGACCTCCACCGGCGGTTCACTCTGGGTGGGCGCCCCCAGGAAGAAGGGCAGCAGGGTGCGGATCTGACGAAAACCGGCGTGCAGCTCGGCGCACAGGCTGCGGGCCAGGGCCCGTTCGGCCTTGTCCACCGGATAAAGGTGGCGCTCCGGGCAACACTCGTGGAGATATTCGGCGATGGCCAGAGAGTCGTGAATACGCAGCTCACCGTCGTCGAGCCAGGGCACCAGGCCGGCGGGGGCCGTGCGCTTGAGCCGTTGCAGCTCCTTGGCATCTTCCAGATCGAAGACCTGCTCCTGCCACTTGAGCCCGCTCATGGCCAGCACCAGCGCCGTTCTCATTGCCCAGGTGGAGCCCGTGCCCACCGTCAAAACCAGGGATCCCATCGATTGCCTCCTGCATGGGTTGTTTACTGGCCATCCCGTCGGCCCCGTGGCACGACATCCGATGACCACCTCACATTTGCGTACTGGCGGGTTTGACCCACTTGGGTAGCAGTGCTAGTTTGATTTTTCAAAACAATCAGTTAGCAACAATGTGAGCTATGGACAGCCAATTTACCATCGTCATCGCAGATGACCACCCCCTGTTTCGGGGCGCCCTCTATCAAGCGGTGCACATGGCCATCGACGACGCCAGATTGCTGGAGGCTGACTCCATCGACAGCCTGAGCCACCTGCTCGATGAACATCCCGACGTCGACCTGCTGCTGCTGGATCTCAAGATGCCGGGGGCCAACGGCTTCGAGGGGCTGGCCTATCTGCGCGGACATCACCCGGATCTCCCCATCGTCGTGGTCTCGGCCTCCGAGGATCCCGCCATCATCCAGCAGGTGCTGCGCCTGGGTGCGCTCGGCTTCATTCCCAAGTCCGTCCCCATGAAAGAGCTGGTCAGCGCCCTCAATACGGTGATCGGGGGGGACAACTGGGTGCCGGAAGGCATCTCCCTCCATCCCGAGCCCAGCGAAGGGCCCGATTTCGCCACCAAGCTGGCCAGCCTCACCCCCCAGCAATACAAGGTGCTCATCATGTTGCGGGATGGCAGCCTCAACAAACAGATCGCCTGGGAGCTCAACGTCTCCGAGGCGACCATCAAGGCCCATATCACCGCGATTTTCCGCAAACTAGGGGTCAAGAACCGCACCCAGGCAGTCATCGCCCTCCAGCAGATGGATATCAAGGACAGTTGAGCCCCTTGCCATCATCAGAGCCCATATCACTCCGCCTTCCGCAAACTCGGGGTCAAGAACCGCACCCAGGCGGTCATCGCCCTGCAGCAAATGGGCATCAAGGACGACTGAGCTCGTCCCCGGCTGGCTCGTAACAAGCCAGCCACACCCGCCTCCCAGAAGACTCTCTTGCCCCCCGCGGCAGCCGGAAACGGCCTCCCTGCACCATTTGCGGCTCGACAATTAGCACGGTCGTACTTTATGCTGCCAATCCAGAGAGAGGAGAGCCGGATGAGCAAGGGACGTCTGACCCGCGACACCATTTTGCAGACTGCATTCGAGCAGGCGAGCCAGCAGGGGCTTGAGAGCCTCACCATAGGCTCCCTCGCAACGGCCTGCGAGATGTCAAAAAGCGGTCTGTTCGCCCACTTCCAGTCCCGCGACAACCTGCAGATCGCCGTACTCACCCATTCCGCCGAGGTATTTCGGGAGCGGGTGATCCAGCCGGTGCGCCAACAGGGGTACGCAACCCAGCAGGAGAAACTGCTCGCCCTGTTGCAGGCCTGGCTGGCCTGGAACCAGAGTTTTGCCGGCCGCTGCATGTTCCTCGATGCCTGGACCTCCGCCCAGGAGGGTGAGGTCCAGCAGGCAGCACGCGAGCTGGTCCGTTTCTGGCTCGACTACCTGGCACGCCAGGTAGTGCAGGGGCAGGCCAGAGGGGAGTGGCGCAGCGATCTCGACCCCTGGCGCGCCGTCTATCGCCTTTATGGCCTCTATCTCGGGGATCAGGTGTTCCATGCCCTGGCGCTCAGCGAGGATCCGGCCCGCCACTTCTGGCCCGAGGTGGAACAATTGCTGGCCAGCTGGCGCTGACCCGACGGGCTCTTCTTTTTAAAAACCCGCAAAAAAGCACGACCGTTCGCACACAAAAGACACAGGATGACCATGAGCAGCAAGATCTACTTCAACACACGCCGCTTCAGCCCGAGCAAGTTGCTGCTGGGCCTCGGCACCCGCCTGCATCACGTGCTCGCGCCCACCCACGCCAAGCGCACCGCCAGCAAGCTGCTGCTCACCCCGCAGCGGGCGACCCGGGACGTCGCAGCCCCGGCCAGCGTGGTCGAGCAGGCCATCCACACCAGTGAAGGGACCCTGATGAGCTACCGGCTCGGCCAGGGGCCGGTCTGGCTGCTGATGCACGGCTGGTCAGGCAGTGCCAGCCAGTTCTATCCGCTGATGAGTCACATCGCCGCCCAGGGCTATACGGCCCTCGCCTACGATCACCCTGCCCACGGCCGGAGCGAAGGGAACAGGGGTCACCTGCCCCGCTTCGTGCGCGCTTTCGACGAGATCCTCGAGCGGGTCGGCCCCGTCCAGGGCGTCATCACCCACAGCATGGGGGGCGCCGTCACCCTCAGCAGCCGTCACCCGGCAATCGATGCGCTGCCGCTGCTGCTCATCTCCCCGGTGCTCGACTACGTGCCCCAGCTCTACGGCATGGTGGCGCGCTCCGGCTACTCCATCCGGCTGTTCGATGCGGTGGTCAAGGAGATAGAACACGAATACCAGCACCCGCTCAGCACGGTTGACCCCCTTGGCCGGCTCGCCCGGCGCAGCGGCGCCGCCCTCATCGTTCACGATGAGGAAGACCGATTCGCCCCCCACCGGGACTCCCTGCGCGCGGCCCAGGATGGCCGCACCCGGCTGGTGAGCACCCGGGGGCTCGGCCATGGCCGTATTCTGGCAAGCCCTCCAGCCTTCGCCGCCTTCGATCAACTGAGCCAGACGCCCTTGGCAAACTGAAAATGAAACGGGCCGCAAAAATTGAGCGTGCGGCCCATTTTTATCCGGTATACAACGTCTTATAGTTGAATTGCGCGGTGGCAACCCGCCCTGGCGATCACGATAAGGCGCACCCTCATGGCCAGACCCAATACTGCTCTTCTGCTGACTGGTGGTGGTGCCCGCGCCGCCTATCAGGTCGGCGCACTCAAGGCGGTGGCCGAACTCTACCCCCGCAACATCGGCATCCCCTTCCCCATTTTGTGCGGTACCTCGGCGGGGGCTCTCAACATCACGGCGCTGGCGTGCTACGCCTCCTGTTTCCATCTGGGGGTGCGCAAGCTGGAGTGGGTCTGGCGACGATTCGAGACCCACCACATCTTCGACTTCCACCCTTGCCAACTGCTGTGGCGCACCCTCTATCAGGGCTCGGCCGGCCTCATCACCCCCCAGAGCAACCGAGCCTTTCACCTGTTTGACAACGCCCCTCTGCGCCGTCTGCTGGATCAGCTCATCGACTATCACCGCATCGATGACAACATCCTCTACGGCAGCCTGGAGGCCATCGCCATCACGGCCTCCGACTACGATGACGGCCTCTCCACCACCTTCTTCCAGGGGCGGGCCGAACATCAGCCCTGGGAGCGCGCCAGACGACGTGGCCTGCGTACCCTGCTCACCTCGGATCATCTGCTGGCCTCGTCGGCGCTGCCCTTTGTCTTTCCCGCCACCTCCATCGGCGATCGCGTCTACGGGGATGGCTCCATCCACCAGTTGAGCCCGCTCAGCCCCGCCATCCACCTGGGGGCGGAGCGGATCCTGCTGGTGACCCTGGACTCCCCTCACAGGGAGAACCCGACTCCCCGCCAGGGGCACCTGACCAGCTCCAACATCGCGAGCCATCTGCTCAACACCGTTTTCTCCGACACCCTCAATTCGGATCTGGAGCGGCTCGGGCGCATCAACCAGACCCTTTCCCTTATTCCGGCACGGGAGCGCAGTCGACTGAAACTGCGCCAGGTGGAGACCTGCGTGATCCGCCCCAGCCAGGATCTCGACCTCATCGCCCTCGAATACCTCCCACGGTTGCCGACCCAGCTGCGCCGTCTGCTGCGAGTGCTCGGGGTCAACGGCGAAGAGAGCAGCAGCCTGGCCAGCTTCCTGATGTTTGACCCCGGCTATTGCCAGCGGCTCATCAAGCTGGGATACCAGGACGCGCTGGATCACCGCCAGCGCATCGAGGCCTTCCTCGACCTGCCGGGCAGCGGGAGGCAGCAGCAGTTTCGCGAAGAGGCCTGAGGGGCCTTATCCCATGGCAAGGAGATCCTAGCGTCCCTCCAGCAGGCGCTGCTCGGCCTGTTCCATGGCCACGGCCGTGCCGAAAAGCACCAGGGTATCTCCCGCCGCCAGCACCAGCTCGCGCCTGGGATCCAGGCTGCGCTCCCCGCGATGAATCGCCTTGATGCGCACCTCTCCCAGGGCGAGATCCCGTACCCTGTGTCCCACCGCCCAGGCCTGGTCGTGCAGCAGCACGGGATGCAGTCGCTCGAGCTGTTGATCCGTCTCCAGATTGCCCGCACTCTTGCCGCCCCAGTAGAAACCGTGCAGAAAGCGATACTGGCTGCTGCGCTCGTGCTCCATGCGCCGGATCACCCGGCCGATGGGAATGTCGCAGTTGAGCAGCAGGTGGGAGACCAGCATCAGGGCTCCCTCCTGGGATTCGGGGATCACCTCGAAGGCGCCGGCCTGCTTGTAGTGTTCAAGGAAACTGTCATCCCGGGTACACACCAGCACCTTGATCTCCCCCGCCAGCTCCCGGATCAGCGTCAGCATGGCATCGACCCGCTTTTGATCGTCGAAGGTGATGATCACCAGCCGCGCCCGCAACAGACCGGCCGCCAGCAGGATGTCGCGCCGGCTGGCATCGCCGAACGCCACCTGCTCCCCCGCGAGCTTCGCCTCACTCACCCGCTCGGGATCGAGATCCAGGGCCAGGAAAGGTATCTCTTCGAGCTTGAGAAAGCGGGCACAGGTTTGGCCGGTGCGTCCGAACCCGGCGATGATGACGTGCTGGTGTTTGCTCAGGCCCGACTGGGCCACCTCGGCGCGAGAGAGCAGGGCACTGTCGGTGAGGGAGTGGGCAAGCCCCAGCGCCCGCAACACCAGCCAGGGGGTGAGGGCGATGGAGATGACACCGATGCCGATGAGCAGAGAGACCAGCTGGTGATCCAGCAAGCCGTGATGACTCGCCAGCGCCAGCAGCACAAAACCGAACTCCCCGACCTGGCTCAACATGATGCCAGCGGCCATGGCGTCGCGCTTGCGCTCCCCCATCAGGCGGCCCGCCAGCAATATGAGCAGCGACTTGCACAGGATGAGCCCCGTCACACAGGCCAACACCTGCCACCAGGCGCCCGCCACCAGCGCCCAGTCCATGGTCATGCCGATGGTAATGAAGAAGAGCCCCATCAACACGTCGCGAAACGGCTTGATGTCCACTTCGAGCTGATGACGATAGTGGGACTCCCCCAGCATCATGCCCGCCAGAAAGGCACCGAGCGCCATGGAGAGCCCCATCCACTGGGTCAGGGAGGCCGCCAGCAATGCCACCAGCAGGGCACTCAGTACGAAGAGTTCATCTGAACGTGCGCGCGCCACCTCGAAAAACAGCATGGGCAGCAGCCACTTCCCCACCGCCAGCAGCACGGAGAGCGCAAACAACCCCTTGAGGGAGGCCCAGGCGACCTCCGCCAGCAGGGCGCTGCCCTGCACCTCGGGCTGGGCCAGGATGGGGATCATCACCAGCAGGGGCACCACGGCAAGATCCTGGAACAGCAGCACGCTCACCCCGAGCTGGGCTCGCCGGGTATGGAGCTGCTTGAGCTCGCCGAGCTGCTTGATCACCACGGCGGTGGAGGAGAGCGCCAGGGTGCCTGACACCACCAGCGCCTGGGCCAGGCTCAGCCCCCACCACCAGCCGAGCCCGAAAAACAGCAGTGAGGTGAGCAGCACCTGCAGGCTGCCGACCCCCAGCACCAGCTTGCGCATGGCGAGCAGACGCGGCAGGGAGAACTCGAGCCCGAGGGAGAACATCAGGAACACGATGCCAAGCTCCCCTATGGTCTGCATCATGGCCTGACCCGTGACGATGGCCACGCCATGGGGGCCGAGCAGCATGCCGGCAAACAGATAGGCAAGGATCACCGGCTGGCCGAGGCGCCGGAAAATGGCCACCAGCACAACGGCGAAGATCAGCAGGATCAACACATCGGCGTACACCCATCCCTCTCCTTCATCTGCCCGGGCCTCTTCCCTGACACAGCAAGCACAGCGCCCGCTCCCCATATGGCACGCCACTCGCTCAGCGGCAGGGATTTCCCCTCCCGTTTCATCCCGTTAAGCCTAGCCAGCCCCCTTGTTTTTCATCGGACATATTTTAGGCACAGGGCTTGCAAGAGCCTGCGCAATGAATGGAGAGGTGTAAGGGCTGTAACGTGGAAAACACATCGTCATTGAACGGCTTCGGACATGGCATAGAGCAGTGGGTACAGCAGATGGAGCGGCTTGCGCCCTTGACCGGGCAGGACCGCTATCAGCAGATAGAGCAGTTGCTGGGGCAACGGGATCTTGACGCCCTGCTGGCAATCTTTGCCGAGCGGGTGGCAAACATTGTCCGGATCCACTCGCTCCAGTTCGACTGTGGCCAGCCCCATCCCCTCATCTCGCACCCGCCCCAGGCCAGGCTGACCCTGCATGCCTATCGCTTCGAGCTGCGGGGACGACACGAGCAGTTGCTCGGCCAGTTGCACTACGAGCTGGAGCACCCCCTGAGCGACGGCCAGAGGCGGTTGCTTGAGCAATATCATCAGCTGTTCAGTCTCACCCTGCCCCTCTATCTGCGGCTGGATCGGCTGGAACAGCAGGTGCGGCTCGACCACCTGACCGGGCTTGGCAATCGCGCCTACTTCGATGAGGCCATCGGCCGGGCGGTGGAGCAACACAGCCGGGAACCCCACGGCCTGGTGCTGGTGCTGCTGGATCTCGACAGATTCAAGCAGGTCAATGACACCTGGGGCCACCCGGTGGGCGACCTGGTGCTAAGCCGCTTCGCCCAGTTGCTGCAGGGGTGCATTCGCGGGACGGATCAGGCGTTTCGCCTCGGCGGGGACGAGTTTGCCCTGCTGCTACAACCCGCGGACCCCGAGGCCTGGCGCCCGGTCTGGCTGCGGTTGCAACATGTGCTCCACAGCCACAAGGAGCTCAGCGCCTTCTCGGTGGGGTGCAGCCTGGGAGCCGCCAGCTGGCAGTCGGGCATGGATGTGCAGCGCCTCTACGAGACGGCCGATACTCATCTTTACGCCCGCAAGAAAGCCGGGGGCTCCGGCCTGCCCGAATAGGGCATCCCCCTTCACCTCCCGGCCCCCTGTCACTCTGCGATGTCAATCCGCATCCGGGGTGACGGGGGGCCGCCACTCCCACGCCACCCCCTCTTCTGGCGCCATAAATCCGTCGCAGACAAAGAGCCCGGCCACCAGTGCCACCTGTTCACCGTAGTAGAGGATGGGAATGCGCCCCCGCTGCCAGGAGGGCACCCCGTACTCTTGCAGCAGCTTCTTGAGCCGCCGGCTGCCCACCCGCCCCACCGGTTTCAGCATGACGCCGGGGGCGACCTGAAAACGCACCGAGAGCGGCTCGTCCCCCCTCGGTGTCCGCAACCCTTCGCCATCCGTTCTCCAGAGCCTGAACTGCCCGAGCCCGTCCGGCAGGGTGAGCGTCTCTTCCATCCGGATGGGCAGCACCTCCTCGCGGGGGGCGAGATCCGGCGCCACCAGGTACAGGCGCCCCTGATAGCGGCGGCACGCCAACCCTTGCAAGCTCAGCCTGGGGTTGGCGTCATCGCGCGCCAGCGCCACCTCCTGCCACAGCAGGCCCAGCAGCTCGCGGGAGGGCATCTCTCCCCCCTGGCGGCGGATCCAGTGGCGCAGCAGGTTGTTGCGCCGCACGGGGGAGAGGGAGAGGAGTCCGTCAATGCGCAGCCCTTCTCCCTCACCCACCGCCTGCCAGTCCGCCTCGGCCAGCTCGCTGATGAGCGCCTCCTGCTCGGCGCACAGGGCCATGGTGCGCGCCGTCGTCCGGGCCATGGCGGGCCAGCGGTCCTTGAGCAGGGGGATGATCTGCTGGCGCAGGAAGTTGCGGTCATAGCTCGGGTCCTCGTTGCTCTCATCCTCTACCCAGCCATAAGGAAGTGACTGCGCGGCTTCCGCCAGCTCGGCCCGGCTCATGTCGAGCAAGGGGCGCAACAGATGGCCTGCGGCAAAAGGCTGGCTCGCCACCATGCCCGCCAGCCCGCGCAGACCGGCACCCCGCTTGAGCGCCAGCAGCAGGGTCTCCAGCTGATCGTCCTGATGGTGAGCGGTGAGCAGCCACTCCCCTTCCCCCAGGTGGGCGGCGAGTCGCTCATAACGCGCCGCCCGCGCCTGGGCCTCCAGGCTCTCCCCGTTGCCCCGACAGAGCTGCACCCGCTCCACGATGAGGGGCACCGCCAGTTGCTGGCACACCCCTTCGCAGTGAGTCACCCAGTCGTCGGCATGGGGGCTCAGGCCGTGATGAACGTGCAGGGCGTTCAGGGCGAGGCCGTGGGCGCGGGCAAAACGGGCCGCCAGCACCAGCAAGACGGTGGAGTCGAGCCCGCCGCTGAAAGCCACCAGCAGACCGCGGGAACCTTCCGGCGCGGGCAGGGTCTGACAAAAACGAGAATAAATACGAGAAATCATAGGCTTCCCCAATACGACCAGGCCGATCTTAGCAGAGTCGGGCTTATCAAGCGCTAACCCGGCTGCTAGAGTGAATCGCTCCCTGCGTGGGCAAGGAAGCCATATAACCCGAATTGGAATAAAACCATAATGAACAACAAGAAACACATCCTGGCCACCCTCGTCGGGCTGGCCCTGCTGGCCGGTTGCAGTCAGGCACCGAGCCAACCGGACAAACACTCCGGCCTTGCGCTGGCCAACATGGACACCAGCGTCAAGCCTGGTGACGACTTCTTCCGCTACGTGAACGGCCACTGGCTCGCCACGGCCAAGATCCCCGATGACAGGCCCGCCGACGGCGCCTTCTACCTGCTGCGGGACAAATCCCTGGCGGACGTGCGAGTGCTGGTGGAGGGGCTGGATGGCAAAGCCGCCGGCACCCCGGCCCAGCAGATCCACGACCTCTACCAGAGCTATCTGGATCAGGCCGCCCGCAACGCCAAGGGCACCACGCCCCTGCTGCCGATGCTGAGCGAGATAGAGCAGATCAGCACGCCGCAGGATCTCGCCCGCGCCTTCGCACAGAGCGCCCGCACCGGTGGCGGCTCCCCCTTCGGTTTCTGGATAGACGCCGACGCCAAGGCCCCTGACAGCTATGCCGTCTACCTCTACCAGGCCGGCCTCGGCCTGCCGGATCGGGACTACTACCTCAAGCGCGACCCCAACAGCCAGGCGCTGCTGCACAAGTACGAGCAACACATCGCCGCCATGCTGACCCGCTTCGGTGAGACGGATGCCCAGGCCAAGGCGAAACGCATCCTGGCCCTCGAGACCAGGCTCGCCCAGATCCAGTGGGACAACGTGGCCCTGCGGGACAGAGAGAAGAACTACAACAAGGGACCCCAGAGCGAGCTCAAACGCCTCGCCCCCGCCATCGACTGGGACGCCTACCTGGCCCAGGCCGGCCTTGCGGGGCAGCAGAGCCTGGTCATCGGCCAGCCCACCTATCTCTCGGCTCTGAACGAGGTGATGCAGCAGACCCCGGTTGCTGACTGGCAGGCCTACCTCAAGTGGCAGCTCATCACCGATTACGCCCCCTACCTCGACAGCCAGACCGATGCCCAGAATTTTGCCTTCTTCGGCACCGCCCTGAGCGGCACGCCCAAGCAGCGCGCCTCCTGGGAGCGGGCCCTCGGGGTACTGGACAACAATCTTGGGGAGGCGGTGGGCAAGCTCTATGTCGAACGCTACTTCCCGCCTGCGGCCAAGGCCCGTATGGAGCAGCTGGTGGAGAACCTGCGCACCGCCTACGGCCAGAGCATCCAGGAGCTGGACTGGATGTCCCCGGCCACCAAGACCCAGGCCCTCGAGAAGCTCGCCAAGTTCAGACCCAAGATCGGCTACCCGGACAAGTGGAAGGACTACAGCGCCATCACCATTCGCCCCGACGATCTGGTGGGCAACCTGCAGCGGGCCCGCGCCTTCGAATACGCCGACAGCCTGGCGCGCCTCGGCAAGCCGGTCGATCGGGACGAGTGGCACATGTCGCCCCAGACGGTGAACGCCTACTACAACCCGAGCAACAACGAGATCGTCTTCCCGGCCGCCATTTTGCAGCCCCCCTTCTTCGACATGACGGCGGACGATGCAGTCAACTACGGCGCCATCGGCGGGGTGATCGGCCACGAGATGGGCCACGGTTTTGATGATCAGGGGGCCAAATCCGACGGTGACGGCGTGATGCGCGACTGGTGGACGCCGGCGGATCTCAAGGAGTTTCGCTTCCGCACCAGCCGGCTGGTGGCCCAGTACAACCGCTTCGAGCCCATCAAGGGCCAGTACGTCAACGGCCAGTTTACCCTGGGGGAGAACATCGGCGATCTCGGCGGCCTCACCATCGCCCACAAGGCCTACCAGCTCTCCCTGGATGGCAAGGAGGCCCCGGTGCTGGACGGTTTTACCGGCGAGCAGCGCTTCTTCCTCGGCTGGGCCCAGGTGTGGAAGGGCATGTATCGCCCCGAGCTGATGCAGATGCTGCTCGCCTCGGATCCCCACTCGCCACCGGAATACCGGGTCAACGGCGTGGTACCAAACATCCCCGCCTTCTACGAGGCGTTCAAGATCCAGCCCGGCGACAAGCTCTATCTGGACCCGGCCAAACGGGTCAAGATATGGTGATGACAACCCGGGCAGGGGGCGGTCGACCAGCGGCCCCCTGCCCGCTTCCGACGTGGCAGGGAAGCGTCCCCTGCCCGTCACAGACACACAAGCAGCAACAAGGGTCCTCTCCATGAAAGCCTTATTCCTTACTCTCGGCCTGCTCACCCTGCCCCTCGCCAGCCAGGCGGCGGACGGCTTCTTCAAACAGCTGACACTCCCCTCCGGCCAGGTGGTGACCGTCAGCGAAGGGCGCGGCGAGCCTGCCTCCACCGGCAGCTACGACGTGCGCCTCTACTCCGGTGCCAACCCCCAGTTTCCGCTGGATCAGTTCATCGACGGCAAGGTGCTGCCGCGCGATGGCAGCATCAAGGAGCTCAAGCTGCTGGATCTCAACGGCGACAAGCAGCCTGAAGTCATCGTCGTGGTGGAGAGCGCCGGCAGCGGCAGCTACCTGAGCGCCGACGCCCTCACCATCAATCCCCAGGAGGGGCTGGAGAGCTTCAACCACGTGGAGGGACTGGCCCCCAGTGACGATGTGATTGAGGCCCTCAAGACCCCCCGCGACTGACCCCCCACGCCCCGTATCACGGGGCGTTTTTTTACCCCGCGCCTCCCGATGCGGTGCCCACGGCCCCCCACAGGGCGGATGGACGACTGTTTTTTTCTGTGCCTATAATCGCCGCACCCTGCCATAACGAAACACAAGGAGGTAAAAAATGGTTATCCAAGCGTGTCCGATGTTCTCGGCTCGCCTGTTCGGCACATTCAAGTGCTCTTGCCTGCATACCATCGCGCTGCGATAGCGGGTTCGAGCAAAGCCGACTCCCTTCCATACCGAGACCTTTCTCGACTCTGCCGTTGTCGCCAGCGCTCCTGATGACAGGGATTTCCCATCCCGCGATTTAAGAGAGCAAGAGCATGACAACCCTGATGAGTACCCATTCCCTGCAGATGAGTGCGGGGCACCTTCCCTTATTTGATCACCTCGAACTCGGCATTCGCGCAGGCGACCGACTCGGCCTGATTGGCGCCAACGGCTGCGGCAAGAGCACATTGCTCGCGCTGCTGGCGGGCGAGCGCACGCCCCAGGCCGGCCGGGTCGTGCAGGCCGCCGCCTGCCGCTGCGAGTTCGTGGCCCAGCAACTGCCCGCCGGGCTTTCCACCCTCAGCACCCGCGCCGTGCTGCTGGATGCACTGGGCAATGACCCCGCCGCCGAATGGCAGGTGGACAAGCTGCTGGCCGAACTGCAGCTGGAGGCCCAGGCCACGTTGCCGGTCAGTGCACTGAGCGGTGGCCAGCACAGCCGGCTGCAGATAGGGCGCGCCCTGCTGCGTCAACCCAACCTGCTGCTGCTCGATGAGCCCAGCAACCACCTGGACTTGCCCGCCCTGCTCTGGCTCGAGCAGTTTCTGCTGGGCTGGCGCGGCGCCTTCGTGCTGGTCTCCCACGACGGTCGCCTGCTGGACAGCGTCACGGATCAGACCCTGATCCTGCGAGACGGCCAGTTGCACCGCTTCGCCCTGCCCTGCAGCCAGGCCAGGGCGGCGCTGGCTGCCGAGGATGAGCAGACCCGCCTGCGCCGGGCGGACGAGCAAAAGGAGATAGACCGCCTGAGCGCCAGCAGCAAGCGCCTCGCCATCTGGGGGCGGGAGCATGACAACGAGAAGCTGGTGCGCCAGGCCAAGTCCATGGAAAAGCGCATCGCCCGCCTGCAGGAGGAACAGAGCCAGGTGGCGGCGCTGGCCCCCTGGCGGCTCGAGCTGCGCGGAGTGAGCCTGCCCGCCGACACCCTGCTGCGACTGGAGGCCCTCGACGTATCGCCGGCACCGGCACTGCCGCCGCTGCTGCGTGCCGAGGGACTCTGGCTGCGGGCAGGGGACAGGGTCGCCCTGCTCGGTGCCAACGGCACCGGCAAGTCCTCCCTGCTGCGCCAGTGCTGGCGCGAACTGACAGACCTGAGTCCGCAGGCGGGCTGGTACTGCCACCCCGGCGCCAGCATCGCCTATTACGATCAGTCCCTGCAGCAGCTCTTTGACGACGCCACCCTGAGCGACGCGCTGTACCCCCTGGCCCCTCTGCCTGAGGTGACGCGGCGACAGGCGCTGATCCGGGCAGGCTTCCCCTATGCCCGCCACGGCCAGCAGGTGCACACCCTGAGCGGGGGCGAGCGGGCACGGCTGCTGTTCCTCGCCCTGTCCCTCGGCAGCCACCACATGCTCTGGCTCGACGAACCCACCAATCACCTGGATCTGGCGGGCAAGGAGGAGCTGGCCGACGCCATTGCGGCCTTCCCCGGGGGCGTGCTGCTGGTCTCCCACGACCGGGAGCTGATCGAGCGCAGCTGCAACCGCTTCTGGCTGATAAAGGACGGGCGCATCCAGGAGGCTCACAGTGCCGCGCGGGCCTATGCCGAGCTGCTGGGCGATGCCCCCTTGCCGCAGGCGGGCAGCCCGGCTCGATCAGGTGACCCGCAGACCGCGGCCGCCACGGGGGATGACGAAGAGGCGCTGCTGGCGCGCTGGTATGAGCTCGATGCCCTGCTCGCCGCCGATCTGGCCCGCAAGCCCAGGCACCAGACCCCGCGCCTGCAGCAGCAGTGGCGTGACGAGCTGGCGCGCCTTGCCGAGCGGCTCGGGTTTGCCTGACGCCAGCCCGGATCATCCATCTCTTGTTACGCAACACACGCGGCCAGCCACGGCTGGCCGCAAGGAGCCACCATGACATCAATGCAACAACCTCACATCAGGCTGGATCCCGTCACCGACACCGACCTGCCTCACATCTATCGCGGCCTCTCCGATCCCCGGGTCGTCGCCTACTACGGCGTCAGCTACGACAGCCTGGCGGCATGCCGGGCACAGATGGATTGGTATGCCGAGCTGACCCGCACCGGCCGTGGCGCCTGGCATCTCATTCGCGACCGACTCTCGGGCGAGCCGCTGGGGGCCATCGGCTACAACGATGCCGACCCGACTCACCGGTGTGCCGAGCTGGGCTACTGGCTCTATCCCGAACACTGGGGCAAGGGGGTGATGAGCGCGGCGCTGCAACTCTGGCTCCCGCTCACTTACCGCACCACCAACCTGCACCGGCTTATGGCAGTGGTGGAGGAGCCCAACCACCCCTCCGCCTGCCTGCTGGAGCGGGCCGGTTTTCACTACGAGGGCACGGCGCGGGAGTGCGAGCGCAAGGGGGATGGCTTCATCTCCCTGCGCCACTACGCCATCTTGCGCAGCGACCTGCCCGCCAGCCTGTGACCAGCAACAAAAAGCCCCGCACTGCGGGGCTTTTTTCGGGAGTTACTTGATGGCGCAGACACCCTCATCGGACGCCGAGCGGCGGCGTCTGCGCCGCCACAGGGAGAAGCCGCCATACCCCAGGCTCAGCACGACGGCATAGAGCACCTGAGTGGCGAGGGCCAGCAGCACCAGGGTGCAGAGCAGCACGCTGAGGCCCGCCAGCCCCTTGCCGGTCCCCGACAGCAAGCGCCAGCCGGCCGCCATGCAGAGCAGATAGACCAGCACGAAGTTGCCGTTGGCGTAGCGGATCAGCGCATCGAGGGGCAGACGCAGCCAGAGGATCAGGGTGATGGAGACGAAACAGATGGCGAGCACCCAGGCAAGGGCATGCAGGGGAGCGCCCCGGGCCGAGAGGCGAGAGAGGGAGACCGGCAGTTTGCCCTCCCGCGCCATGCTCCAGATAAGGCGCGCAAAACCTTGCAGGTAGATGTTGATGCTGGCGAAGCAGGAGAGATAGCCCAGCACCGCCACCAGCCACTTGGCGGTGGGGCCGAACAGCAGGGAGAGCAGGGCCGGAATGGCGGTGGCATTGGTCGCCTCGTCCCCGTAGAGGTCATATTTGAGCACCACCAGCGAGTGCACCCAGTAGATGAGCCCCGCCAGCAGCACGCCCCCCAGCAGGGCAAGGGGGTAGTCCCGCTCCGGCCGCTTGAACTCCTCCCCCATGTGGGCGAAGGCCTCGAGCCCCACGAAACACCAGAACATCACCGCCAGCGCCGATCCCATGGCGGGCCACTCGCTCGCCGTTGGCAGAGGCTGGGCGGCATCGCGCCAGCTGAGATCCCCCTTGAACCAGATGAGCAGGGTGAGCCCCAGGATAGCCAGGGCAATGAGCAATTGCAGATTGCCGGAGGAGCGCGCCCCCCGCAGCCCCAGCAGAAAGACCCCGAGCAGGGTGAGCAGCTGGATGCCCCAGAGGGTCCACTCCCCCATGTCGAACAGGGCGTGCCAGAAACCGGCGGCGATGGTGAGGGCGGCAGGCAGGCCCACCGGCAGCACCGCCAGAAAGAGGAAAGCGGAGAAGCGCTCAGCGCCGTTGCCAAAGGCGAGGCCAATCAGATGGGGCGCGCCACCCGCGTGGGGATAACGCCGCCCGAGGCGGGCGAAGGTAAAGGCGATGGGCAGCACCAGGGCAATCAGCAGCAACCAGGCCCACAGCGACGCCCCTCCCGCCAGCGAGGCGGCGGTGGCCGGTACCACGAAGATCCCGGTACCGAGCAGGGAGGTGGCGAGCAGCCCCATCCCCTGCCAGAGCCCGAGATCCTTTTTCAACCCAGACATATCCTGTTGTCCCGTCTAGAAAAACATCCCGCCATGTTAGGCCGCCACCACCGCTTTGTTAAGCATTTGTGCCCATAAAAAAACCGCCCCGGGGGGCGGCTTTCTCACAGGGATGAACGCTGTCATCAGGCAATCAGCTTGTAGATGATGCCGGACATGGCGATGAGGCCGATGAGGGTGACGAAGCCGTTGCTGAGGTTGCCGGCATATTTGCGCATGGCCGGTACCTTGGCGATGGCGTACATCGGCATCAGGAAGAGCAGCATGGCGATGATGGGGCCGCCCAGATCTTCAATCATGCCGAGGATGCTCGGGTTGATGGTGGCCACGGCCCAGGTGGTCAGGATCATGAAGACCGCGGTCACCTTGTTCAGCTGCTTGACGTCGACGTTCTTGCCCTTCTCGCGCAGGGACTTGGCCATCAGGCCGTTCATGCCCTCTTGCGCACCCAGGTAGTGACCCAGGAAGGACTTGCTGATGGCAACCATGGCGATGAGCGGTGCCACGGTGGCGATCACCGGGTTGTCGAAGTGGTTGGCCAGGTAGGAGAGGATGGAGATGTTCTGCTCCTTGGCCGCCGCCAGGTCAGCCGGGGAGAGGCTCAGCACGCAGCTGAACACGAAGAACATCACCGTCATCACCATCATGACGTGGGCACCCAGCAGGATGTTGCTGCACTTCTTCTCGGCGTTGGCACCGTAGCGGCCTTTGTTGTCCACCGCGAAGGAGGAGATGATCGGGGAGTGGTTGAAGGAGAACACCATCACCGGGATGGCCAGCCACAGGGTCTTGATGAAGTCGCCGTTGAAGGCCTCACCCAGCGCAGGGGCTTCGGTGATGATGGCACCGTTCCAGTGCGGGATCAGGTAGAGCGCCAGACCCATCAGGGTGACCACGAACGGGAAGACCAGCACGCTCATCGCCTTGACGATGACCTGACCGCCCAGGCGAACGATCGCCATCAGACCCAGGATCAGCACCAGGGAGAGGATGGCACGGGGAGGTGCCGTCATGCCCAGCTGGTGCACCATCAGGCTCTCGACGGTGTTGGTAATGGCCACGGAGTACATCAGCAGGATGGGGTAGATGGCGAAGAAGTAGAGCAGGGTGATGAACTTGCCTGCGGTCTTGCCGAAGTGCTCTTCCACCACCTCGGTGATGTCGCCGTCACGGGTGGAGCCGGACAGCACGAAGCGGGTCAGGCCACGGTGGGCGAAGAAGGTCAGCGGCAGGGCCAGGATCAGCATGGCGACCAGCGGCCACAGGCCACCGACACCGGCATTGATCGGCAGGAAGAGGACACCGGCGCCGATGGCGGTACCGTACAGACCCAGCATCCAGACCACGTCGGCCTTGTTGATGCCACGGGAGGAGGCTTTGCTCAAGCTGCCTTCAACTGCAATGTTCATGTCAGACATAGGGGTGTTCCTGTCATCAAGGAAAGTGGGATCTTAACTTGTCAGTGGGCCTGGGCCCGGTTCCTTTCCCTGGAACTCCAGCTATTCGTCCTGTTTATTCCTCCGCCCCGGCCATCCGGCCGCCACTCCTTGTGGCAACCTGATTGCAACAAACACGGGCGGGGAGTCGTAATACAGAGGGGATCGTGCTCGCTCGTTAACAACGGGATAACGCTCACCTCATCCGATGAGATGACTCTAGTTAAAAGGCCCTATTAATCACAGCGTTTTTTTGAATTAATCAACCAAAGTTTGATTGGAATCGCCTTTCCATCGCTTCAGATCACACTTGAATCGCCATATTGCGATTTTTTTTTAACATATAAACTTTCTAGTGTGATCCACCTCACCCTTGAAACGCGCAACAATTTTGTCACAACCCCCTCATTGCCCCCCGATTGTCTCCCGTCGCCCCATGGCGTACCCTTTGTGTCCGCCCCTTTTCTGCGTACCGACCATGACCCTCTCCCGCACCGATCTCGCCGAGCTGGCCGTGTTTGCCGCCGTCGCCCGTCACCGCAGTTTCAGCAAGGCCGCCCTCGAGCTCGGGGTCTCCGCCTCGGCCCTGAGTCATGCCCTCAAAGGGCTGGAGAGTCGCCTGGCCGTCAGGCTGCTCAATCGCAGCACCCGGGCCGTGGTGCCGACCGAGGCGGGCGAACGGCTGCTGGCCCAGGTGCTGCCAACCCTGGGGCAACTGGAGGCGGCGCTGGCGGAGCTGACGCGCCACGCGGGCGAACCCGTGGGCAGGCTCAGGCTCTGTGCCCCGCGAGCCGCCATCCAGGAGGTGCTGGCCCCGGTGCTCATCGACTATCTGGTGCGCTACCCGCGCATGCAGGTGGAGGTGGAGGAGCTGGAGCTGATGCCCCGCCTCATCGAGGATGGCTACGACGCCGCCCTCTTCTATGGCGACCTGCTGCCCCAGGAGATGATCTCGGTTCCCCTGGGCCCGCAGCAGCGCTATCTGGTGGTGGGCTCCCCCGACTATCTGGCACGGCGTGGCACCCCTCGCCACCCCTCGGATCTGCGTCAGCACGACTGCATCGGTTATCGGCTCACGCCCCATCACCACTATCGCTGGGCCTTTGCCGCCGAGGGGGAGCTGCTTGAGATCGAAGTGACGGGCCCGCTCACCACCAGCACGCCCGCGCTCTACCTGGGGGCGGCCGAGGCGGGGCTCGGGCTTGCCTACTGCCATGAAGGGGAGGTGTTCGACGCCCTGGCATCGGGGCGGCTGGTGAGCGTGCTGGATGACTGGAGCCCCAGCTTTGCCGGGTTCAACCTCTTCTATCCGGGCCGGCACCAGCTGGGGCAAGGGCTGCGAGCCCTGATCGACATGCTGAAGGAGTATCACAGGATCCGTTAATTGATGAGCTGAATTCAGCAATTCATCAAATGAAAGCCTGATTATCAATTAAACCATAAGAAACTAGACTGTCTGTTCGATTCCGGCCCTTTTCCCGAGTACAGATATGTCCGCCTACTTCCGCCTGCGTCAACGGGCCATGGCCCGCCGTTTCTGGGGCTATGCCCTCCCCTCCGTCATGGCCATGCTGGTCTCCGGCGCCTACTACCTGGTGGATGGCATCTTCGTCGGCCACTACGTGGGGGCCGCCGGCCTTGCCGGCATCAACCTGGTCTATCCGGTCATCATGGTGCTCATCGGCCTCGCCGCCATGATCGCCATGGGGGCCGCCACCGCCATCTCCTTCCAGCAGGGCGCCAGGAACCTCGCTCTGGCCCGCCAGGCTCTGGTCAGCGCCCTCTGGCTGCTGCTGATCCTGGGCACGGTAGCGCCGCTGCTGCTGCACCACTGGCACACCGATATCCTGCAGGCCCTGGGAATGGCCCCCGGCACCGACACCTGGCAGCAGGCCAGCGACTACCTCACCTGGATTGGCGGTGGCACCCTGCTGCTCGCCAGCAACCTGGCGGTGCCCTACCTGCTTCGCAACGACGGCCGCCCTCGCCTCGCCATGGTACTGGTGAGCGGCGGCGCCCTCCTCAACATCCTGCTCAACTACATCATGGTGGGCCGGCTCGGGCTGGGGCTGGTGGGCACAGCCCAGGCCACCCTCCTCTCGGAGGCCATGGTCAGCCTGCTCGGCTTGGGGTACTTCTTCACCCGCCACGCCCGGTTGCGGCTGACCTGGTGCCAGCTGGTGCCACGCTTCCCGGCCATGCCCGGCCTGCTCTTCACCGGGCTGCCGAGCCTCATCGCCCAGTTCAATCTGGGGCTGCTGTTGCTGCTGCACAACAGCCAGCTGATGGTGCACGGCACGGTCAAGGATCTGGCGGGCTTCACCGTGGCGGGATACACGGAGGCGGTCTTCATCGTCATCCTGCAGGGACTGGCGTTTGGCATCCAGCCCCTGGTGAGCCAGGCAGCGGGAGCCGGGCGCCATCGCGACCTCCAGTTCCTGATGGCGATGGGGCTCAAGATCACCCTGGTCTATGGCCTGGGGGTCTGGCTGATTGTCCAGCTGCTGCCGCAGCCGGTCGCCATGCTCTACACCGGGGATCAGGATGCAGAGCTGCTCGCCGCCGCCATCAGCAGCCTGACCCTCAACCTCGCTGCCCTGCCCCTGGAGGGGATCGTCATGTTCGGCATCGTGCTGTTGCAGGCCATGGCCCGCACCCGCCAGGCCCTCGTCATCTCCGTGGCCAAGACGGTGCTGCTGCTGCCCCTCATCTTCCTGCTGCCTCTCTGGTGGGGGCGCGACGGGGTCTTGATGGCCCAGCCCGCCACCGTGCTGCTCCTGACGCCCCCCCTGTGCTGGCTGCTGTGGCGGGAGTGGCGGGCCCTGAGCCCTGCCGGAGGGCGTGCTTCCGCCCCCATGCAACGGGCGCTGACCGCCCCCTGAGGCCCGCCCCGGCGTCCCCCCACAAACGTCGCCCATAAAAAAAGTCCCCGCATGCGGGGACTTTTTATTGGAAGCGGCAGATCAGCAGTAGCCGTAACCCAGCAGACGCTGGTAGCGCTGCTCCAGCAGTTGCTCGCTCTCGAGGGGGCGCAGGGCATCCAGATCCTGCTTGATGCGCGCTTTCAGGTGCTTGGCCATCTTCTCCACGTCGCGGTGGGCACCGCCGAGGGGCTCCTCGACGATGTTGTCGATGAGCTTCAGCTCCTTCAGGCGCTGGGCGGTGATGCCCATGGCATCCGCCGCCACCGAGGCCTTCTCGGCGCTCTTCCAGAGGATGGAGGCGCACCCTTCCGGGGAGATGACGGAGTAGGTGGAGTACTGCAGCATGTTGACCCGATCGCCCACGCCGATGGCGAGAGCGCCGCCGGAGCCGCCTTCACCGATCACGGTGCAGACCACCGGCACGGTCAGGCCGGCCATGACTTTCAGGTTGCGGGCGATGGCTTCGGACTGGCCACGCTCCTCGGCACCCACGCCGGGGTAGGCACCCGGGGTGTCGATGAAGGTGATGATCGGCATCTTGAAGCGCTCGGCCATCTCCATCAGGCGCAGGGCCTTGCGGTACCCTTCCGGGCGCGGCATGCCGAAGTTGCGCTTGATCTTCTCCTTGGTCTCGCGACCCTTCTGGTGACCGATGATCATCACGGGCTCGCCGTCGAGACGGGCGATGCCGCCGACGATGGCCTTGTCATCGGCATAGGCGCGATCCCCGGCCAGCTCGTCGAAATCGGTGAAGATCTGCTCGATGTAGTCGAGGGTGTAGGGGCGCTGGGGATGACGTGCCATCTGGGATACCTGCCAGGCACCCAGATCGCCGAAGATCTTCTTGGTCAGCTCTTCGTTTTTCTTCTCCAGCCGGCGAATGTCTTCGCTGAGATCCACGGCACTGTTGTGCTCGCTCACATGGCGCAGTTCATCGATCTGTGCCTGCAACTCGGCGATCGGCTGTTCAAAATCCAGAAAAAGACTCATAGGGACAATAGATCCTCTAATCAAAAACCAATTCAACCCGCTCTCGTCCAAGCAGGACTCGCAAGTCATCTATCAGTTGATCGGTGGGCGTCACCCGCCACTCGGTACCGAGCGTCAATCGCACCCGGGAACCGGGGCGACGATAGTTTACCTGAACCGGACAGACTCCGGCACGGGCGGGCTCCAAAATCTCGCACAAACGCGGGAAAAAGCGCTCGTCAATGCGTTGTTCATCGAGGGAGATGCGGATTGCCCTGGCAAAACGCTCCCTCGCATCGTTGATATCCAGCAACTCGCGGGCCGACATTTTAAGGCCACCGGAGAAGTCATCAAAGCTGACCTGTCCAGAAACCACTAAAATACGGTCTTTTTGCATCAATTCTTCGTATTTTTCCAGCGCTTCACTGAAAAGGGTCACATCCAGACGGCCGGATCTGTCGTCCAGGGTGAAGATCCCCATCTTGTTGCCTCGCTTGGTCACCATGCTGCGCGCCGCGATCACCAACCCCGCCGCCGTGGTTACCGTATCCCGGGAGGTGGGATGCAGATCGCACAGTCGGCCCGAGGTGTAGCGCCGCAGCTCGCTGCTGTACTGGTTGATGGGGTGACCGGTGAGGTAGAGCCCCAGGGTCTCGCGCTCCCCTTCCAGCCACACCTTGTCGGGCCAGTGCGGCACGTTGGCGAACGCCTTCTTGACGTCGTCGATCTCCTCCGTGAGCACGCCGAACATGTCGACCTGCCCCACCGCCTGGGCCTTGGCGTGCTGCTCGGCGGCGCGCATCGCCTCCTCCAGGGTCGCCATCAGGGCGGCGCGGTGGGGGCCGAGCCTGTCCATGGCGCCGGAGAGGATGAGCTTCTCCATCACCCGCTTGTTGAGCTTCTTGATGTCGACCCGGTTGCAGAAATCGAACAGGTCGCGGAACGGTCCGTCCCGATCCCGCGCGTCCAGGATCGCCTCGATGGGCCCTTCCCCTACTCCCTTCACCGCGCCGATGCCGTAGACGATGTGGCCGTCCTCGTTGACGCTGAAGCGGTAGCGACCGGTGTTGACGTCCGGCGGGATCACGGTCAGCCCCATGCGCTGACACTCGTCCACCAGGGTCACTATCTTGTCGGTGTTGTCCATATCGGCGGTCATCACCGCCGCCATGAACTCCGCCGGGAAATGGGTCTTGAGCCAGAGGGTCTGGTAAGAGACCAGCGCATAGGCAGCGGAGTGGGACTTGTTGAAGCCGTAGCCCGCAAACTTCTCCACCAGATCGAAGATCTTCATCGCCAGTTCGCCGTCGACGCCGTTCTTGACCGCCCCCTCCTCGAAGCCCGCCCGCTGCTTGGCCATCTCTTCGGGTTTTTTCTTGCCCATGGCCCGACGCAGCATGTCCGCGCCACCCAGGGTATACCCCGCCAGGGTCTGGGCGATCTGCATCACCTGCTCCTGGTAGAGGATGATGCCGTAGGTGGGCTCGAGTATGGGTTTGAGGCTTTCGTGCTGCCACTTCTCGTCCGGGTAGGAGATGGCCTCCTTGCCGTGTTTGCGCTCGATGAAGTTGTCCACCATGCCCGACTGGAGCGGGCCCGGGCGGAACAGGGCCACCAGCGCGATCATGTCTTCGAAGCAGTCGGGCTGCAGCCGCTTGATGAGGTCCTTCATGCCGCGGGATTCGAGCTGGAACACCGCCGTGGTCTCGAAGCGCTGCAAGAGGGCGAACGACTTCTTGTCGTCGATGGGGATGGCGGCGATGTCCACCGGCGGCTTGCCCTCTTTGGCAAGACGGGGGTTTATCATGCCAAGGGCCCAATCGATGATGGTGAGCGTGCGCAGCCCCAGGAAGTCGAACTTCACCAGGCCCGCGTACTCCACGTCGTTCTTGTCGAACTGGGTGACCGGGTGATGCCCCTCGTCGTCGCAATAGAGCGGCGCGAAGTCGGTGATCTTGGTGGGCGCGATCACCACTCCACCGGCGTGCTTGCCGGCGTTGCGCACCACCCCTTCCAGGCGGCGCGCCATGTCGATGAGGTCCTTGACCTCCTCGTCCTGCTCGTAGAGCTCCGGCAACTTGGGCTCGGCTTCGAACGCCTTGGCGAGGGTCATGCCCGGATCCGGCGGGATCAGCTTGGAGATGCGATCCACAAAACCGTAGGCGTGGCCCAGCACACGGCCGACGTCCCGCACCACCGCCTTGGCCGCCATGCTGCCGAAGGTGATGATCTGGGACACCGCCTCCCGACCGTACATCTCGGAGACGTGATCGATCACCTCGTCGCGCCTGTCCATACAGAAGTCGACGTCGAAGTCGGGCATGGAGACCCGCTCGGGGTTCAGGAAACGTTCGAACAGCAGGTCAAATTCCAGCGGATCCAGATCAGTGATCTTGAGGGCGTAGGCCACCAGCGACCCCGCCCCCGAGCCCCGGCCCGGACCGACGGGAATGCCGTTGTCCTTGGACCACTGGATAAACTCCATCACGATGAGGAAGTAACCCGGGAAGCCCATCTGGTTGATCACTTTGAGCTCGATGTCGAGGCGCTCGTCATACTCGGGACGGCGCTCGGCCCGCACCGCCGGATCCGGGAACAGGAATTCGAGCCGCTCCTCCAGCCCTTCCTTCGACTTCATGACCAGGAAGTCCTCGGTGGTCATGTCGCCGGTAGGGAAGTTGGGCAGGAAATACTCGCCAAGGCGCACCGTCACGTTGCAGCGCTTGGCGATCTCCACCGTGTTTTCCAGGGCTTCCGGGATGTCGGCAAACAGCTCCGCCATCTCCTCCTGACTGCGCAGGTACTGCTGGGGGCTGTAGCGGCGCGGTCGGCGCTTGTCCATCAGGGTGTAGCCGTCGTGGATGGCGACCCGGATCTCGTGGGCATCGAAGTCATCGGCTGTGAGGAACACCACCTCGTTGGTGGCCACGACCGGCAGTTCGAACTCGGTGGCAATGGCCACCGCCATGTGCAGGTAGACCTCCTCGTCCGGGCGGCCGGTACGCAGCAGCTCCAGGTAGTAGGCATCCGGGAAGTGGGTCTGGTAGAAGGCGAGGCAATGCTCCACCATCTGGCGGTTGCCCTTGAGCAGGAACTTGCCCACATCCCCCTCGCGCCCGCCGGAGAGGACGATCACCCCCTTGGCATGTTCGCCAAGCCAGGCCTTGTCGATGACGGGGCGCCCCTGCACATGACCGCGCTGATAGCCACGGGAGATGAGCAGGGTGATGTTCTGGTAGCCGTCGTTGTCCATGGCGAGCAGGGTGAGGCGAAACTGCTCGTCCCCAAGCTCTTCGCTCTGCACCCAGAAATCCGCCCCGACCAGGGGCTTGATCCCCTTGCCGTGGGCGGAGCCGTAGAAGCGCACCAGGCCGCACATGTTCATCTGGTCGGTCAGGGCCAGGGCCGGCATGTTGTTGGCGGCGGCAGCGGAGACGATGGGACCGATCTTCTGCAGGCCGTCGACCATGGAGAAGTCGGAGTGCACCCTCAGGTGGATGAAACGGGGATCAGCCATGGTCACGCCCTCTCATTGCGCAAGCAGAAATCGTTCAGACAGATCGGCATCGGTTATTCGATCCCCAGGGCGCGGCGCACCGGCTTGAAGCTCTGACGGTATTCGGGCAGCGGGCCCCGTTCGGCCAGAATGGCGAGGTGCTCCGCCGTCGGGTAGCCCTTGTGGCGGGCGAAACCGTACTCGGGATGGCGGCTGTCCAGCTCGGTCATCTCGGCGTCCCGGGTCACCTTGGCGAGGATGGAGGCGGCGCTGATGGCGGCCACCAGGCTGTCACCCTTGACCACGGCGCGGGCCTCCATCGGCAATCTGGGGCAGCGGTTGCCGTCGATGAAGACCAGCTCGGGCGTCACCTTGAGCCCCGCCACGGCGCGCTGCATCGCCAGCATGGTGGCGTGCAGGATGTTGAGCTCGTCGATTTCCGCCGGGCTGGCGCGGCCGATGGCATAGGCCAGCGCCTTCTCCCGGATCTCTTCGAACAGGGCGAGCCGCTTCTTCTCGGAGAGCTTCTTGGAATCGGCGAGGCCAAGGATGGGATTGGCAGGATCCAGGATCACCGCGGCGGTGACCACGTCACCCACCAGGGGGCCGCGACCCACCTCGTCCACCCCGGCAATCAGCTTGTCTTCGGGAATATCGATCGTCATCTCATAGCCTTGAATCAAAACCGGCCCCGCAGGGCCAGTATCAGCACAACATCACGCCTGACACACAGGCAGAGCCCACTAGCGTTCCAGCAGCGCGGCAACCGCTTCCGCTGCCTGCACATCCGCATTGCAGCGGATCTTCTCGTGCAACCGGGTGAAGGTGGCGATGAGCTCGCTGTTGTCATGGTCCAGCAGCTTGCTCACCTCTTCCACCAGGTTGGCCGGGGTGCACTCGTGCTGGATGAGCTCGGGCACCAGCATCTTGTCCGCCAGCAGGTTCGGCAGGGAGACATAATCCGTCTTCACCAGCCACTGGGCCAGCAAGTAGCTGAAGGGTTTGAGCTTGTAACCGACCACCATGGGCTTTTTCACCAGCATGGCCTCGAGGGCCGCGGTGCCGGAGGCGAGCATCACCACGTCGGCGGCAATCATGGCCTCGCGGCCCTGGCCGTCCAGCAGCACCATGTCGAGCTCCGGGGCCACCTCGGCCTTGATGGCGAGGAACTGCTCGCGCCGTTTCTGGTTGACCAGAGGCACGATGAAACCGAGATCCGGGTTGTGCACCGTCAGGTGCTTGCACGCCTCGAGAAAGACCGGCGCCATGAAGCCCACTTCCGCCGTGCGACTCCCCGGCAGTACCGCCAGCCAGCGACGGGCGGGATCGATGCCGAGGGCCTCGCGCACCGCCCCTTGATCCGGCACCAGCGGAATGTCGTCCGCCATGGTGTGGCCAACGAAGCGACAGGGGGCATCGAAACGGTCGTAGAAGGCTTTCTCGAACGGCAAGAAGGCGAGCACCATGTCGGTGGCGGCCTTGATCTTGTGAATGCGGCCCTGACGCCAGGCCCAGACGGAGGGACTGACATAGTGGACCGTCTTGATACCGGCGCGGCGCAGTTTCAGCTCCACCCCGATATTGAAATCCGGTGCATCCACACCGACGAAGATGTCGGGGGGATTGGCGATGAAGTGGCGCAGCAGTTCGCGGCGCACCTGGAGGATGCGGGGCAGACGGCCCAGCACCTCGGTGATGCCCATGACGGAGAGCTCCTCCATCTCGAACAGCGCCTTCACGCCGAGAGCCTGCATCCGCGGCCCGGCGATCCCTTCGAACTGCGCATCCGGGTAGCGGGCTTGCAGTTCGCGCACCAGCCCTGCGGCCAGGATGTCGCCGGAGGTCTCTCCGGCGACGATGCCGATGCGAATGGGATCAGGCACGGATGATCCCGCGCTCGTTGTCCTTGAGGAAATCCACATAGAGCTGGATGGCCGGTTCGCTCTGGGCCATCTCGCTCAGCACGGGCAACACCTCTTCAATGGTCTTGCCGGAGCGGAAGATCTCCTTGTAGGCGCGCTTGACGGCAGAGATCGCCTCGGCGCTGAAGCCACGACGACGCAGGCCTTCGGAGTTGACCCCGAACGGCTTGGCGTAGTTGCCGGCGGCCATCACGTAGGGCGGCACGTCCTTGTTCAGGGCAGCGCAGCCGCCGACGAAGGCGTGGGAGCCGACGCGGCCAAACTGGTGAATGGCAGACAGACCGCCGAAGATCACGAAGTCACCGATGTGCACATGGCCCGCCAGGGTGGCGTTGTTGGCGAAGATACAGTTGTCACCGATGATGCAGTCGTGGGCCACGTGAACGTTGACCATGAACAGGTTGCCGCTACCGACCTTGGTCAGGCTCTGGTCCTGGGTGGTGCCGCGGTGCACGGTGCAGTTCTCGCGAAACACGTTGTTGTCGCCGATCTCGAGGAAGGTGCGCTCGCCGGCGTACTTCTTGTCCTGGCAATCCTCACCGATGGAGGTGTGCTGGAAGATCTTGTTGCCGCGACCGATCTTGGTCGGGCCCTTGATCACCACGTGGGAGCTCACCCAGGTGTTGTCACCGATTTCGACCTCGGCGCCGATGACGGTGAAGGGGCCGATTTCAACCCCTTTGCCGATGACGGCAGACTCATGGACGATGGCGGTGTCGTGGATGATGGCAGTCTGATCGATCACGGTTATACCTCGCGCTTGGCGCACATCAGTTCGGCAGTACAGACCACTTCACCGTCGACGGTGGCGACACCGGTGAACTTGGCGATGCCGCGACGCTCCTTCAGGAACTCCACATCCAGCACCAGCTGATCGCCGGGGCCCACCGGGCGCTTGAAGCGGGCGTTGTCGATGGAGGCAAAGTAATAGAGCTCGTTGGGGGACGGCTTGCCCACCATGGTGAAGGCCAGGATACCGGTGGCCTGGGCCATGGCTTCCAGGATCAGCACGCCGGGGAACACCGGCTTGGCCGGGAAGTGGCCCTGGAAGATCGGCTCGTTGAACGAGACGTTCTTGATGGCGCGCAGGGTCTTGCGCTCATCGCTGATCTCGTAGTTTTCCACCTTGTCCACCATCAGGAACGGATAACGGTGGGGCAGCAGATCCATGATTTCCTGGATGCCCAGGCTCTTCTTTTCAGTAGTCAAAACAGTACCCTATACCAATCGTGATTATTCTTGATCCAGCTTTTTCTCAAGCTTGCTCAACCGCTTGTGCATCTCTTCGATACGCATCACCCGGGCGGCGGTCTTGCGCCACTCTTTATTGGTTTGCAGGGGGATGCCGGAAGAGTAGATACCGGGCTCGGTGATGGGACGCATCACCATGGCCATGCCGGTGACGGTGGCCTGGTCGCAGATCTCCATGTGCCCGTTAAAGACGGAGGCACCACCAATGATACAGTATTTGCCGACCTTGAGACTACCGGCCATCACGGTGGAGCCCGCCACGGCAGTGCCGTAGCCGATCTCGACGTTGTGGGCGATCTGGCACTGGTTGTCGATGATGACGTTGTCAGCGATGCGGGTATCTTCCAGCGCACCGCGGTCGATGGTAGTGCAGGCACCGATCTCGACCCGGTTGCCGATGGTCACGCCACCAAGCTGGGGGATCTTGATCCACTCGCCGCGCTCGTTGGCATAACCGAAACCGTCTGCCCCGATCACGGTGCCGGCCTGTACCAGACAGTCCGTGCCCAGGGTCACGTTGTGATAGAGGGTGACGTTGGCCCACAACCGGGAGCGTGCTCCCAGTCGGGTATCCTTGCCAACGAAACAGCCCGGGCCGATGCGCACATCGTCACCCAGCACGACGCCGGATTCGATCACCGCATTGGCACCGATGGCCACTCTCTCGCCCAGTTGCACGTCAGCCGCGATGACGGCGCTCGGATGGATATCCATGGCCGGCTGCGGGGTGGTGTCCAGCAGTTGGGCAACCCGTGCAAAGCCCACGTAGGGGTCCTTGAGCACCAGGGCGTTGGTGGGGCAAAACGGCAGGTCTGCCTCGGTGATGAGCACGGCAGTGGCCTTGCTCTGCTCCAGAAAATGCCGGTACTTCTTGTTGGACAGGAAGGCTATCTCCCCCTCCCCGGCTTTTTCCAGTGTCGCGACCTTGCGAATTTCCCGGGTCCCATCCCCATGGACCTCGGCCCCCAGTTGCTGGGCCAGCTGTGCGAGAGTGAATGCCATCAATTAGTTGCTCTTGCTAACCTGAGAAATAACCTGGCCGGAGATGTCCAGCTTGCTGGCTGCATAAGGGGCGGCGTTGCGCTCCAGCACCAGATCGTAGCCATTGCTCTTGGCGATGGCGTCAATGGCAGCCTGCACCTTGGTCAGGATCTTGTTGCGCTCTTCGGACTGACGGCGACCGTTGTCCTGTTCAAACGCCTGACGCTTCTGGTTGAATTCCATCTGCAGCTTGGCCAGCTTCTCCTGGCTCTGCTTCTTCTGTTCGGCGCTCATGAAGGCTTCGTCCTTCTTGAACTTCTCGACCAGTGCCTGACCGTCAGACTCCAGCTTCTGCAGTTCACGCATGCGCGGCTCGAACTCGCCCTTCAGCTTCTTGGCAACGGCTTCACGCTGGGGCAGCTTTTGGAAGACTTCGCCCATGTCGACCACGGCAATCTTGGTCTCAGCGAAGGCAGAACCCATGCCGGCAGCCATCAGTGCAAAGCTCAAACCAGCTACTTTCAACGCTTTATTCACACTTACTCCTTGGTCCCTCGGTCGAGGGCTACCTGATTTACCTGATTGTGCAAGCGATCCACGAGATCGTCTTGTTACCTGGTGAGGCACGCAAACGCGCGACCCATCATGCTTCCCCCGCCATGGCGGGGGGGCGTCCGCTCCCCTTAGAAGGTACGGCCGATGTTGAAGGAGAAGACTTCGGTGTCGTCCCCTTCGTATTTCTTGATTGGTCTTGCCAGCACGAACACCAGCGGGCCCATGGGAGAGAGCCACTGCAGCGACAGGCCGGTCGACATCCGGATGTTGCTCGGGTCGGAGTAGTCCATCAGATAGTTGCAACCACTGAAGCAACGGTTCTGATACTGGCTGTAGTCGAAGTGGGTATCCCACACGGAACCGGCGTCGATGAAGAAGCTGGTCCGCAACTGGGGCTGATAGGTCTCGGAGGCAAAGGGTGTCGGCACGATCATTTCCAGCGAGGCCACCGCCAGGGCGTTGCCCCCGACCGAGCTGTCAGTGCCCTGGATGACGTCGTTACCACTCAAGTTGTAGTAGTAGAGCGCCTTCGGACCGACTGTGTTGCTCTTGAAACCACGCAGGGTATCGAAACCACCGGCGTAGTAGTTCTCGAAGAACGGCAGAACGTGCTCGTAATCGCCATTGGTGCCGTAGCCATCGCCGTAGGAGGCACGGGCCTTGGCCAGCATGACCCATTTGTGATCGGCATCAAACGGGAAGTAGTGGGCATCTTCTGCGTTGAGCTTGAAGTACTGCAGATCCATGCCGGGCACCGTCACCTTGGCGTTCACCCGCTGGCGGTCACCGGAGGTCGGGAACTGACCCTTGTTGAGGGTGGAGCGGGTCCAGCCGGCGGTGACGTCCACGGTGTTGAACACCATGCGGTTGTCGCCATCCAGATTGCCGTTGTAGACCTTCCAGAACTCGTCCACCTGTACATAGGGGTTGGGCTGGGACAGTTTGTTGTTCTCGTAACCCAGGCTGAAGTCGAGACGGTTGTTCTCGTTGACCGGGAAGCCGCTGGAGAGACGGAAACCGACGGTGGTGTTCTCGTAGTCCACGATGTTGGCGTCGGCCGCACTGAACTTGTTGTAGTAGAGACGGCCGCCCAGGCTCACCCCGTCCACGGTGAAGTAGGGGTCGTTATAGCTCAGGTCGACGCTCTTGGAGTAGTCGTTGGTGCTGGCGTTGATGCCGATCTTCTTGCCGGTCCCCATGAAGTTGTCCTGCTGCAGACCCGCCTGCAGGCTCAGACCCGACTCGGTGCCGTAGCCGATACCGGCGTTGATGGACCCCGCCGGCTGCTCCTTGACCTTGAAGTCCAGATCGACCTGGTCATCGCTGCCCGGTACCCGCTTGGTGTCCACTTCGGCGGTCTCGAAGAAGCCGAGGCGGTTGAGACGGGTCTTGGACTGCTCGACGTTGTCGGAGGAGAGCCAGGTGCCCTCCATCTGGCGCATCTCGCGACGCAGCACTTCGTCCTTGGTGGTGACGTTGCCGCTGAAGTTGATGTTGCGCACATAGACCCGGGGACCCGGCTCCACGTTGACGATGAGCTCCACTTCCTTGGTCTGGTCGTTGATCTGGGGGAAGGTGACCACTTTCGGGTAGGCGTAGCCGTAACGGCCGAGGAACTTGGAGAGCACCTCTTCGGTATGGGTCACCTGACTGGCGGAGTAGACGCTGCCCGCCTCGATGGGGATGAGGCCCTTCATCTCGCCGCCGCGGTCGATGAGGTCGCCCTTGAGCTGGATGCCGGAAACCTTGTACTGCTCCCCTTCCTTGACGTTGAGGGTGACATAGACCCCCTTCTTGTCCGGGGTCATGGAGACCTGGGTGGACTCCTGGGTGAAGCGGATGTAGCCGCGGTCCATGTAGTAGGAGCGCAGCACTTCGATGTCACCGGCCAGCTTCTGCTTCTGGTAGCGCTGATCACCGGTGAAGTTCCACCAGGGCACGTCGTCCTTGAGGGAGAGCTGGGCCAGCAGCTTCTCTTCCGGGAAGACGTTGTTGCCGACGATGTTGATCTGCTGGATCTTGGCCGCTTCCCCTTCCACGAAGGTGAACTTGAGGTCGACCCGGTTGCGCGGCAGCGGGGTGACGATGGCCTTGACCTTGGCGGAGTACTTGCCCACACCGTAGTAGAAATCTTCCAGCCCTTTCTCGAGGGAGCTCAGCACGGTGCGATCCAGCGGATCACCCACGCGGATCCCGGAGGATTCCAGGCTCTGGGTCAGTTGCTCTTCCTTGATGTCCTTGTTGCCGGAGAACTCGATGCTGGAGATGGTCGGGCGCTCCTTGACCACCACTTGCAGCACCTGACCGTCGCGATAGACCTTGACGTCCTCGAAGTTGCCGGAGGCATAGAGCTTCTTGATGGCGTTCGCCAGGGATACGGAGTCGACGGAATCACCGACCCGCACCGGCAGATTCAACAGGGCGGCACCCAGGGTCACCCGCTGCAGGCCCTCGACCTGAATGTCTTGCACCACAAAAGAGGCCGGGGCAGCCTGAGCCAGGAAGCTGGCCCCCAGCAGGCAACTCAACACCAATGCTTTTTTAACAGCCATTTTGTTCTTATGTGTCCTTGTTGATGCTCTGGCCTCAGAGGCGAGCGAAATCATTAAACAGCGCAATGCCCATCAGTAACATCAGAATGGCGGCGCCTATCCTGAACCCAACTTCCTGAATTTTTTCCGATACCGGCTTGCCGGTGACCGCCTCGATGAGGAAATAGACCAGATGGCCACCATCGAGCACCGGCAGGGGGAACAGGTTGATGATCCCCAGGTTGACGCTGATGAGCGCCAGGAATCCGAGGAAATAGACCAACCCGTAATCGGCGCTGCTGCCGGCCCCCTTGGCGATGGAGATGGGGCCGCTCAGGTTGTCCAAAGAGACGATGCCACCGATCAGCTTGCCTATCATGTCGAAGGTCAGGGTGATCAGGCTCCAGGTCTTCTGGACCCCATGCCACAGGGCTTGCAAAGGCCCATACTGTAACAGAGTTCGATACTCATCCGGTAATGGAACCAGTTGCGGCGACAAGCCCACAAAACCGACCAGCTGGCCCTTCACTTTCTTCCCGTCCGGGGTCAGGGTCAGGGTCATCTCGCTGCCCCCGCGCTCCACCGTCACCTGCAGCGGCTGCGCCGGTGACTGCTGGACACGCTCGACAAACTGGGCCCATTCGGTGATGGCCTCTCCATCGACCCCCTTGATGCGATCCCCTATCTGAAGGCCGGCCTTCTCGCTGGCGCTCGACGGCACCACGGCCTCCACCACGGGCAGCACCTTGCCACCGACGGGCACTATCCCGAGGCTGCCGATGGGTGACTCTTTGTCCGGATCGAATTTCCAACCTGCCAGCTGCAGGGTCTTGTCCACTGCATAGCTGGTGTTGGCCGCCTTGAGCTTGAGCTGGACCGAGTCATCGCCAAGGTGGCTGATGAGGGCGTAGGTGACGCTCTCCCAGTCACCGGTCTCCTCGCCGCCGACGCCGACGATCTCCATGCCTGGCAGGATGCCGGCCTCTGCCACGATGGAGGCGGGACGCACCTCGCCCACCACGGGTTTGACGCTCGGCACCCCTATCATGAACATCAGCCAGAAGGCGAACAGGGCGAACACGAAGTTTGCCATGGGGCCGGCCGCGACGATGGCCATCCGGGCCCAGACGCTCTTGTGGTTGAAGGCCTGCGACTCCTCCCCCGGCTTGAGTTCGTCGACCCGGCCATCCAGCATCTTGACGTAGCCGCCAAGGGGGATCAGGGCCAGCACGTATTCGGTGCCATCCTTGCCAAGGCGACGCCAGATGGCCTTGCCAAAGCCGATGGAGAAGCGCTCCACCTTGACGCCGCAACGACGAGCCACCCAGAAGTGGCCAAATTCATGCACCGCCACCAGCAGCCCGAGGGCCACGATGAAGGCGCCGATATTCCACAGAAGCCCGCCCATCAGCCGTGTACCTCGCGGTCATGTCCAGTCCTGCGCTCGAGAGCATGGAGAGGGGCTGGCTGCCACCACAGTCCGTTCATACGGCAAGCTCCTTTATCAGTTGCTGGGCACGGGCTCGGGCCGTACCGTCCAGGGCGATGAGATCCGCCAGAGAGCCGGCAGCACTGCTGCCCAGCTCGGCCATGACGGATTCGTTGACTCTGGCAATATCCATAAATCCGATCCGCTCTGCAAGAAAAGCCGCGACGGCCTCCTCGTTGGCGGCATTGAGGGAGGTGGTCGCCCCCTGCCCCTGCTGGCACGCGCTCATGGCCAGCGCCAGACAGGGATAGCGCTCATAGTCGGGCCGGATAAAGCTGAACTCTCCGACACTGAAGAAATCCAAAGGTTCCACACCGGACTCGATCCGTTCCGGATAGGCCAGAGCGTGGGCAATGGGGGTGCACATGTCCGGGTTGCCGAGCTGGGCCAGCACGGAGCCATCCTTGTACTGCACCATGGAGTGAATGACGGACTGGGGGTGAATCACCACCTGGATCTGCTCGGGGGCCGCATTGAACAGCCAGCGCGCCTCGATGTACTCCAGCCCCTTGTTCATCATGGTGGCGGAGTCCACCGAGATCTTGGCCCCCATGGACCAGTTGGGATGGGCAATGGCTTGCGCCGGGGTGACATGGTGCAGTTCACCCACATCGGCATAGCGGAAAGGTCCGCCGGAGCCGGTCAGCAGGATCTTGCTGATCCCCGCCCCGGCCAGATCGCAGAAACCGGGCTGGCGCTGCACGTCGACCGGCAGGCACTGGAAGATGGCGTTGTGTTCGCTGTCGATGGGCAGCAGCTCGGCGCCATGCTCGCGCACCGCCTCCATGAAGAAGGCTCCTGACATCACCAACGCCTCCTTGTTGGCCAGCAGAATGCGCTTGCCGGCGCGCACGGCAGCCATGGTGGGTGCCAGACCCGCTGCACCGACAATGGCCGCCATCACGCTGTGGGCATCGGGGTGAGCAGCCACGTCGCACAGGGCTGCCTGACCGGACAACACCCGGGTGGTGCTGCCGTGAGCCTTGAGCCGACCCGCCAGCTCGCTGGCGGCGCCTTCGTCCACCATGACGGCGAACCGGGGGGAGAATTCGAGACAGTCGCGCAGTATGGCGTCCACGCTGCGGGCAGCGGTCAGCGCCAGCACCTGCCAGCGCCCGGGGTTGTGGCGCAGTACCTTGAGGGTGCTCTGACCGATGGAGCCTGACGCTCCCAGGATCACCAGGTTTTGCATCAAGACTCCTGATTGGGTAACAGACTGATGGAGCGGGACGCTCCCGGGATCATCAGTGCGCGAAACATCAAAACTCCGGACCGAGCAACAGGTAGCTGAGCAGGAAGACGGGCAGCGCCGCCGTCAGGCTGTCGATGCGATCGAGAATGCCCCCATGGCCCGGCAACAGGGTGCCGGAATCCTTGATGCCGGCTTCCCGCTTGAACATGCTCTCGGCCAGATCGCCGAGCACGGAGGCCAGCACCGCCAGCAGAGAACAGAGCAGCACGGTGCCCATCTTGGCAGGCACGAAGCCCATGAACCAGGTCACGCCGATGGCCAGCAGGCTGGCGGTAAACAGCCCACCCAGCATGCCTTCGATGGTTTTACCCGGGCTCACGGCCGGTGCCAGCTTGTGTTTGCCGAACGCCTTGCCGAAAAAATACGCGCCAGAATCTGCCGCCCAGACCAGTCCCATCACGAACAGCAGGATCCAGGCCCCCATCATGGGGTCGTGGTAGAAGTTGTAACCGCGAATGGCCACCAGGGACCAGAAGAAGGGAACCAGGGTCACCAGACCGAACAGGGACTTGAGCCAGATGGATTCACGCCACAGCCTGGCGCTTTGCGGGTAGCGCAGCACCAGCAGCAGCCCCAGCAGCCACCAGCTGACAGCGGTCCAGAGCACGCCCATCACCAGCGGATGCAGTTGGGGGATCCAGAGTTGCTCCACGGGCACCCAAAACAGGCTGGCCCCCAGCAGCAGACAGAACACCAGCGGCAACCACTGTTGCGGCTGGGCAGTGACGAAGACACTCCACTCACGGCTGGCCAGCAGAAAGACCAGGGCGGCGAGCAGGGCAAAGAATTTCAACGGCAGAAAAAACAGCGCCCCCAACACCAGGGGTACTAACAGTAATGCGGTAATAATTCGTTGTTTTAGCAAAAGAAACCTCTCTCTTGGGAGCGGGGTTTAGCCGGTCTGTTGCGCGGCGATCAATTCCCGGATCTGTTCACCCGTACACCCGAAGCGACGCTCGCGAGCAACGAAGGAGGCAACTGCCCCACTGAACTCGGCCTCGTCAAAATCGGGCCACAGGACCGGGGTAAAATAGAGTTCGGCATAGGCGAGCTGCCACAGGACAAAGTTGCTGATGCGATGATC
Organism: Aeromonas sp. R10-1; assembly: GCF_040908465.1. Lineage (NCBI taxonomy): Bacteria > Pseudomonadati > Pseudomonadota > Gammaproteobacteria > Aeromonadales > Aeromonadaceae > Aeromonas > Aeromonas sp. R10-1. Next base: position 239,325 of record NZ_JBFODT010000036.1, read on the forward strand.
CCCGCCGGTGCGGATCAACAGATCCACGGGGGGAAGATCAGCCATGCAGACATGACGACCCAATGCCGCCTCATCGACCGCCTCGGCATCGAGTTCACCCGCCGCCACGGCCCGTGCCAGGGTCCGGGCCGCCTGGGCGATGTCCCACTGACCGCCATAATTGGCGGCGATATTGAGGGTCAATCCCTGATTGTTGGCGGTCAGCGCCTCGGCCTTGGCGATTTTGGCCTGCAGCCGCTCGCTGAAGCGGGCAGTGTCGCCAATCACCCGAAGGCGAATGCCGTTGCTGTGCAACTTGCTCACCTCGCGACCCAGCACCGTCATGAACAACTCCATCAGGGCGTTTACTTCCCCTTCCGGACGGCGCCAGTTCTCGCTGGAAAACGCAAACAGGGTCAGCGCCTCCATCTTGGCACGGGCGGCAAAGGCCACGGCCTCACGCACGGATTTCACGCCCGCCTTGTGCCCGGAAACCCGCATCTTGCCGCGGTTCTGGGCCCAGCGACCATTGCCATCCATGATGATGGCGACGTGACGGGGCAAGGACGAGCTGGCGCTATCGCCTAGCGCTGCCAAAAGCGACATTCATTTCTCCCACAAAGACAAAAGCGCCGTGCAGGGGCACTACACGGCGCTCGTAATATACCTGTCGGAGGCTTAGATTTCCATTAGCTCCTTTTCCTTCACAACAAGGGCGTCATCCACCAGCTTGATGAAGGTATCGGTCAGCTTCTGGATCTCTTCCTGGGCGCGACGGTCGTCGTCTTCGGAGATCTCTTTCTCTTTCAGCAGGGCTTTCAGGTCGGCGTTGGCATCGCGACGGATGTTGCGAATGGCAACCCGGGCACCTTCGGCTTCGGCACGGACGATCTTGGTCAGATCACGGCGACGCTCTTCGGTCAGCGGCGGCAGCGGCACGCGCAGAGTCTGGCCGTTGCTGGACGGGTTCAGGCCCAGATCGGAGGTCAGGATGGCTTTTTCCACCGCCTGGATCATGGAGCGATCGAAGATGGAGATGGAGAGAGTACGGGCATCTTCTGCCACCACGTTGGCCAACTGCTTCAGAGGAGTGGCAGCACCGTAATACTCCACCTGGATGCCGTCGAGCAGGCTCGGGTGAGCACGGCCGGTACGGATCTTGGACATCTGGGTCTTCAGCGACTCTACGCTTTTGCCCATGCGGTCCTTGGCGTCGTTTTTAATCTCGTTGATCACAGTGGTTTTCCTTTTGGCGAACGAGCCGACAGGCGGCTCGTATCTATCTTGTTGACTGGCGTAATGGACAAGCGAGCCTGGGGCTCACACTTGCCTTACTTGCTGGCCTGGTGGATCAGGGTACCTTCCGGCTCACCCATGATCACGCGGCGCAGCGCGCCCGGTTTGTTCATGTTGAACACCCGGATCGGCAGATCGTGGTCGCGGGCCAGGGTAAAAGCAGCAAGATCCATCACTTTGAGTTCTTTTTCAAGAACTTCATCATAACTCAGTTCCTGATAGAGCACGGCATCCGGGTTCTTGACCGGGTCATCGGTGAACACGCCATCGACCTTGGTGGCTTTCAGCACGACGTCGGCTTCGATCTCGATACCGCGCAGGCAGGCTGCCGAGTCGGTGGTAAAGAAGGGGTTGCCGGTACCGGCAGAGAAGATCACCACCTTGCCGGCACGCAGCTGGCTGATGGCTTCGGCCCAGCTGTAGGAGTCGCAGACCCCTTGCAGGGAGATGGCCGACATCAGGCGGGCATTCACATAAGCACGATGCAGGGCATCACGCATGGCCAGGCCGTTCATGACGGTCGCCAGCATGCCCATGTGGTCACCCACCACGCGATTCATGCCTGCCTTGGCAAGGCCGGCACCACGGAACAGGTTGCCGCCACCGATGACCAGACCGACCTGAACACCCAGCTCAACCAGCTCTTTGATCTCTTGGGCCATCCGTTCCAGCACCGCCGGATCAATGCCGAAACCCTCGGATCCTTGCAGGGCTTCACCACTCAACTTCAGAAGAACACGTCTGTATGCAGGCTTGGGATTGGTACTCATGTCACTGATTCCTGGTCATATAAAGACCGCGACATAAGTCGCGGTCTGGGGAAACGGAAAAACCGGTTCGATTAGGCCTTCTGAGCGGCCGCGATCTGGGCTGCTACTTCAGCAGCGAAGTCGGTCTCTTGCTTCTCGATGCCTTCGCCCACTTCGAAACGGGTGAAGGAAACAACGTCAGCGCCTTCTTTCTTCAGCAGCTCGGCAACGGTCATGGAAGGATCTTTCACGAACGGTTGACCAGTCAGGGAAACCTCACCGGTGAACTTCTTCATGCGGCCTTCAACCATCTTCTCGGCGATCTCTTTCGGCTTGCCGGAGTTGATGGCGATGTCGATCTGGATTTCGCGCTCTTTGGCAACGACTTCGGCAGACACGTCTTCCGGTTTGACGAATTGCGGGCTGTTGGCAGCAACGTGCATGGCCAGATCTTTGGCCAGCTCGTCGGTACCGCCAACCAGCTTGGTGATAACACCGATGCGGGAGCCGTGAACGTAGGTGCCCAGGTTGTCACCTTCAACCAGCATCACGCGACGCAGGTTCATGTTCTCACCGATCTTGGCGATCAGGTTGGTGATGGTCAGCTCGACGGACTCGCCGTTGCCGAAGTCGGCGGCTTTCAGCGCGTCAACGTCAGCGATTTTCTGGGTAGCAGCGATCTCGACGATCTTCTGACCCATGGCCAGGAAACCGGCATCCTTGGAAACGAAGTCAGTCTCGCAGTTCAGCTCGATCATGACGGCAACGTTGCCTTCGGTACGGGCGAAGATCACACCTTCAGCGGCGATACGGCCAGCTTTCTTGGCGGCCTTGGCCTGACCGGATTTACGCATGTTCTCGATAGCCAGCTCGATATCACCGTTGGCTTCTTCCAGCGCTTTTTTGCAATCCATCATGCCAGCGGCGGTGCGCTCGCGCAGTTCTTTTACCAGGGCGGCAGAAATGTTTGCCATGTCCAGTATCCTCGGTCTTGAATTGACAAGAAACAGGGGCCACAAGGGCCCCTGCTAACCAATTACATCAGCTTGGTTAATAAGGGCTTTTCAGTCCTTATCAATTACTCAGCTTCAACGAAGCCATCTTGTTCGGCTTGAACAACGATGTCCTGCTCGCGGGCTTCCAGAACGGTGTCAGCAGCAGCGTTCAGGTACAGCTGTACGGCACGGATAGCGTCGTCGTTACCCGGGATGACATAGTCAACGCCGTCCGGGTTGGAGTTGGTATCAACGATGGAAACTACCGGGATACCCAGGTTGTTGGCTTCTTTGATAGCGATGTGCTCGTGGTCGGCATCGACAACGAACAGAACGTCAGGCAGGCCGCCCATGTTCTTGATACCACCCAGGCTCTTCTCCAGCTTTTCCATTTCGCGAGTACGCATCAGCGCCTCTTTCTTGGTCAGCTTGTCGAAGGTACCGTCTTCGCTCTGGGTTTCCAGATCTTTCAGGCGCTTGATGGACTGACGAACGGTTTTCCAGTTGGTCAGCATGCCGCCCAGCCAGCGGTGGTTAACATAGAACTGGTCGCAACGCTCAGCGGCTTCTTTGACGGCTTCAGACGCGGCACGCTTGGTACCTACGAACAGTACCTTGCCTTTCTTGGCAGCTACGGAGCTGATGAAGTTCATGGCATCGTCAAACATCGGAACGGTTTTTTCCAGGTTGATGATGTGAACTTTGCTGCGGGCGCCGAAGATGTAGGACTTCATTTTCGGGTTCCAGTAACGAGTCTGGTGACCGAAGTGAACGCCGGCTTGCAGCATGTCGCGCATAGAAACTTTAGCCATTTTATACCTCTGTATTGGGGTTAGGCCTCCACACATCCCATATAACCGACCCGTTAAGGCACCCCGGCATATGTGTCGATGTGTGTGTGTTGTTGAGTAAGGGTGATGGCATGAGGACACGAGTTCCCCATTCCGGCGCGCTTTATACCATAACTTTGGTCATGACACCACCAGCCCGGGTGCTAAAAATGGATCCCGGACTATGGTGCGACCGCCTGATGACGTTGCGATGACGATCACACTGGAAGTAAACGGGGGTTGGGGATAAAATTTCGCCCTGATTGCAAACGCATCTATTTTTCATTACCTGGTTGTTGGGCATCGGCAGGATGCGCAATCAGGCCCCAAGAGAGATCCCATGTCCATTAAAATCAAGACACCGGAAGAGATTGAAAAAATGCGTGTCGCCGGCCAGCTGGCCGCCGACGTGCTGGTCATGATCGCCCCCCACGTCAAGGCGGGCGTCACCACAGACGAACTGAATACCCTCTGCCACGACTACATCGTCGACGTGCAGCAGGCCATCCCCGCGCCGCTCAATTACCACGGCTTCCCCAAGTCCATCTGCACCTCGGTGAACGATGTCATCTGCCACGGCATCCCGAACCACAAGAAACTGCGGGAAGGGGACATCATCAATCTGGATATCACCGTCATCAAGGATGGTTATCACGGCGATACCTCCGCCATGTTCATCGTGGGTCAGACCACCCCCCTGCGTCGCCAGCTCTGCAAGGTGGCCCAGGATAGCCTCTATGCCGCCATCAAGCGGGTGCGCCCGGGCATGTGCATCACCGAGATCGGCGCCGTCATCCAGCCCATCGTCGAGCAGGCAGGCTTCTCCGTGGTACGCGACTACTGCGGCCATGGCATCGGTGCCGAGTTCCACGAAGAGCCGCAGATCCTCCACTACCGCAACGGCGGCAAGCTGGAGCTGAAAGCAGGCATGTGCTTCACCATCGAGCCCATGGTCAACAGCAAGAAGTACCACTGCAAGGTCAATCCGAAGGATGGCTGGACCGTGACCACCAAGGACGGCGGCGACTCCGCCCAGTGGGAGCACACCCTGCTGGTGACCGAGGATGGCTGCGAGGTCCTGACCCTGCGCCCCGACGACACTATCGAGCGTTTTATCCGCCACGTTTGACATTCAACCCCGGCCGCGCGCCGGGGTTGCTCTTTACCCGGCCCGACCGAGAGTGTGACATGCCATGGATGCCAGCCTGCTTTCTCCCCATCTGCTCCCAGACGATCAGCTCACCCGTGACAACTGCAAGGAGTACCTGAGCCGCTTTCTCGCCTGGCTGCACGAGCGCTTCGACGCCGGTGACAACATCATCGAACTGGTGGCCACCCGCTCCGAATACATGGACGCGCTGCTGACCAGGCTCTGGCACAAGTTCGGCTTCGACAGGACCGAGCTCACCCTGATCGCGGTAGGCGGCTATGGCCGCGGCGAACTCCATCCCCACTCCGATATCGACCTGCTGATCCTCTACGAAGGAGATGAACTGGACGAGGTGCTGGGGCTTCGCATCGGCGAGTTCATCACCCTCTTGTGGGATCTCAAGCTGGAAGTGGGGCAGTCGGTGCGCAACGTGGCCGAGTGCATCGAGCAGGGCCGCAACGACATCACGGTTGCCACCAACCTCATCGAGGCCCGTTACATCACGGGTCGCCTGGCGGGATTCGAACAGTTGCAGGCGGCCACCCAGCCCCAGCACTTCTGGCCGAGCGAAGCCTTTTTTCGTGCCAAACGCGAAGAGCAGGCCCTGCGCCACCAGCAGTTTCTCGGCACCGCCTACAAGCTGGAGCCGGATCTCAAGAACAATCCCGGGGGCCTTCGCGACATCCAGACCCTGGCCTGGGTCGCCCGCCGCCACTTCGGCGCCACCACCCTGTTCGAGATGACCAGCCACGGTTTTCTCAACCGGGCCGAGTACCGGGAATTGCTCGACTGCCAGAACTTCCTGTGGAAGGTGCGCTTCGCCCTGCACATGGCCATCAACAAGGGGGATAACCGCCTCTTGTTCGACCGCCAGCGTACCGTGGCCCAGATGCTGGGGTTCGAGGGGGAAGGCAACGGCCCGGTCGAGCAGATGATGAAGCGCTTCTACCAGACGGTGCGACGGGTGGCCGAACTAAACGAGATGCTGCTGCAACTCTTTGACGAGGCCATTCTCGGCAACACCGCCATGGACGTGCGCCGCATCAGCGACGAATTCCAGCTGCGCGGCCGCCTCATCGATGCGGTGGACTCCGAGCTGTTCGGCCGGGATCCTGCCGCCATCCTGCGACTCTTCTACCAGATAGCCCAGCACCCGGAGATTGCCGGCATCCACTCCGCCACCTTGCGCCAGTTGCGCGAGGCCAGACGCACCCTCAACTGCTGGCTGCAAGATCTACCCGAGTGCCGCCGTCTCGTCATGGCGCTCCTGCGCCACCCCAACGGCATCGGCCAGCCGCTCACCCTGATGCACAAGTACGGGATCCTCGCGGCCTACCTGCCCCAGTGGAACCTCATCGTCGGCCAGATGCAGTTCGACATGTTCCACGCCTACACGGTGGACGAACATACCCACAGGCTGCTGCAGAACATCCATCGCTTCCCGAATCCGGCCAGCCGCCAGACTCACCCGCTCTGCCACGAGGTGTTCACCCAGTTGCGCAAGCCCGAGCTGCTCAGCATCGCCGCCCTCTTCCACGACATCGCCAAGGGCAGGCGCGGCGATCACTCCGAACTCGGGGCCGTGGATGCGCTGGAGTTCTGCCAGTTGCACGGGCTGGATCGCTATGAGAGCCGACTGGTCGCCTGGCTGGTGCGCCACCATCTGCTGATGTCGGTCACCGCCCAGCGCCGCGACATCTACGACCCGGACGTGGTCACCGACTTCGCCCAGAAGGTGCGGGATGAATTGCACCTCGACCTGCTCTATTGCCTGACCGTGGCCGACATCTGTGCCACCAACGACAGTCTGTGGAACGACTGGAAGGGCACCCTGCTGCGCGAACTCTACTTCGCCACCCAGAAGGCCCTGCGCCAGGGGTTGGAAAACCCGCCGGACATGCGCCTCAAGATCCGTGAAAACCAGCGCCAGGCCAGGCAGATCCTGACCCAGCGCGAGGTGCCACAGGAGGCGGTCACCGCCCTCTGGAACGACTTCAAGGCCGATTACTTCCTGCGCCACAGCCCGGAGCAGATCGCCTGGCACTGCCGCAAGATCATCGCCCACGGTGACAACCCGGCCCCCCTGGTGCTCATCGGCAAGCACCCCATACGGGGCGGTAGCGAGGTGTTCATCTATTGTCGCGATACCCCCAACCTCTTTGCCACCGTGGCCTCGGCGCTGGATCAGAAGAACCTCAGCATCCACGACGCCCAGATAATGAATTCGCGCAACGACTACGTGCTCGATACCTTCATCGTGCTGGAACCAAACGGAGAGCCCATCAGCCCCAACCGTACCGCCACCATCAAGAAGGCGCTGGAGAAAGCCCTTCAGGAGCCGGGCAAACTGGTACTGCGCAGCAAGCCCCTGTCCAGACGCCACCGCCAGTTCAGCGTGCCGACCAGGGTGGTCTTCCTGCCCCACAAGGGGGAAAACCGCCACACCCTGCTGGAGCTGACGGCCCTGGATACTCCGGGCCTGCTGGCCCGTATCGGTGCCGTGTTCCAGCAGTGCGGCCTCTCCCTCCATGCCGCCAAGATCACCACCATCGGTGAGCGGGTGGAGGACTTCTTCAGCCTCACCACCCTGGCCGGAGAGCCGCTGAACCCGGAGGAGCAGCAAGCCCTCGAGGAGAGGCTGGTCAATCAGCTCAACCCCCAGGAACCGGTTGGCGAGAGTGCCTGACACGCTCGGATGAAGCCTAGAAAGAGGCTTTTTGACATATTGATTCCTCAATCAGAACAAATGGTTGGACCACTCAAGTACAATAAATCGCCCTGATTCTGAAGAAATCGGCGAGAGCCCTTAAAAACGATTGGAAAAGTGTGATACAACAAACAGAATTTTATAAAGGAAACCTGTCATGACCCAGTTGCAACAGACCATCGAAGCGGCCTTCGAGCGCCGTGACTCCATCACCCCCGGCTCCGTCGATGCCGCCACCAAGGCCGCCATTCTGGAAGCCATCGACCTGCTGGACTCCGGCAAAGCCCGGGTTGCCGAGAAGATTGCCGGCGAGTGGGTCGTCCACCAGTGGCTGAAGAAGGCCGTGCTGCTCTCCTTCCGCATCAACGACAACTGCATCATCAAGGGCGACGATGCCCAGTACTACGACAAGGTTCCCCTGAAGTTCTCCAACTACACCGAAGAGCAGTTCAAGGCTGCCGGTGTTCGCGTCGTGCCGCCCGCGACCGCGCGCAAAGGCTCCTTCATCGCCCCGAACACCGTGCTGATGCCCTCCTACGTCAACATCGGCGCCTTCGTCGATGAAGGCACCATGGTCGACACCTGGGCCACCGTGGGCTCCTGCGCCCAGATCGGCAAGAATGTGCACCTCTCCGGCGGCGTCGGCATCGGCGGCGTACTGGAGCCACTGCAGGCCAACCCGACCATCATCGAAGACAACTGCTTCATCGGTGCCCGTTCCGAAGTGGTGGAAGGGGTGATCGTCGAGGAAGGCTCCGTCATCTCCATGGGGGTCTTCATCGGCCAGTCCACCCGCATCTATGACCGCGAAACCGGTGAAATCCACTACGGCCGCGTCCCGGCCGGCTCCGTGGTCGTTTCCGGCTCCCTGCCCTCCAAGTGCGGCAAGTACAGCCTCTACGCCGCCGTCATCGTCAAGAAGGTGGATGCCAAGACCCGCGCCAAGGTCGGCATCAACGCCCTGCTGCGCTCCATCGACGAGTAATCCACGCTGATGTCATCAAGGGCACCTCTGGTGCCCTTTTTCATGCCCGCTCTCATGGGTGGGCGCCAACTCCCCCCTGCCCCGCCAGCACTGCACACCCCCATGAGACGATACCGCTTATGGCAGTGCTGGCAAGGCGTTCACCCCTCCCCCTTGGCTCGTTGATTAAAAAAGACCTTTTTGACACCAATTTGAATTTGGCGCGCCTGTCACAGGCAAGGCGTCCGGACTCGGGTAAGATAGAGGGGTCAGGATCGTTTCAAACCAAGGAAGCCCGATGTACGAGAATCTCAAGAGCCTGGGGATCCAGGAACCCACCTCGGTGGACAGCTACACCCTGCGCCAGGAAGCCAACCACGACATCCTCAAGATCTATTTCAAGAAACAGAAGGGTGAATTCTTCGCCAAGAGCGTCAAATTCAAATACCCTCGCCAGCGCAAGACCATGCTGGTCGACTCGGGGACCCATGAGTACAAGGATGTCACCGAGATCAACGCCAACCTCAAATACGTGGTGGATGAGCTGGACAATCTGACCCAGGGCGGCCAGCCTTCGGCCGATCCGGACATCAAGCAGAAGATACTGCGCGACTTGCGTCATCTGGAAAAGGTGGTGCAGAACAAGATCAGCGAGATAGAACGGGATCTCGAAAAGCTTTAGCCGGTCTGATGCAGCAAAGGCGCCTAGGGGCGCCTTTTTCATTGGATCACACCATGCTGGCGCCGTCAGGAAAGTCCCCGCACATGTCCCGCCACCAAACGCAACCCAGCAAAAAGGGAGGCTTGCGCCTCCCTTTTCGGAACTCGGATATCGGAGCGCAATCAGTTGCTCTTCATCCAGATGTCCATTTCAGTTTTCAGGTTGTCGGACTTGGTGCCGAAGATGGCTTGTACACCGGAACCAGCCACCACCACACCGGCGGCACCCAGCTTCTTCAGACCAGCCTGGTCAACCTTGGCCACATCCTTCACACCGACACGCAGACGGGTGATGCAGGCGTCCAGAGAGGCGATGTTCTCTTTGCCACCGAAGGCGGAGACCAGTGCAGCAGACATCTCGTCCTTGCTTTGACTGGCAGAGGACTCTTGAGCGGCTTCGTCTTCACGACCCGGAGTTTTCAGGTTCATGGCACGGATGACCACGGTGAAGACCACGTAGTAGATGACCGCGTAGACCAGACCCAGACCCACCAGCAGCAGCATGTTGTCGGCACGCGGGGATTGCACCACGAAGTCGATGAAGCCGTTGGAGAAGGTGTGACCGTGAACGACACCCAGCATGTTGGTCAGGACATAGGCCAGACCGGCCAGCAGGGCGTGGATGGCGTAGAGTACCGGGGCCACGAACAGGAAGGAGAATTCGATAGGCTCGGTGATACCGGTCAGGAAGGAGGTCAGGGCAGCAGAAGCCATGATACCTACGATCTTGGCGCGGTTTTCCGGCTTGGCGGAGTGCGCAATGGCAAACGCGGCAGCAGGCAGACCGAACATCTTGAACAGGTAGCCACCCGCCAGTTGACCGAAGCCGTTACCGGCAGCACGGGAAGCGTCATCAGCAGTCAGGAAGCAGGTCATGATGCCGTGTACGGTTTCACCGGCGGCGTTGACGCAGGTACCAGCCTGATAGAAGAACGGCACGTTCCAGATGTGGTGCAGACCGAACGGGATCAGGGAGCGCTCGACCACGCCGTAGATGCCGAAGGCCAGGACCGGGTTCTGGTTGGCAGCCCAGTCGGAGAAGGCACCGATGGCACCACCGATCGGCGGCCAGATGAAGGAGAGCACGACACCCAGACCGATGGAAACAAAACCGGTGATGATGGGCACGGCGCGCTTGCCAGCGAAGAAGCCGAGGTACTCGGGCAGCTGGATCTTGTAGAAGCGGTTGAACGCCCAGGCAGCCACGCCACCGGCGAGGATACCACCCAGCACACCGGTATCGATCTTCTCGACACCCATCACAGGCGCCATCACAGTCAGGGTGGCGGTCATGATGCCGTAGCCGACGATGGCGGACAGGCCGGAAACACCGTCGTTATTGGTGAAGCCAAGGGCAACACCCACGGCGAACAGCAGAGCCATCTGGCCGAATACGGAACCACCGGCCTGCTCCATCAGTTGGGAGACGATTTCCGGCAACCAGCTGAAGTGGGCAGCCCCCACCCCCAGCAGAATACCTGCAACGGGCAAGACCGATACGGGCAGCATCAGCGCCTTACCGACCTTTTGCAGATTAGAGAAAGCATTTTTTAACATGTGTGCGCTCCTGAATGGATTTTTTTCCGACAACGACTCAGGGCAGTTTATTGATGACGATATGCTTCATCCGTCACTGCGCCAAGTGCGTTTTCCGGGTTGCTTATTTTGACCAGCAGAATATAACCCAGTGGGGGTGGAAATGCCTCTGTCGGAAACAAGGGAATAATAAATTTGGAGGAGAGATCACAAGATAATAAATAAGCAGAGAGGGGACTGTCTTGAATATTATTTCGTATTGTTATAGCTTCACCGCAAAAAGAAATAAATCACTTCAAAATAAATCACAAAGAAACCAAATAATACCCAACGATACTCACTGTAACTGAATGTAACTTATTGCGGATTTATATTATCCAGTCTACCGATTAAAAAGGCCTCCAACAAGGGAGGCCTCCAATAAATATCGATTTTAATAAACCGAGATATTTAGTTCTTCTGTGAACGTTTCACTGCATCAATAAAGACCGATTTCGCCTTGGTTGAACCGGCACGCTCGGCTTCATTCACGAGTTGCATCGCCTTGTCGATGTCACCGGCCTTCACCGCTTTCTCGATCTGGGCGTTGTAGAAGCTCTCGGTCTCGCTCAGCATGGCGGGAGCCGGTTTGCTCGGCGCTGCGGCAACGGCTGCCGTGGTGGCCGCCGTCGCAGCCACCGCAGTGGTAGCAGGCTTGGCCTGGCTCATCGCCACCTTGTCGGCGTATTCAGGCTTGAACACGGCTTCCAGGCCTTGTCCCTTGGCCATGTCCGTGACCTTGATCTGTACCAGACCCCAGGGCGAATGGGGGATCACGGGGTCCTTGATATCCGGCTCGACCGTGCCGTTGGCACGGGCAAAGGCCTTCGCGGGGTGCAAGATGGTGGTGCTGCCCGCCGTCTCGTTGGCCGGCGCATAGACCACCATATAGGTTTCAGTGGCGGGATTGCCCGGCATGCTGCGGTCCACAAACACGCGCCCCTCAATCCTGTCGTTGTCGAGCAGGTGGGCTGGTTGATAGGCAAAGACCGACTCACCCAGCACGCGAGTAACCTTGAACTGGGCATCCAGCATGATCACCTTGGGAACCAGGACCGTCTTGCTGACCTGGGAGGCCAGGGTGATGGCCAGATTGCCGGTATTGGCCGGCAGACGATAAGCGGCAAAATAGCTCATTCCCTCGTCAAACTGATAACTGGGCTGCTTGCCGTCGATGGCCAGCAGCGTCTCGCCTTCCGGCAGGGAGACATAATTGAATTCGTTGAACCCTGTGCAACAACTGGTTGCCTGGGAGAGCGCCTGCTTGGCCTGATCGGCATTACTCAGAATGGAGGCGTGCTCCTGCACGGGCACCACCATGCTACCGGAACAACCGGCCAGCAGCGCGGTAACCATGGCCGCGATAGACATCTTTACCAGTTTCATTCTTCTTATCTCCATAACCCGGTTGCCACATCATGCGAAACAAAACTGCCCCCATAAGGGGGCAGTGACTAACTTAACTGAAGATATTGCTTACCACCAGGCTTCTGCTTGTACGCCAACCTGATAGGTGTCTTTGGAGGTGTTGCCTTCGAAGACTTCTTGATCTTCTGTGTTGGCCAAGTAAGAGGCGAACACCCGGATTTCCGGACGGGCCCAGAAGCTGGAGCCAGCGGACCAGGCCTGAGCCAGGGTCAGCTTGTAACCGCCATCCTTGTCGCTTCCGCCGTTGTTATAACTGGTCTTGTCCTTGAACACACCACCTTCGAAGATGGTTTTGTTGAAGTCATCCCACTTGTACATCGGGCGGACTACGGCAGACATGGTTTCGGTCTTGTCGTGGCCATTCCACATCTCGTTGCCTACCCCGTAGACCAGCTGGTGGCCCATCTCCCAGGAGTTGCCCATCGGGATGACGCCCCAGTTGATGAAGCGGTAGCCGTCGGCACCGGCTTTGGCTTCGGCACCGTACCAGGAACCGTCACCGTAGTAGGCCATGGTCTTGGAGTAGCCTTCGGTACCGTACTGCAGCACGGTCTTGTTGAAGCCACCGAAGATGCCTTGAGTCAGTTCGGCAGTCAGCATGACGCCGTTCTTCATGTTGTCGTTCTTCAGATCTTTCTGGGCATCGGTCTCATTGACCAGGGCATACATGGCGCCCACTTCCAGAGAGCCGTCCTGCCACAGCGGGATGCCGGCATAACGTACATCCAGGGTGTTGACGTTCAGATCTTCGTTTTTACGATAGATGGGGTCGCCAGTATTCGGATCGGTACCAATCTGGTTGTACTGACCGAACACATCGGCCGCGCTGCGGTCGTTGCGTACCCAGGCCAGAGAGAGCTTGCCAGGACCAGCCTGGATGCCTTCGATACCAGCACCCGGACCAGAGATGTTCCAGTAGTAGAAGTCAGAGATGTGGATGTCGTGACGTTGGTAGAAACGCTTACCGGCCCACAGGGTGGCTTCCGGCGCGAAGCCCAGCAGACCCTTGGCTTGCACGTTGAACTGACGCAGTGCGAATTCGGAATCGCCATTGCACTGCTTGGCGTCGAAGTTACAGACGGTACCAGTACCTTCCCAGTCGTTGGAGCCGTTGGAGGTCATGGCAAACATGGAGTCTACGTAGAAAGTCTTGCCATCTTTGTTGAAGACTTCCTGACCCAGCTGGACTTCGCCGTAGGTATCATTTTCGTTACCCAGACGACCAACCTTGTTGACGTTGTATTTGACCATGTCCCCGTCACCGGAAACACCGACACCGGAACGGAAGTAGCCGTGGAAATCAACGGCGAAGGCGGCTTGAGAAGCCAGGGCTGCGGTTACTGCTGCAGCGATCGGGAGCCACTTTGCTTTCATTTTCATTTTCCTTATTCCCGCTGAGAGGAGTGTGATCCTGATATTCAAGTTCTTATCACCGGAAAAACGTTTTGGTGATAACCGGGGTCGATTATAGGTACCCAAATTCCCTGCAAACATGAGCTGATTCACAAAACGATGACAAATCGCACGCCACCGACAGCCACAGCAACAAAAGCTCAATAAACTTTCATTTTTTGGCACCAACCACCCAAAAAAACACAAAAAAGAAAAGCAACAACCAAAGAAAGCGCTTTCAAATATTAATTTGCGACGAGAGTTAAGTGATAAATCCGTATCGCAGTAGCAAAAACATGACTGAAATCGCTTTCAATGCGGAACTTTTAATTTTTCAATTTGTCGTGGGTGATGATGAATATGGCCAACCGGTTATCATAATTTACGAGAAAAATAACCGGACGAAAGAGAGGATATATTTGGGGGCTGAGGCGTGACGCCCCAAAAATAAAACACCCCCGTCAGCACACTCACGGAGGTGAATTTATTCTCGGGGAGAAGGGTCTGGCTACAGTCTATTTTCCCAGGTTTTCAACCAGGCCAGCGCCGCCACTTCAGGCTCATCTTCTACCGTCGCATCGATTTCCAGGCGCACAACCAGTGGCTCGGCAGCCAGCTCCTGCAACAGGGCATCCAGCGTTCGCCCCGCTCCGCAGAAGTGTTCATAGCTGCTGTCTCCCATGGCGATGAGGGCATAGCGCCATCCCTTCATATAAGGAGCACGATCGGCCAGGGCACTGGCAAAGGGCTGCAAATTGGGCGGTATATCCCCCTGCCCCGTGGTGGCGGTCACGATGAGCAGAAAGCGGGAGGCATCGATGTCGGTCAGCGCCGCGTCATCGAAGATCTGGCAGACATGGCCATTGGCTTGCAGGTGGTCACAGAGGGTCTCGGCCACCAACATGGCAGAGCCGTAGACGGTGCCGACCAGGATGTCGATCTCGGCCATCAGCGACTCCTCAGGGACAGACATTGGGCCCGGCAAGACCGGGATGGGTAGGAAGAGCCCCCTTGAACAGGCGGGGGGTACGCGATTGCGCAGGCGATATCTCGTTGAGCCATAAGTCATTCCTCTGACGTACCTAGGTTACAGCATGCCACAGCCCGGTCAGAGGCAACAGATGGAAAGAGGCTCAGGCGCCGTAGTCTTGCTCGCTGGCAGGCCAGCCCAGACGGGCGAACAGACCCAGCACCTCGGGGCCCAGGGGCGCCTGGATCCGCATCGGCACCTTGAGCACCGGATGCTCGAAGCTCAGACGGTGCGCGATCAGCAGCAGGCGGTCGCACCCGTAGTGCTCGCGAAAGAAGCGGTTGTGCCGGCCATCCCCGTGGGTGGTATCACCGACGATGGGGTGGAACAGGTGATCCAGATGGCGACGCAGCTGGTGCTTGCGCCCCGTCTTGGGAAAGAGGCGGACCAGGCTGTAGCGACTGGTGGGATGCTTCTTGGAGACGGCGAAGGGCAACTCGACCTGATGCAGACGACGAAACGCAGTCACCGCCTCCTGGGCGGGGCGATCCGGGTCGCTGAAGGCATCGGCAATCTTGTCCAGCTGCTCCTTGAGCGGATAGTCGATGAGCCCCTCTTCGGGGGCCCATCCCCGCACCAGTGCCAGGTACTCCTTGTGGACCTGACGGGCAGCAAAGGCCTCGGTAAGGGTACGGGCCACGGCAGGATCGAGAGCAAACAGCAGCACACCCGAAGTGGGCCTGTCCAGTCGGTGCACGGGGTAGACATGACGACCCCCGATCAGATCCCGGGTCATCTGCATGGCGAAACGGGTCTCGGCCTTGTCGAGCCAACTGCGGTGCACCAGGAGACCGGACGGTTTGTTCACCGCCACCAGCCAGTCATCCTGATAGAGCAGAGTCGGCTGCAAGGCATCCGCTGTCCGGGTCTGCTCGTCCATCATTGTTCGACCACTTTGCCGGAGAGCAGCAGATCGAAACGGGCGATCAGACGAAGCAGGGCCTCGACCTCCGCCAGCTCCTCTTTATAGACCTCACTCGCCATGGGATAGAGGGAGACGCTGGTCGGCAGCGGAGCCTGCAGCACCACCAGTTGTTCCATGCGCGGGATCAGCACGAACTGCAGCCACTGATCGAAACTCAGGGTATCGACACAGAACGGCAGCTCGCTTGCCAGCGCCTCGCTCCCCGGATGGTCGGCTTGCCAGCGTTCCAGACGTTGCAACTCGGCAGTCAGCTCTCCCAGCAGACCGGCAACCAGCAGATATTGATTCATCTCGCTCACTTCCTCATCGCGGGCCCGGTCTTCGACGGGGCCCCACTCAATACGGCCATCAAAAAGGGGCGCTACTATACACCGACCCCGCAATGGCTGCCATGTTGCCGTCACCTTCATACCCTGCATTACCGCCTCTGGCTATCTGGTGCAGCCCCCTTATAATCGCCCCCATTATCTTCAAGCGGGATCTCTTCATGTCTTCCATCAACACCCTGACCGAGTTTCTGACCCAGGCCGATACCCAGTTCCAGCTGTTCGATCTGGGCCGCCAGGTGCGCCCGCTCCCCAGCGACCTCTTCGTGCGCATCGAGCAGCAGCAGGAGCCCTACCCCTGGCCGTTGCAGCAGCACGCCTGGCTCGGCGTGCACTTCTTCCAGCCGACCGAATCCAGGCACTACCTCTGGTTCCTCAAGTTCGCCCTCGATGAGCGCGGCCTGCTCATCTCCAGCGGCCCCAAGCATTTTATGGATCAGGTGGTAGAGACTCTGGGCTACAAGCTCACCGGTGAACTGGACGAAGAGAAGGCCCAGCGTCTGGCGGACAACCCCTACACCTTCCGCCCGGCCGAGGCCAAGATGGCCAGTGTGCACGCCAAGCTGGCCCGCCAGCTGGAACAAGCCCCTTCCGCTTACTACGAGGCCCTCTGCCACTATCTGGCGGCGCCGGGGGAAGAGGGGTGGCAGACCCTGGGACTGCAAGGGTTTGCAGATCTCGCGGAGCGGCTGCAGGTTGAACGCAACCTGGCACTGGTCTGCAAGGCCTTGCCCGTGCTGCCGCAGGCCCCCCTTTACGCCCTGTGCCAGAGCCTGGAGAACGCCCCCCTGCCTCCTGCCCTGCAAGGCGCATTGCTGGAGCGCATCGGCAAGGAGCAGGAGTGCGCCGAGCCTGACCCCGAAACCCTGGCCTATCTGTGCCGGGCACTGGCCTCCTGCCCGGGCAACGGACTGCGCACCAACAAGCTGCTGACCCTGCTGCAAACCCGGCCAAGCCCGGCCCTGCTCCTCGCCATCGCTGGCCGCCTCTGGCCCGATCTGAAACACCCCGAACTGCTCGGCCTGTTTCTGGAGCAGCTCGCCCTGCAACCCACTCAGTTCTTCAACCAGGTATTTGCCGAGCTCGTCACGCTACCGGCCTTGCGCAATGATATGCTGGCAAAACTGCGTGACCCCGAACGCAGCGAGGCCCTGGGTCTGGCCATCGGTCGCCTGTTCGCTGCCACCTAGGCCCGACACAACGGCCCTGTTGCCTGAGGTGAACAGGGCCCAACACACATCACAGAAGGAACCCGCTGATGGGAGAAATGCTTGGGATCTTGCTGCTCGGCCTCGTTGGCTGGGCCTTCTGGCAACAGCGCCGCCAGGCGGAGCTGGCCTGGCAATACATGCGCCGCTACTGCCAGCACCACGACCTGCAACTGCTGTCGCTGGCGCGGACACACCGCGCCCTGGGGCACAAGCCCCTGCGCCTGCTCACCTACTACCAGTTCGAGTTCTCCAGCGACGGAGAGAGCCATTATCAGGGACAGCTCTGCATGCAGGGGCTGCATGTCGCCGGTGTCGAGCTGCCACCCCATCGTCTCCCCTCCTAGATTTGAGAGCACGGGGGCTGGCTATACTCTTCCACAGCCCCCTTCCAAGGAGTACCGACATGGAATTGCTCACCCATGATATGGCCGCCCTGTTTGCCCAGCTGGGGCTGGCCAGTGACGACATCAGCCAGCAGCGTTTTATCCGCGACCATCCCATCGATCGCCATACCCAGTTGCCCGATGCGCCGTTCTGGACTCCTTCCCAGGCAGGCTTTCTGCGCGATGCCCTCAGCCACGACGCCGACTGGGCGGAAGCCATCGACCAACTGGATGTGATGCTGCGCCAGGGGACCTGATCACCCCACTCCCGGCGGCCAGCGTTGGGTAGACGCGGAGCCGCCAATCCCCTCCCTCTCGCCACCCACGCCCTTCGCTCCGCTTTCCTGATGGACAGGCTTTGATTAAGCTCTGTGCCACTATCCACCCGCAGCAAGACGGCCGTGCAGGAGCCAAGATGTCAGCCCAAGAGATCATCCAGATAGCCAACGAACTCAGTGCCAGGGGGATCACCCCCTCTACCGCCATGGTCAAGGCCCGCCTCAGCCATCCCGTGCCCATGGCCGAGCTGCTCAAGGTGTTGAGCCAGTGGAAGCAACAACCCCAGCCCGCGTCGACAGCGCCCGCCCCCGCCAGTGCCCCCGAGGCGCCCCCTTTGGCCACGGAAAGCGTCACTCTTCAGCAACTGAGCGAACAGCTCGCCCGGCTGGAGCAGAAGGTCGATCGCCTCACCGACCTGCTGCTCAACCAGAAGCCGGATTGACCCATCGCCATGTATATCCTCGAACTCACCTTTGAGTGCTACCGCGATACCTCCCTCGGGGAGGCCGAACGAGCCATCGTCCACTACCTCGACATGCTGCGCTATCAGGGTCAGATCCTGGGGCGGGAGTTTCCCACCAGCATGCACGAAGGCTATTTCGTCAGCCGGGTGGTCTGCCCGGAGCAGGACAGCCTGCACCCTGACAACCAGAGCGAGCTGGTCGCCCTTGCCGAGCAAGGTCTGCACCAGGCGGGCCTGCTCGCCCCCAAACTCCACCTGCAAGGGGCGGATCTGCTCTCGGACAGTACGGACCCGTGCGCAGAGCAGGGGAAGCGTCCCAGCTGGATGCTGCTCTACACCAGCTTCCTGCACAGTTGCTCCCCCCTGCGCTGCGGCGACCACTTCGCTCCCATCCCGCTCTATCGGCTGCCTGCCGTCGCCAACGGTGACCACAAGCAGATCATCAAGTGGCAGGAAGATTGGGAAGCCTGCGATCAGTTGCAGATGAACGGCTCCATCGCCGAACACGCCGCCCTGCACGAAATCGGCGAGATGGGCAGCCGCCTTCATCGCCGGGGCAGCGATCTCGCCAGACGGCTGGAGCTCCTGAGCGGCATTCCCACCTATTACTATCTCTACCGGGTAGGCGGCCTGAGCGCCGCCGAAGAGCGGGCTCGCCCCTGCCCTGGCTGTGGTGGCCCATGGGCGCTGGCCGCCCCCCTGCACGAGATCTTCGACTTCAGGTGCGAGCCTTGCAGGCTGGTGTCCAACCTCTCCTGGGACTTCAAGGAGTAGGAGCCTACCGCGCACAATGGCGCAATAAAATGGCGCCATAAAAAGAGAGGGCCTTGCTAGGTGGCAAGGCCCTCTCTTTTGGGGCATCACTGGGGCAAGGTTTCCAGTCGCGCCAGAAAGGCCGGCAACGAGGGAGCCAGCGTCAGGCGCCGCCCGGAGTCCAGCCACTCCAGCCACACCTGGCCGTTCTCGTTATCGAGGGAGACCAGCGTCATCTCGTTGCGGGTCGTGGCAATGAAGAGTGAGGGGGATCGCTTCAACTTGCGCAGCATCAGCAGGTGGCCAATGAGGTTCTCCTTGAGCAGATCCAGATCGGCGTCGTTCCACGGCAGGATGAGTTCGATGCGCAGCCCCTTGAAAGAGCAGGGCAGAGGGCGGCTGAACCAGTGGCCAAACAGGGCAATGGCACTGGGATGCAGGGTCAGTTCCAGGGCGTTCGCCATGGCCGCGAAGTCGGCTGCCTGCTCCCGCTGGAACGGACGCCAGGCGACCCGCCCCTCCCTGGGTTCATCCAGCTCGCAAGGAGAGCGCCAGTCGGCCTCCCAGTCACACAGGGGTAACCCCCGCCTTCCTTCGCCATCGCGCTGCCAGCGTAAAAAGAACTGCTCCAGGGCAGACAGGACTTGATCCGACATCGATATTCCCCACAATAGCGGCCTCTGATGGCCGCAAGTACCTGATCGAAAAATCGGGCCATTGCACCATCAAACCCCTTATCAGACAAGCGTGAGCAAACCAGCATGAGCAAACAAGAGAGATACGCCGGCGCCAGTGCGCTGCAAGGCCTGAGCCTGGGGCAGCAGTCCGCCTACATCAGCCAGTACACCCCGAGTCTGCTGCAGCCCGTGCCACGCAGCCTGAACCGCGACGATCTTGGCCTGAGAGGTGAACTGCCGTTCCAGGGGTGCGACGTCTGGACCCTGTATGAACTCTCCTGGCTCAATGCCAAAGGCAAGCCCGTGGTTGCCATCGGGGAGGTCTTTGTGCCGGCCACCAGCCCGAATCTCATCGAGTCCAAGTCGTTCAAGCTTTACCTGAACTCCTTCAACCAGACCCGCTGCGACTCCCTGGAGGCAGTGCAAGCGCTGCTGGTTCAGGACCTGAGTGGCTGCGCTGGTGCCCCGGTGAGCGTCACCCTCTTCACCCTCGACCAGGCCACCCACCAGATAGCCCAGCTGCCCGGTGAGTGCATCGACAACCTGGATATCGAGGTGGATGGCTACGAGTTTGACGAGACCCTGCTGCAAGGGGCCGCCGGTCGCGAGATCGTGGAGGAGACCCTGCACAGCCACCTGCTCAAGTCCAACTGCCTGGTGACCAGCCAGCCGGACTGGGGATCCGTGGTGATCCACTATCGCGGCCCGCGCCTCGACCGGGAGAAGCTGTTGCGCTACCTCATCTCGTTCCGCCAGCACAACGAGTTCCACGAGCAGTGCATCGAGCGCATCTTTACCGATCTCAAGCACTTCTGCGCCCCGGAGCAACTGACCGTCCATGCCCGTTACACTCGCCGCGGCGGCCTGGACATCAACCCCTTCCGCAGCGACTGGGAGCCGGTTCCGGCGAACCTGCGCCTCATTCGCCAGTAATCACCGGCGCCGCCATCCTGCGGGCTGAGGCCCGCTGCGCATCACCTCAGTAAACTCTGGACGGGCGGGGGTGGGCTTGGATAACATGCCTGCACCTCCGTGCCGTTCTTAATCCAATGAATCAACTGTTTTTTCTGGCAATGATGATGTCCTCCCTGTCGGCTCCTGATCTGGATCTGGCCAAGGAGCAGTTGTCCATCGACCTGCAGCAGGCCCAGACCCTGGTGCTGACCGATCCCGCCAGATGTGCCCAGATTGCCACCTCCTTCCTCGAACGCACGGCCAACAATCCCAAGCAGATCATCAGCAACCGTCAGGAGTACGGCTATCGCGAGCCGATGCTGAACTACGGTACCGCCACCCAGACCACGGGCGCCTATCTGCTCAAGGGGGAGTGTCTGCAGCAGCTAGGGCAGTTCGCCCAGGCACAGGAGTCCTTTGAGCAGGGCATCGCCATGGCCGAGAAAGAGCAGCAGTTCGAGCTGCAGGCCCATGGGCTCTATCTGCTGGTTCGAAGCCGCAATCTGCAACAGCATACCCATGGCGCCGCGTCCCCCCTGCTCGACAAACTCGACAAACTGCTGGCCAATCCCGACCTCAAGGAGAGCCAGTTGCAGGTCTACAGCCGTCTGCTACGCGTCAACGCCAGCGTAGAGGAGCGGCAATTCGATCTCGCCAAACAGCAGCTGGCCGAAACCCGCAAATGGGCGGAACACGCCAAACAGCCTCTGGCCAGGGCCTGGACCAGCGCCGTGGGCGGGGATCTCTATCAGGCGCTGGGTCAGCCCCAGCTTGCACTGGGGGAATACATCGAAGCACAACAGCAAGCCAAGCCCCTGCAGGATCCCCTCTTCCTCGGCCTGCTCTCGAACCAGATGGTCAGCCTCTATCAGGAAGAGCAGGAGCCACAAAAAGCGCTGCAATACGCCAGCGAGGCGGCCAACTATTTTCATGCCCTCGGCAATTCCTCCATGCTGAGCGACGCCCTGATCGTGCTCGCCCGTCTCAACCGGGATCAGGGCGATATGAACATGGCGCTGGTCTATTTCTTCAATGCCCTCGACCTGCTGGACGAGAGCAGCAACCGCACCCGCATCGCCCATCTCAAGTTCGAGATAGGCAAGACCTACCTGCAGACCGGCAACCTCAACCTGGCGCGAAACTACCTGAACGCCGCACGTCAGTCCCATGAGCTGGGGGATGACAAGGAGTCGCTCATCGACACCCTGCTGTTGCTGGGAGAGCTGCACCTCAAGCAGCAGGAGGCGGGCATCGCCATCCTGCAGTTGGAGAACGCTCTCACCCTGGCCAACCGGATTGGGGACATCCGGCGCCAATTCGAGATCTTCCGCCTGCTCTCCGTCGCCTATGAGCAGAAGGGTTACCTCCAGCAGGCCCTGGAGAGCTACAAGAATTACCACCAGCGCAGCGAACTGGTTCGCCAGCAACAGCTGGCGCTGGAGCAGGAGGCGGTGCGCGACAACTACGCCCAGGTGGAGCGGGTGCAACAGGTCAAGGAGCTGGAGCAGCAACTCGACGTCAGCCAGCACCAGCAGGAGCGATACCTCTGGACCAGCGTCAGCACCGGGCTGCTGCTGGCACTCTTCATCTATCTGTTCTTCACCCTCTGGCTGAAACTGCGGGTCGCGCGCCTTCATGCCAAACAGCTGGGAGAAGCCCTGCTAGTAGAGCCGCGCAGCGGCCTGGCCAACTGGCAGCGACTGATGAGCCGCTGGCCGCGGGAGATGGCCAAGCGCCAGCAGAAATCCGAGCGCTGGTACCTGAGCGAACGCCCCACCAGCGAATTTGACGACAAGCTGCACTACCTGCTGTTCCGGGTTCCCTTCCTGATCAACAGCCTGGAGCAACACGGCTATCAGGTCAGCCGCGAGATAGAGCAGGCCTTCGGCCGCTACGTCAACGAACTGACCCCGCAGGATGGCCGCATCTACGACCTGCGCGAAGGCCATCTGCTCTATGTGGTGCCCCAGCGCCACGTGGCCCAGTTACATCAGCTGGCCCAGACCCTGCTCGACACCCTGGCAGCCTTCCCCTGCGAGCACCCGCTGGACAGGCGCATCAGCCTCGGTATCGTCAGCCATCCCTTCCTGCCCAAGGCGGCCATGGCCCTCGATCACCACGGCCTGTTCGATCTCTGCTACCTGGCCCTCTCGGGTGCCATTCAGCTCAGCGAAAAATGCCAGCAGAGCGTCTGGCTTGAGCTGGCCGCCATCGATTGCCAGCAGGCCGCATTTTTTAACGGAGATGTGTGGCAATGCTGCTTGATGGCAATTGACAAGGGACTGGTAAAAGTAAATTCTTCTCATGAAAAGCAATGGGTTAACTGGCTTGCGCTTTCACGGACGAAGGTTGCGGACAATCCGTGACAAAAAGGTACTCAACGGGGTCTTTGATTGGCTTTCTGTTGCTGGACGAAACAAAAACGATAATGACAACAGGGCGACCTGAAGAATGAATGATATGGCTGCCGTAACAGGACAACTGGCAAGACTCAGGGAATCCCTCCAGCAGAAACAGCAGGAGCTTGACGGCATGGCGAGCTTCTCCGATGCCGAACGCACCCGCAGTATCCAGTTCATCGGCAAGCTGATGCAAGCCTGTCGCGGCCACGATCGCGAGCTCGACAACCGGCTCGCCAAGCTCAAGCAGAAACTTGAAGGCAACCCTCCGCTCACCTCCATCGATGCCGATCTGATCGCCATCGAGAAGCTGTTGCAGCAGCACAGCCACACCATGGAAGAGTCCATCAGCCTGACCCGGGCAGCCATCGATCTCGGCAGCAAACAGCTCAAAACCATCAAGGGGTTTCCGGAAGATACCCGCCGCGCCCTCAAGGAGTTTCTCGCCAGCCCGGAGAGTTACGGCATCGGCGATCACCAGAAGAAGGTGATCCGGCTGCTGGAGTTCTACCAGCAGGCGATCAAGATCCAGCTGCTGCCGCGCAAGCCGCTGATCCCCCCTTCGGCGGAGATCCCCACCGAGCTCTCCAGCCCAGCCCCTACCGACTCCTTTGACATCAAGGCACATGCCCAGATTTCAGACGAGTTGCAGCGTCTCATCACCGAGCTCGACTTTGCCGGCGCCGTGGGCGAGAGCCTCGCAGACATCCGCCGCCAGTTGCTCGGGGGCATCACCCCTGCCCTGCTGGCCGAAGTCTGCCTGCAGATCATCGAACTCATCATCGAGGGTACCCGGGAAGAGCGCAAAGCCTCCCAGGCGTTTCTCAGCACCCTGAATGAGAGTCTCTCCTCGGTCCATTACAGCTTTACCGAATCCCTGGATGAAGGGCGGGCGCTGCAAAATGCCGCCCATCTCAGCGGACAGGCGCTGGAGCGGGAACTCGCCGCCATCGATCGCGCCATGGCAGCCCATGACTCGCCACAGATACTCAGGGGCGCCATCTCTGGGCATCTGGACACCATCCGCCGGCTGCAGCAGGAGCGGGAGGAGATGGCCAACCGCGAGCGCCACCTGCTCACCCACCTCTCCAACATGGAAGCCAAGCTCAGGTTGATGAAGGACGAGACCGCCGAGTACAAGAAGCGGCTCACCATCCAGAAACACAAGCTCTTCCTCGACAGCCTGACCCAGGTACACAACCGGGCGGCCCTGGACGAGCGGCTCGAGCTCGAATACAAACGCTGGTTACGCTATGGCACCCCCCTGTGCCTGGCCATCATCGACATCGACCACTTCAAGCACATCAATGACAACTACGGTCACATGGCCGGCGACAAGGCATTGAAGGTGGTTGCCAAGGCCCTGCAGAACGCCTTGCGCGACACCGACTTCATCGCCCGCTTTGGCGGTGAGGAGTTCGTGGTCTTGCTGCCGAACATCAATCCGGACAAGTACCAGAAGCCGCTGGAGAACCTGCGTCAGACCATCAAGAGCATCCCGTTCCGCTTTCGAGATGCCAGGGTCGAGATCACCATCTCCATCGGTGCCACCCTGTTTCGGACCGGCGACCATACCACGGATGCGTTCGAGCGTGCCGACAAGGCGCTCTACAGTTCCAAGCACTCCGGCCGGGATCAGGTCAATCTCGCCTGAATCCGCTTTGAGGGGCGGCTAAAAAAGCGGCAAACGCACAGTCCCCCTATTCCCCTGCCCACCCCCTTGCCTCTACTATCGAACCCGAGGGATGCCAAAGCAT
This sequence comes from Aeromonas sp. R10-1, assembly GCF_040908465.1. NCBI lineage: Bacteria > Pseudomonadati > Pseudomonadota > Gammaproteobacteria > Aeromonadales > Aeromonadaceae > Aeromonas > Aeromonas sp. R10-1. The sequence goes on from NZ_JBFODT010000036.1 coordinate 264,267, forward strand.
CCCGTTTTCTCCCCAGGGAAAGCACAACGATAACAAGCGAGTGAAAGGGGAAATTATGATTACACACATCAATCCCGTGGGCAGCATGGACCTGCTGTCCCAGCTCGAGGTGGATCGCCTCAAGCAGACGGCCTCCAGCGATATCTATCAACTGTTTCGCAACTGCTCGCTGGCGGTCCTCAACTCCGGCAGCCATACCGACAGTTCCAAAGAGATACTGGAACGTTTCAAATCCTTCGATATTCACGTGATCCGGCGCGAGCGCGGGGTCAAGCTCGAGCTGTTCAACGCCCCCGAGCACGCCTTCGTCGATGGCGAGATCATCCGCGGCATCCAGGAGCACCTGTTCTCCGTGCTGCGGGACATTCTCTATGTGTCGACCCAGCTCGAGTCCAATCGTCTGGTCAACCTGACCAGCTCCACCCATATCTCCAACGTGGTGTTCGCCATCCTGCGCAACGCCAAGGCGATCCTGCCCGGCGCCGACCCCAACCTGGTGGTCTGCTGGGGCGGCCACTCCATCAACGAGGTGGAATACCAGTACACCCGGGCAGTGGGTAGCGAGCTGGGTCTGCGCGAGCTCAACATCTGTACCGGCTGCGGTCCGGGTGCCATGGAGGGCCCCATGAAGGGGGCCGCCGTCGGCCACGCCAAGCAGCGGGTGCGCAACGGCCGTTACATCGGTCTCACCGAGCCTTCCATCATCGCCGCCGAACCGCCGAACCCCATCGTCAACGAGCTGGTGATCCTGCCGGACATCGAGAAGCGGCTGGAAGCCTTCGTGCGTCTGGGTCACGGCATCATCATCTTCCCGGGCGGGGTCGGAACTGCCGAGGAGCTGCTCTACCTGCTCGGCATCATGATGCACCCGGCCAACGATCGCCAACCCATCCCCATCGTGCTGACCGGCCCGAAAGAGAGCGCCGACTACTTCCGCGCCATCGACGACTTCGTCAAGGCGACCCTGGGGGAAGCCGCCACCAGTCTCTACCGGATCATCATCGGCGATGCGCCCGAGGTGGCCCGCGTGATGAAGGAGGCGATGCCGAAGATCCGCGAATACCGCAAGTCGGTGGGAGATGCCTACTCCTTCAACTGGTCCCTGCGGATCGAGCCCGAGTTCCAGCTGCCGTTCGAGCCGGATCACGCCAGCATGGCCAGCCTGGATCTGCATCGCAACCAGCCGCCCCAGCTACTGGCAGCCAACCTGCGCCGCGCCTTCTCAGGCATCGTCGCAGGCAACGTCAAGGAAGGGGGCATCAGGGCCATCGAGAAGAAGGGTCCCTTCAAGCTGCACGGCGACAAGGAGCTGATGCACCTGATGGACAGGTTGCTGGAGAGCTTCGTCAAGCAGCAGCGCATGAAGCTGCCGGGCAGCCAGTACGTTCCCTGCTACGAGATAGTCAAATAGTCGGGACATCACAATGCACCGGAGGGGCCCATTGGCCCCTCTTTCATTGACTGGTCTTCTACGGGGTTAGCAGGAGACGCCACCATTGTTACAATGGCTTCCCCGACGACCGGAGTGCCCCATGCCACACCTGCTCATCATCGATGCCCTCAACCTCATCCGCCGACTGCACGCGGTGCAGAGCCAGCAGGGACTGACCCCGGCCCAGGCCCTGCTCGCCACCCGTGCCAACCTCATCAACACCTGCAAGAAGCTCCTGGCGGCCAGCGAGCCGACCCACGCCATCGCGGTCTTTGACGGTGAGGTCCACAGCTGGCGCAAGACGCTCTATCCCCTCTACAAGGAGGGCCGCACCCCCATGCCGGATGAGCTGAGAGAAGGGCTTGCCGACCTGCAGGACGCCTTCTGGGAGTGCGGTGTGGATGCCCTGCTCTCCCAGACCGACGAGGCGGACGATCTCATCGCCACCCTGGCAAGCGGCATTGCCCAGCACGGCGCCAGCGCCACCATCATCTCCACCGACAAGGGGTTCTGCCAGCTCATCTGCCCGCAGATCCGGGTGCGGGATTACTTCAACAAACGCTGGCTGGATGCCGCCTTCGTCCAGCAGCAGTACGGCGTTACACCGACCCAGCTTGTGGACTTCTGGGCCCTGACCGGTATTAGCGGCTCCAACATCAAGGGGGTGCCCGGCATTGGCCCCAAGACCGCCACCCAGTTGCTGCAGCAATACGGGGACCTGGCTGCCATGCTGGAGGCCTGTGAGCGGGAGGAGGCCACCAGACCCCTGCTCAAGCTGCGCCAGCACCGGGAAGAGGCCCTGCTGGCCCAACGCCTGGTCCGGCTGCAGCACGATATCCCGCTCGGGTTCAACCTGCGGGAGATCCGCTACCCTCCCGTCCCTGATGCCGGGGCGTGATCCCCAGCACACCATTTCCCAAGACAGGCCGTACCTGTTGACATAAATGGGTAAAATGTAAAGAAACATGGAGGATGTGGTGCAAAAATGGTATAAAGCCGACGAATCCTCCCCCTCTGTTCCCTAGAAGTGGATACGCCTCATGTCAAAAAGAAAGATTACCGTCATCCCGGGCGACGGCATCGGCCCCAGCATCATCGAATCCGCCATCCAGATCCTGACCCACGCGGGTTGTGACTTCGACTACGAATACGCAGATGCCGGTCTGGTAGCCCTGGAAAAACATGGCGAGCTGCTGCCCCAGGCCACCCTCGACCTGATCGAGAAGAACAAGGTCAGCCTGAAAGGCCCGCTCACCACTCCGGTCGGCGGCGGCTTCACCTCCATCAACGTCTCCCTGCGCAAGAAGTTCAATCTCTACGCCAACGTGCGCCCCGTCCTCTCCTTCAAGGGCACCAAGAGCCGTTACGACAACATCGACATCATCACGGTGCGCGAGAACACCGAAGGCATGTACTCCGGTGCTGGCCAGAAGCGCAGCGATGACAACCAGAGCGCCGAGGCGATGAGCATCATCACCCGGGAAGGGGCCGAGCGCATCGTCACCTTCGCCTTCGAGCTGGCGCGCCAGGAAGGACGCAAGAAGGTCACCATCATCCACAAGGCCAACATCCTCAAGTCCACCTCCGGCCTGTTCCTGGAAGTGGCCCGTCAGGTCGCGGCCCGCTACCCGGACATCCAGAACGAGGAGATGATCGTCGACGCCGCTTGCATGAACCTGGTGATGTACCCGGAGCGCTTCGATGTGATGGTCACCACCAACCTGTTCGGCGACATTCTCTCGGATCTCTGCGCCGGTCTGGTGGGGGGGCTGGGCATGGCGCCGGGCGCCAACATCGGTGAAGGGGCCGCCATCTTCGAAGCGGTACATGGCTCTGCGCCGGACATCGCCGGCAAGAACATCGCCAACCCCACCTCGGTGATCCTCGCCTCCATCCAGATGCTGGAGTATCTCGGTATGCAGGACAAGGCGGAGCGCATTCGCGAGGCCGTGCGGACGACCATCGAGTCCGGCGATCGGGTGACCCGTGACCTGGGGGGCACAGCGTCCACCAGCGAATTCACCCAGGCCATCATCGACCGTCTATAAATAGAATCCAACCATATGATTTTAAAAGGGAGCTTCAGCTCCCTTTGTTTTATGCCAACGCCTCCCTACCTCCCTCGCCAGATGAATACTATGTTGATATGAGGGATAAGGAGATCCACCATGCGTGCTACTTTCATCTTGCTGATTGTCAGCAGCAGTGCCACGGCATTAGACAGGCCAGTCGACAATGCCTGGTTGACGCCGCCTCCCCAGCACGAGGCGCCAGCCAAGCAGACCTGGCAATCCACCCTGGATACCAACGATCTGCTCAAACAGCCCAAGCCGCTCTCTCTGGGGGTGGATATCACCACCGACAGCAACGGTAATCGGCAGATCACCCCCTATCAGAAGCTGAACCTCACGGCAGAGAAGAGCGTCAGCCTCTCCTTCGAAAAGCAAAAGCCCAGGATCAAGTTCAACGCTGGCGGCATCAACACCTCGGTCAAGCTTCGCGGGGATGGCGTCAAGATGCAGTTCAACCCCAGTGACAAGACCATTCCCCTGCAAATTGAGCTGAAGATCACCGACGACGAGTCCATGATGCGTCTGGACTACCGCTTCTGATGACCCAGACACAAAAAAACCGGACGTCACCGTCCGGTTTTTTCATGCCCTGTTCCCGATGCTGCTTCAGGACTTGGGGGACAGCTTGGAGACCCAGAACTTGTTGTAGACGTGCACCGTGATCTCTTCGCGATCGTGATAGAGCTGTTTGGCCTGAATGATGAAACCGCCGTCGATGTCGGCCAGCAGTCCGCGCAGCACCTCGATGTTGTGCACCGCCTCGGCGTAGCGCTTCTTCATCGGCAGCTTGAGGTTGAACATGGCTTCCTGACAGTCGTTCTCCCTGAACCAGTCGGCCACCATGTGGGTCACTCGCGCCGGCTTGTCCACCATGTCGCACACCAGCCAGTAGGTATTCTTCTTGCTCGGCCGCCACACGAAACCATCGTCACGGATGTGCTTCACCTGGCCTGTGTCCATCAGGGATTGGGCCATCATGCCGTTGTCCACCGCCGTCACCATCATGCCGCGACGCACCAGCTGATAGGTCCAGCCACCCGGGCAGGCGCCAAGATCCACGGCCTTCAGGCCGGAGCACAGGCGCAAGTCCCACTCTTCCTTCGGCACGAAGACGTAGAACGCCTCTTCCAGCTTGAGGCTGGAGCGGCTCGGGGCATCGGCCGGGAATCGCAGGCGCGGGATCCCCATGTGGAAGGCAGAGTTGTTGAAGGAGTAGGAGTACCCCAGCATCAGGTGGTCATTGGCTAGGAAGAAGGCGTGGAACACGGGACGGTTCGGGGTCTCCTTCTTGGTCAGGATCTCGTTGCTGCGCAGCGCCTGGCGAAGCGGCACGGTGAACTTGCGGCAAAAGGCGGAGAGCTCCTTCGCCTCGTTGGTATCGGCCGTCTCCACCCGCAGATCACCGCAAATGGCGTAACCGCTCGCCGCCTCCAAGATAGGAGAGACCCGATCGCTTATTTCCAGATCTTTCAGCTCGTGGGTCACCACCAGCATCTGGCGAATGAAGATGAGCTCGCGGAATGGCAGCTTGCGCGCCAGCAGATCGGCCTGCTCCTCGTCATACAACTCGAAGATCACATAGCCGCTGTCGTCCTTGACCCGGGCAAAGCCGTAGCACTGCATGTTGCCGGCACGCTCGGTGATCTCTGCCGCCGCCTCTTTCTCAAAACCCGGGCGGCAATAAAGCAGCAGATTATTCATTCTTTCCTCCAAGACGACAGCCGGCCCACATCAGAGCCGCCCATCCCAACATAAAACAGAGGCCACCGGCCGGGGTGATGAGCCCCAGCCCCTTGCTGCCAAGCAGCACCATGGCGTAAATACTGCCGGAGAATCCCAGGATCCCCAGCACAAAGACGGCGCCCGCGAAGGTGATCACCTTGCCGCGCACGCCGCACAGCCCCAGCACCAGCAGGGCCAGGGCGTGGAAAAACTGGTATTGCACGGCGGTGTTGAACGCCGCCAGCAACGAAGGAGCAATGCCGGTCGCCGCCAGCCCGTGAGCGCCGTAGGCCCCGAGCATGGTGGCCGTCAGGCCGAAGAAGCCCGCCAGCACCAGCCAATGTCGTTGGATCTGCATCTTCTCTCCTTGCACGCTTCTTCTCTCGACCCGCTCGAGATGGTCAGGAGCGGCCCACCGCCGCGATAAAATCCTTGATCCGCTCCGCAGCCAGTCGCAGGTTCTCCTGCTCGCTCATGCCGCTCGCCTTTCTCGGTTTGAAACCATGATCCCCGTCGGTCAGCCAGTGGACCGATACGGCGGGTGAGAAGGGGAAATCGGCCAGCTCGGCGCGGGAACCGAAGGTATCGCGCTCCCCCTGCAGCAGCAGCGTGGGCGTCGTGATCAGCTTGAGCACCTCGCCCCGCCATGCGTCGGGCTTGGCCGGGGGGTGGAAAGGATACCCGAGAACGATCAATCCTGCAGCATCCATCTCGTCATCCCCCTCGCAAAACAGCTCGGCCGCCATCCTCCCCCCCATGGACTTGCCCGCCAGAAACAGCCGGGGATGGGCAAACTGACGCACCATGTCGCGCCAGTGAGCCAGCAGCACGGGTTGTCTGTCCGGCGGCCTGCGTTTGCCGTCCTGAGCCCGTTTGGTCATATAGGGGAAGTTGAAGCGCACCACCTCGATATCCGGCCCCGCCAGCAGTCGCGACAACTCGGCCAGGAAGCGGTGCTCCATGCCCGCCCCCGCGCCGTGGGCCAGCAGAATGCGAACGGGGGCGTCATTCGCCCCCTCTCTTGTCAGGTCAGTCACCAGGTCAACTCCTCAGGCATCGGCAAGGCGGGCACGCCTGCGGGCCTCTTCCTGCTCCACCAGTTCCAGCATCCAGTCGCGAAAAGCCACTATCTTGCCCTGATCGGACTGCTGCTCCTGACACACCAGATAGAAAGCGTTCTTGCTCACCAGCACCTGTTCGAACGGGCAGATGAGACGACCCGCCTCGATCTCCGGCTGGGCCAGCACGCTGTGGCCGAGCGCCACCCCCTGACCGTGGATCGCCGCCTGGATCACCATGGTGGAGTGGCTGAAGATGGGCCCCTGATTGACATTGGGGGCATCGATGTCGAGCTGGCGGAACCAGGCCTTCCAGTCGCGCCGGGAGGTGTCGTGCAGCAGGGTGTGACGGGTCAGATCGTCCGGGGTGCGCAGGGGCTTGGGGCCGGTCAGCAACAGGGGCGAGCAGACCGGGATCAGGTACTCGGTGTGCAGCTTGTCCGAACGAAGACCCGGCCAGTTGCCGCGGCCGTAGTAGATGGCCACGTCCACGTCGTCGGTCAGCGACCCCTCGTCCATGTCCACCGCCTTGATCCGCACATCGATGTCCGGGTGGCGTTCGCTGAACTTGACCAGGCGGGGCACCAGCCACTGGATGGCGAAGCTCGGCTGCAGGGAGACGGTGAGCGCCCCCTTGGCGCTGCGGGCCAGCAGCTTGTCGGTCGCCTCGGAGATGGAGGCGAAGATGTCCTTGATGTCGAGGAAGTAGCTCTGCCCCTCCTCGGTCAGTAGCAGGGAGCGATTCTTGCGGCGAAACAGCTTGATGCCGAGATACTCCTCCAGCGCCTTGATCTGGTGGCTGATGGCTGCCTGGGTCACGAACAGCTCTTCTGCTGCGCGGGTAAAGCTCAAGTGACGAGCCGCGGCTTCAAACGCTTTCAGTGCATTGAGCGGAGGTAAACGACGAGACATGGAATCGGCCGACGATGAATTTTTCTAATGGGGCGCATTATAAATTGTCGGTTGCGGGTCGACCAGTGAATAAACATAATTCGCCACGCAATTCGTTGTCATATGGCTCACACCTTCTCTTCCATGTTGGTTTACATGTGGTTTTTGTGAGTGAGTCGACAGTGATTGTGGTGTTGTGTTTCTTCCTCTGCGGGAAGAAGGGCTAAATCAGGTCGATTTAACCCAGTCTGTCATCTGAATGTGTTTGGCGCCTCCGGTTGGATGGCGCCTTTTTTCTTATCCTCCCCTACACCCGGAACTGGCCCACCAGTTGCTGCTGCTTGTCCGCCAGTTGCGACAGCTCGCGCCCGTTGTCGGCGGAGGTCGCCGCTTCCGCCCGAATGGTATGGCTCACATCGCGAATGTTGCTGACGTTGCGATTGATCTCGTCCGCCACCCCGCTCTGCTCCTGCGCGGCCCTCGCGATCTGCTCGTTCATCTGGTGGATGGTGCCGACAGCCTGGATGATCTGCTCCAGCACGCTGACCGACAGCTCCACCTTGGTGAGGGTCAGATCCGCCTGGTGATGGCCGGTCAGGATCGCCTTCACCACCGCCTCCGTCCCCGACTGCAACTGGCCGATGAGGTTCTGGATCTCGACGATGGCGTTCTGGGTTCGTCCCGCCAGGTTGCGCACCTCGTCGGCGACCACCGCAAAACCGCGCCCCTGCTCACCGGCTCGGGCCGCCTCGATGGCCGCGTTCAGGGCCAGCAGGTTGGTCTGCTCGGCGATCCCCTGGATCACCACCAGGATGTCGTTGATGTTGTCGCTGTTGGCGGAGAGGTGCTCCACCACTGGTTTGGCATCGCTTATCACCGTCATCAGTCTGGACATGGCCTCCTGGGTCTGCGCCACCACGGACTTGCCCTCCTGGGCCGCCGTGTCGGCCTCATCGGCCGCCGCCACCGCCGCATTGGCATTGCCGGCGACCTGCAGGGCGGTAGCGCTCAACTCTTCAAACGCGGTCGCCACCAGATCCACCTCCTGATACTGGGACTGCATGCCGGCGCTGGTACGGGCTGCCCCTTGCGCCGCCAGGGCCGCACTGGCCCGAGTGCCCGCAACGGTGTCGATCACCTGGCTGATGGTGGATTGCAGCTTGTCCAGGAACTTGTTGAACCACTTGGCCAGCTCGCCTATCTCGTCATCCCTGCGCAGATCGATGCGCTGGGTGAGATCCCCCTCCCCGCTGGCGATGTCCTTGAGGCGTGCCACCACGGCGCGGATGGGCGCCACGATACGCTGGGCCATCAGCCAGATGCAGAGCAGGGCGAGCGCCGAAATCCCGCCACCTATGGTGAGCTGGGTGGCCACGCTGCGCTGGGCCTGATCCTCAAGCTCCCCTTGCAGTTGCAGGGCCGAGGCGAGCACCACGGCGCGGGGCAGCTCGATATAGATGCCCCACTTGCGATCCGTACCGCGCATGCTGACCGGCACGAAGGTCTGCAACAGTGCGCCATCCGGGCTCCAGCGCGTCACCACATCTCCCTTGGTCAGCCACCCCTTGAGATCCTGCGCCAGCCCTTGCTGCTCCAGCAGATCGCCAAGGGCGACCGGGAACCCTTCCACGCCGGCCACCCGCCCTTCACTGCTGAGCAGAAGCACCTTGCCCTGCCCCTTGTAGAGGGTCCGGCCCATCTCTTCCACCAGGCTCTGCAGGGTCCCCAGGGAGATGTCGACCCCCACCATGCCAAGCAGGGAGCCCTGGTCCAGCAGCGGCACGGTCACCGAGGTCATCAACACCTGCTGGGTCCCCACCTCGTCCACATAGGGTTCGAGCAGACAGAGCGCCTTGCTGCGGATGCTGCAACTGTACCAGTCGTTCTCAAGGCCGCCGTGTCCGGAGGGCTTGTCGTTGGCCAGCATCGCCTCGTCCATCACCTCCAGGCTGACCTTGCCGTCGACCCTGGCCCAATAGCTGGAAAAACGCCCCTTGTCGTTGGCGCCAAGCGCCGTCGACCCCTGATAGTTGTCATCCTCCCCGTCGAGCTGGTTGGGTTCGAATACCGCATAGACACCGAGCAGGTTCGCTGACGACTCCGCCGCATCCTGCAACTGCTGGTTGACGGCATTGCGCAGCGCCTCGGAGTGAACGAAGTTGTCGGCCGCGTTCTTGCGCTGGAACAAGATGCCCTCGGCAAGCAGGGTAGCCCTGAAGTAAGCCTCATCGAGGTAGCTGGTCACCCGGGCTGCCTGGGTCGCCCCCATGGCCTGCATCCAGTTTTCTGCCGCGTGCTGCCCCTCCAAGGTGGTGGAGGTTAGCACCTGCTCCTGCATGCGGGCCGCGTTGAAAAGAGAAGAAGCCACCAGCGCGACGGCACTGGCCAGCAGACAGCAACCGGCGATCAGGGTGATCCGTCCCTGAACAGAAAGAGAACTCATGCCACTATTTCCTAACGTCTACAGATGTGAACACTGTATCGGTTTTGGATACAAAAACTTAACTAAATCAGCAGAAATCCAGGCTTAATTGATTGATTTCACCCTCTCCGGGCAAACCAACGACCAGACCGAGCAGGCGAATGGGCTTTCCTTGAGCCCGTTGCAGTCCCTCGTGCAGCAGATCGTGGAAGCGGGCCGCCTGATAACTCCCCTTGCGATAGACGGTGGTCTGGTGAAAATCGGCAAACTTCAGCTTGATCCCCTGCCCCATCAACATCTCCGCAGAGCAGGCCTTGGCAAAACGCTGCTCCAGCTCGGGAATGAGCCGGCTGAGCACCTGCCAGCAGGCGTCCTCGTCCAGCACATCGCTGGCGAGCGTCGTCTCCACACCGATGCTCTTGCGCACCCGCCGGGCCTGCACCGGCTGATCGTCATGCCCCCAGATGCGGCCGGCCAGCATCTCCCCGAGCTTGCCGAAACGGGCGATCAGCTCCTCGTTGCCGAGCTGGCGGGCATCTTCGCACGAATACAGCCCGAGGGACTCCAGCCGCTCTGCCGTCTTGCGGCCGATGCCGGGCAGCTTGCCAAGGGGGAGCTGGCGCACGAACTCGTCCACCTCCCGGGGGCGGATGACGAACAGGCCGTCAGGCTTGCGCTGCTCGGAGGCGAGCTTGGCCAGAAACTTGTTCGGCGCCACACCGGCCGAGGCAGTCAACCCAAGCTCGGCGCTGATGGCGGCACGGATCTCCGCCGCCATCAGGGTGGCGCTGCCACCGCAGCGGGGACTCAGGGTCACGTCGAGATAGGCTTCATCGAGGGAGAGCGGCTCCACCTGCTCGGTGTAGCGCAGGAAGATGGCGCGCAACTGGCGCGAAGTTTCTTTGTAGACGGCCATCCGCCCGGGGATCAGCACCAATGGCGGACAGAGCTTTCTGGCCAGGGCGCTCGGCATGGCGGAGCGCACCCCGAAGCGGCGCGCCACGTAGTTGCAGGTGGAGATGACCCCGCGTCGGTCGGCGGCGCCACCAATGGCGAGCGGCACCTCCCTGAGGGCCGGGTTGTCCCGCATCTCCACCGCGGCGAAGAAGCAGTCCATGTCAATGTGAATGATCTTGCGCATGGCCGTGTCTGTTGCTGTGTCGGTGCCGGTCGCGTGGCCACCAGGGGGACGGCCTGCCGACGACACCACTGTATAGATAACCAGTCAATTGAATCATGCTACCCCACCCCTGTCATTTCTACCAGTCTGCACGCGGGCGCGGCGGCATAGACTCTCAAGGCCACATCCACACGAGACTCAAGGAGGAGAAGCATGAGCATCATCCGGGCGGGGCTCTGCCTGCTGCTGTTGCCGCTAGCGACCATGGCCAAGGATCACCCAACAGCCGAATGCAGCTGGCTGTACAAGCGCATCGAGATACTGGAAACCGCCATCAGGCAGGGGGATGAACTGGGCACCAGGGAGGAGCTGGCAAAGCGAAAGAAAGAGTTCAAGGCAAAGGCATGCAGCCAATATGACTACTGACCCCATGCCACATAAAAAAACGAGCCGACTCAGAGGTCGGCTCGTTTCGTTGCACAGCTGCCTTCAGAGCGATATCCGCCGTTAGATGATGCGGTTGTCCACCAGCATCTTGCGACGGGCCTCTTCCTTGGCCATCTTCTTCTTGCGGTTGTCGCAAGGCTCGGGGCAGTCGCACTCCTTCTCGATCCCGATGGAACCCAGGCCGCCACAGGAGCCGGAGATGGACTTGCGCTGGAAAATGTAGCCGATGGCCATGGCCACCACGACCATCAGAAACACCCCGAAGGTGATCAGAAAGATCTGCATGTAGTTACCCCTTACTTCTTGACCAGATATGGTTTGAAGGCATCCGAATAAGCCTCTTCGAACCCGTCATCCGTCTTGGTGATGGTGAAGATGGCCAGCCCCCGTTCCTTGGCATAGGCCAGGCTCTTCTCCGGCCCCATGACCATAAACACGGTCGCCAACCCGTCTGCTGTCATGCAGGAGGGGTGGATGACGGTCACCGACACCAGGCGGTGCTGGATGGGCTTGCCCGTCAGCGGATCCATGGTGTGGGAGAAGCGCTTGCCGTCCAGCTCGTAATAGTTGCGGTACTCGCCCGAGGTGGCCACCCCGTTGTCACCGGGCAGGATCACCTCCTGTACTGAACCGGCATTGACGGTCGGCTTCTCGATGGCGACACGCCAGGGATGCCCCTTGCCGTTGACACCGTTGATGCGCAGCTCGCCGCCTATCTCCACCAGATAGTTGCGCGCCCCCTGGGACTCCAGGTACTCGGCCACCTTGTCTACGCCAAACCCCTTGGCAATGGCAGAGAGATCCACGTAGAGGTCCGGGATGTCCTTTTGCAGGGTATCGGCATCGGCAGAGGTTATCACATGCAGATTGCCAAGGCCCGTCTTCTGCCGGGTCTGGGCGATCAGCTCGTCGGACGGCACCTTGGTCGGTCTGGCATCCGGCCCAAAGCCCCACAGATTGACCAGAGGACCGACGGTGACGTCCAGCGCCCCGCGGCTCTCGCGGCCAATGTGAATGGCCTCGGTTACCACCCGTGCGGTATCGCGGGAAACCACCACAGGGGTATTGCTCTTGTGCTGGTTGAAGCGTGACAGCTCGGAATCCGGGCGATAGGTCGACATCTGATCGTTGACCCGCTCCAGCAAGACGTCGACCTCGGCTTGCAGCCTGGCGGCATCCTGAACAGCGCTATCTGCCACCTTGATGGAGTAGTAGGTACCCATGGTGCTGCCGGTGATGTGGATCTCCGGCTTCGATTGGACCGTTTCCTGACCGCACCCAGTCAAGAAAAAGGCTAGCCCGAAGGCTAGCCAGGTCTTTACAACGCTGTGCATGGATTAACCACCGAAGTCATCCAGCAGGATGTTCTCGTCTTCAACACCGAGGTTTTTCAGCATGTTGATGACGGCGGCGTTCATCACGGGAGGCCCGCACATGTAGAACTCGCAATCCTCAGGCGCCTCGTGGTTCTTGAGGTAGTTCTCGAACAACACGTTGTGGATGAAGCCGGTGTAGCCATCCCAGTTGTCTTCCGGTTGCGGATCGGACAGGGCGACGTGCCACTGGAAGTTGTCGTTCTCGGCCTGCAGCATGTCGAAGTCTTCGACATAGAACATCTCGCGCTTGGAACGGGCACCGTACCAGAAGCTCATCTTGCGCTTGGTCTTCAGACGGCGCAGCTGGTCGAAGATGTGGGAGCGCATCGGCGCCATACCCGCACCACCACCGACGAACACCATTTCGGCGTCGGTGTCCTTGGCGAAGAACTCGCCGAACGGACCGGAGATGGTCACCTTGTCACCGGCCTTCAGGCTGAAGATGTAGGAAGACATCTGACCGGGAGGGGCAGTCCAGTTGCTGGGCGGCGGGGTTGCGATCCGCACGTTCAGCATGATGATGCCGAACTCTTCCGGATAGTTCGCCATGGAGTAGGCACGGATGATCGGCTCGTTGACCTTGGACTCCAGCTCGAAGATCTTGAAGCGATCCCAGTCGCCACGATACTCCTCGGGAATATCGAAGTTCTTGTACTGCACGTGGTGGGCAGGCGCTTCGATCTGGATATAACCACCGGCGCGGAACGGCACGCTCTCGCCATCGGGGATCTGCAGCTTGAGCTCCTTGATGAAGGTGGCCTTGTTGTCATTGGAGATGACGGTACAGTCCCACTTCTTCACGCCGAAGATCTCTTCCGGCAGCTCGATGTCCATGTCGGAACGCACGGTAACCTGGCAGGCCAGACGCTCGCCATGACGGGCTTCGCCCTTGCTGATGTGATCCAGCTCGGTCGGCAGGATGTCGCCGCCGCCGGATTTCACACGCACCTTGCACTGACCACAGGAGCCACCGCCGCCACAGGCGGAGGAGACGAAGATACCACTGCCGGCGAGCACGCCAAGCAGCTTGCCACCCGCCGGGCTGGTCACAGCCTTGGCCGGGTCGCCGTTGATGCTGATTGTCACGTCACCGGCGGTCACCAGCTTGGACTTGGCGAACAGAATAACTGCCACCAAGGCCAGCAGGATCACGGTGAACATGACCACACCCAGAATAATTTCCATCTATATTTCCTTTCCGATTACAGGGAAATACCAGAGAAGGACATGAAGCCCAGCGCCATCAGACCCGCGGTGATGAAGGTGATGCCAAGGCCACGCAGGCCTTCCGGAACATCGGAATATTTCATCTTCTCGCGGATCCCTGCCATCGCGACGATGGCCAGCATCCAGCCTGCACCCGAACCCACGCCATAGACCACGGACTCAACGAAGTTGTAGTCACGCTGCACCATGAAGGAGACGCCACCGAAGATGGCGCAGTTCACGGTGATGAGCGGCAGGAAGATACCGAGGGCGTTGTAGAGGGCCGGGAAGTACTTGTCCAGGGCCATCTCCAGGATCTGAACCAGGGCCGCGATCACCCCGATGAAGGTGATGAAGCTCAGGAAACTCAGATCCAGACCGGATACCAAGGCACCGTCTTTGAGCACGTAGTTGTAGATCAGGTTGTTGGCCGGGACGGCAACGGTCTGAACCACGATAACGGCAATCCCCAGCCCCATGGCGGTCTTGACCTTCTTGGACACCGCCAGGAAGGTACACATCCCCAGGAAGAAGGAGAGCGCCAGGTTCTCGATGAAGATCGAGCGAATCAACAGACTGATATAGTGTTCCATACCTTAATCCTTCGCCTCTACCTGCTTGGGATCCTTGGTGCGCACGCCCCAGATGATCAGACCAATGATGAAGAACGCACTCGGCGGCAACAGCAGCAGGCCGTTGGGCACATACCAGCCACCATTGTTCACCAGCGGCAGCAGCTCGATGCCGAACCAGGTGCCGGAGCCCAGGATCTCGCGCACGGTGGCCACGGTCAGCAGCACGGCGCCATAACCCAGACCGTTGCCGATACCGTCCAGGAAGGAGGGCAGCGGGGCACTCTTCATGGCGTAGGCTTCGGCACGACCCATCACGATACAGTTGGTGATGATGAGGCCGACGAACACCGACAGTTGCTTGGAGATGTCGTAGGCATACGCCTTGAGCACCTGGTCAACCACGATAACCAGCGAGGCAATCACCGCCATCTGGGCGATGATCCGCACGCTGTTCGGGATCTGGTTGCGGATCAGAGAGATGAACAGGTTGGAGAAGGCGGTGACCGCGGTAACGGCCAGCGTCATCACGAACGCCGTCTTCATCTGGCTGGTAACGGCCAGCGCGGAACAGACACCCAGCACCTGCAGTGCGATGGGGTTGTTGCCGAGCACAGGCGTCAACAGCAACTTTTTCATTTCGCTCTTGTCAGCCATTGTTGATTTCTCCTGCACGTACCTTGGCCAGGAAGGGACCGAAGCCCTTGGGGCCCATCCAGAAGTCGAAGGTGTGCTGTACACCATTACCGGTCAGGGTTGCACCAGACAGGCCGTCGATTTCATGCTCGGAACCAGCCGGAGCATGGCCCTTGATCACCCGCAGCGCAGGCTGACCGTTCTGGTCGAACAGCTTCTTGCCGACGAACAGCTCGCGCCAGGCCGGGTTCTCGATCTCGCCACCCAGACCCGGGGTTTCACCGTGGTCATAGTAGGTGATGCCCTTGATGGTCTGACCGTCGGCCGCGACCGCTACGAAGGCATACATAGTGGACCACAGACCCTGGCCGTAGATCGGCAGGATGATGTTGTCGACCTTGCCCTCGGCATCTTTGGCGAAGAACACGGGAACCAGCTTGGAGATCTGACGCAGGCCGGCCTTGTCGTCGGCCGGGGCCAGACGGATGCTCTTGGCCGGATCCTTGGCGGCAACCTTGGTGTCGAAGTTGTCGGCATCGCCGTCAACGAACTCACCAGTGGTCAGATCCACCAGACGCGCTTCAATCTTGTCGCCATAGAGCTGGGCCAGGTCACGCTTGGCCACGGCGCTGATGTCGACGCCGGCGACGGACAGGATGTTGCTTTGCTTGTCCAGCGCCTTGTTTTCCAGCTGGGCCGGACGCAGACCCACGGCGGCCACGGAGACCACGATGGAGCAGACCAGACACAGACCGGTCACTACGGCGAGAGTGCCGGTAGTAGAGTCTTTATTAAACGCCACGTGCGATCCTCCGCTTGATGTTCGCCTGTGCCACGAAATGGTCAAACAAGGGGGCAAACAGGTTGGCGAACAGAATGGCCAGCATCATGCCTTCCGGGAATGCAGGGTTCACTACCCGGATCAGCACCACCATCACGCCGATCAGGGCGCCATACCACCACTTGCCCTTGTTGGTGAAGGCAGCGGAAACGGGGTCGGTCGCCATGAAGGCCATGCCGAACGCGAAGCCACCCAGCACCAGGTGCCAGTGCCACGGCATGCTGAACATGGGGTTGGTATCGGAACCGATGACGTTGAACAGCAGGGAGGTCGCGACCATGCCGACCATGACGCCGGCGATGATGCGCCAGGAGGCGATGCGCATGTAGACGATCATGGCTGCACCGATGAGGATCATCAGGGTGGAAACTTCACCGATGGAACCGGGCAGGTTGCCAAGGAAGGCATCCATCCAGCTGATGGCTTCACCGGTGGCACCGTTGATCAGCGCCATCTGGCCGCCCTGGGCCCACTGGCTCAGTGCGGTTGCGCCGGAGAAGCCGTCAACGGCAACCCAGACCGCATCACCGGAGATTTGACCCGGGTAGGCGAAGAACAGGAAGGCACGACCCGCCAACGCCGGGTTCAGGAAGTTTTTGCCGGTACCACCGAACACTTCCTTGGCCAGCACCACACCGAAGGTGATACCCAGGGCAGCTTGCCACAGGGGCAGCTCGGGCGGCACGATCAGGGCGAACAGGATGGAGGTCACGAAGAAGCCTTCGTTGATCTCGTGCTTGCGCACCATGGCGAACAACACTTCCCAGAAACCACCGACGATGAAGACGGTGATGTAGATCGGGAAGAAGTGCGCCGCACCGATCAGCATCTTGCTGCCGATGCCGGCGACGGCCGGATCCAGCGAGGCACCGAACAGGGTGGCCAGGGCGTATTGCCAGGAATCGGCACCGGCCGCGCTGCCCATGTGGGCGATAGCGGCGATAGACTGGTTGCCGACGTTGTACATGCCCCAGAACATGGCCGGGAACACAGCCAGCCACACCATGATCATCATGCGCTTCAGATCGATCGCATCACGGACATGGGCGGCATTGCGGGTCACGGAACCCGGGGTATAAAACAGGGTGTACGCCGCTTCGAACAAGGCATAGTACTTTGCGTACTTGCCACCCGGCTCGAAGTGATGTTCCATATTTTCAAGAAGTTGCTTGAAACTCATCGCTTAACCTTCCAGTTCGATCTTGGTCAGGCACTCACGCAAGACGGGGCCGTACTCTGTCTTGCCGGGGCAGACGAAGGTACAGAGCGCCAAATCTTCCTCATCCAGCTCCAGGCAGCCGAGCGCCTGCGCGCTGTCGGTATCACCGGAGATCAGATCCCGCAGCAGCAGGGTCGGCAGGATGTCGAGCGGCATCACACGCTCATAGTTGCCGATAGGCACCATGGAGCGATCACTACCGTTGGTGGTGGTAGTGAAGTTGATGAGTTTGCCCTTCATCAGGTGAGAGAGGGTGGTACGGGTGATGGAGAACTTGTTGGCACTGGGTTTGACCCAGCCCATGAACTCTTTCTCACGGCCTTCGCCCAGCACGCTCACCTGGTTGTGGAAGCGACCCAGGTAGTCATGGACCCCTTCGGCCTTGGCACCGCTCAGCAGGGAACCGGAGATGATGCGGTTTTCGTCCGCACGCAGCTCGTTGTTGGTCAGCTGGCTGAGGCTGGCACCCAGACGGGTACGCAGCAGACGCGGCTTGATGACGTTCGGGCCAGCCAGGGAGATCACCTTGTCGGTAAAGATCTGGCCGGTGGTGAACAGCTTGCCGTAAGCGATCACGTCCTGATAGTTGATGTGCCACTGCACCTTGTTGGCACCGACCGGATCCAGGAAGTGGATGTGGGTGCCCGGCAGACCGGCGGGATGCGGACCGACGAACACGGCTTCCTTGACCTGGGCCAGGGAGGAGTGCGGCAGGCTGGCTTCGCCCTTGCAGACGTGGACGGTACCATCGGTCAGGCGGGTCAGCACGGCCAGACCGTCGAGGAAGGCCTGGGCCTGTTCCTTGATGATCAGCTCCGCACTGGCGGCCAGCGGATTGGTGTCCATGGCGGTGACGAAGATGGCGCGCGGGGTGGAGCCCACGGCCGGCACCTTGCTGAACGGGCGGGTACGCAGCGCGGTCCATTGGCCTGATGCGACCAGGATCTCCTGCACCTTGCTGCGCTCGAGCTGTGCCAGCTCGGCGGAGGCAAAATGCGCAAAGGTCACCTGCTCGTCGGACCCATCAATGTCGATGACGACGGACTGGAGAACACGCTTGGCACCACGGTTGATCTCAGAAACCACACCGGTGGCAGGGGCCGTGAATTTAACGCCGGGATTCTTCTTATCTTCGAAGAGCTCCTGACCTTTAATGACGCGATCACCTACTTTGACAAACATAGTAGGACGCATCCCCACGAACTCTTCGCCGAGTGTAGCAACACGGGTGATGGCCGGGCCATCGTAGATTACTTGCTCCGGAGCACCCAGCACGGGGATGTCCAGTCCTCTTTTAATTGTAATCATACTCACTTGCACTACCGTTAAGGGAAGACAGGTTGGTTAGCGCCGAGAAATACATCACGACGAGTTGTTGAATGAGCCCGTCAACATCGCGGAAAGCTGTCGAAGAAATAAACAAATCAGCAACATACAGGATCATTCAAAAGCGCCTGAGTTTACCACCTTAGGCGAGTTAGCCGCCACGCCAAATGGGGAAAATCCCCGCCCTATCACAAAATTAACCTTCACTGAATATTTCGCGCACGTCCTTGCAAACCGTGGTTTTAAAGGACTTTTCGCAAAACTAACCATATAGAGGTATTTTTCAGGCGCAAGGAAAAGGATTAGAAAAAATAATGCTACACCCCTCATCCCTGGCGGCACACCATTCGTGATAGCGCTGTTAATGGCCCGAGGAAGGCGCCATCAGAAGGTACAACGGCTCACGCAAAGGGGGATTTGCTGACGCAACCCGGCGTCTTTGGCGCCTGCTCCCGGGCCTGCCACTCGGATTCGGTATAGGTATGCAGCGCCAATGCATGAATGGCTCCCGCCAGCTCGTCGGCCAGCACCCCGTTCACCTGACGATGGCGACCCAGCAAACGCTGTCCCTCAAACGCCTGGCTCACCACGACTACCTTGAAGTGGCTTTCGGAGCCCGGTGCCACCCTGTGCATGTAGCTTTCATTGATCACTTCCAGGTGGCTCGGGGAGAGCGCGGCGGCCAGCTTGGCCTCTATCTGTTGTTGCATGCTCACGGTAAGGACTCCTCGTTGAATATCCGGCCATTGTAGCCAGGGTTGTGCGCCCGATGCATCAGGTACGAAGGATCCGCTCGCTCTCGCCGCACCGGACTGGTGAATTTCTCCGCCGCCGCTAGAATAGCGCCACTTTCACCGCTGCCGGGCAACACGGGGCAGACGGTCGCCATTCATCAATCACACGTTGGACTCTTGCCTATGCAAACCCTGCTCGACACGGCCCACTGCCGCCTGACCCTGTATCGTTACCCACGGCAGAGCCAGGACCCCCTGCAGGCCTGGGATGCGGCGGACGAGTACCTGATAAGCCACCTTGCCGAATCGCAGCAGGCACCTGACGGCCCCGTCATCATCATGAACGACGGCTTCGGCGCCCTGGCAGGCTATCTGCATGCCCACGCCCCCGTCTGCGTGACCGACTCCCACATCAGCGAGCGGGCCACCCTGGCCAACCTGGCGGAAAACGGGCTGGCTCCCCACGCCATCACCCTGCAGGATGCGCTGGCCCCCCTGCCCGATGCCCCCGCCCTGGTGGTGATCAAGGTCTCCAAGTATCAGGCGCTGCTGGAGCAGCAACTGCTTGCCCTGCGCGGGGTCGTCACCCCCGCGACCCGCATCATTGCTGCCGGCAAGGCCAAGGACATCCACACCTCCACCCTCAAGCTGTTCGAGAAGTATCTGGGGGAGACCCGCACCTCACTCGCCTGGAAGAAGGCACGCCTCATTCATTGCACCCCGGCCGCCGAGCGCCCGTCCCTGACCAGTCCCTTCCCGACCGTCTGGCCGCTGGAAGACACCGACATGCTCATCCACAACCATGCCAACGTGTTCTCGCGCACCAGCCTGGATATCGGCGCCCGCTTCATGCTGGACAACCTGCCCATCCACAGTGCCCGCAGGGTGATCGATCTGGGATGTGGCAACGGCGTGCTCGGGCTCTCCCTGCTGGCACGAGACAGCGAGGTGGAGGTGACCTTCATCGACGAATCCCGGATGGCGGTAGCGTCCGCACGGCTCAACGTCGAGCACAACCTGCCCGATGCCCTGCCCCGTGCCCACTTCATGGTCAACAACTGTCTCGATGACGTTTCCGTCGGGGCAGCGGACAGGATCCTCTGCAATCCCCCCTTCCATCAGCTGCAGGCGATCACCGATCACATCGCCTGGCAGATGTTCAGCGACGCCCACCGGGTGTTGCCTCAGGGGGGCGAACTCTGGATAGTAGGCAACCGTCATCTGGACTATCGCAACAAACTCAAGCGCCTGTTTGGCAACGCACAAGTCGTTGCGTCGAACAGCAAATTCGTTATTTTGAAAGCCATCAAACGCTAAAGATAAAGCTAAAGGAAACCCATGATGAAAAAGTCACTCTTGCTGCTGGCCGCTCTGGTATTGGGCGGTTGTGCTACTCACTGGCCCGAGAGCGCCCTGCTCAACCCGCAAGTCATCCCCTCCAACCAGCAGTACTACTCCGGCAACCGCATCACCATGGAAGGGGTGGACAAGCGTGAAGCCGCCTATGTCTTCTCCATCAAGAAAAAAGAGAAGGCCCCTGTGCTGGTAAACAGCAGTCAGCCTCTCAACAGCCTGCTGGCTGAAAAACTGGCGGAAGGGCTGCGCAGCCAGGGCCTGGAAGTGGGCAACAGCGGCACCACCAACCTGACGCTGGCCATCTCCACTGCCGCCGTCACCGTGGAAGAGAAGACCTTCACCTATGTCACCAAGTCCCGCGTCAGCCTGCAGGTGATTGCCGACTTCCAGGGCAGCAAGCTGACCAAGCAGTTCAACATGTCCTCCAGCAAGGAGGGCCCGGGCGAGCCGAGCATGGCCGATCTGGAATCCACTCTGAACCAGCAACTGAGCAGCGTGCTGCAGCAGATCATGGCCGACGAGGCGCTGCGCGGTTATCTCAAGGGCCAGCCGAGCTGAGCGAGGACATATAAATGAAGAAACTCTGGTTACTGGTCACCCTGATAGCCCCCCTGGCTTTTGCCGGTCAAAAAGTCCAGATGGAGACCAACCATGGCACCATCGTCGTGGAGCTGGCCCCCAAACAGGCGCCCCAGACCGTGAAGAACTTCCTGCGCTACGTGGCTGACGGCAGCTATGACGGCAGCCTGTTCCACCGGGTGATCCAGAACTTCGTGGTGCAGGGTGGGGGCTACAACCAGCAGTTCCAGCCCCTGCCGACCTTCGATCCCGTGGTCAACGAGTCCAGAGGCGGCCTGCCCAACAAGCGCGGCACCATCGCCATGGCCCGCACCCAGGCGGTCGACAGCGCCACTCGCCAGTTCTATTTCAATCTGGTGGACAACGACAACCTCAACGCCAATGCCGGCGCCGGTTACACCGTGTTCGGCCAGGTCGTGAAGGGGATGGAGGTGCTGGACAAACTGGCCCAGGTCCAGACCGGCTACAGCTCCATCCTGCGTGCCAACGACGTCCCCACCAGCCCCATCATCCTGAAGAAAGTGGTGCTGCTCGCGGACAAATAACGCGGCCCGGATCACATTCCACCGCGTCCCTGAACGGGTCACCAATCTCTTTTTCTATACTCTGCTCCCCGATGTGTGCCACGCATCGGGGAGCAGAACCAGAAGGAGGAGCCGGTGACCTGTCATGATTACATAACCCAACACGCCGGCCCGCTGGCCCAGGCGGTTCGCCATTTTCTGGCACGCAAGATTCCCTATCAGCAGCTGGAGGACTTGAGTTGGCAGCTCCTCTCCCACTGGCAGGCGCTCTGCGTGATCCCCATGGACAAAACCCCCGCCAACGCACAGGAAGGAGTGTTCTGGCATCTGCTTCACAGCCTGCACCTGTGGGATGAGCAGCGCCTCCTCTGTGATGACGCGCTGCGCCTGCAACTCATGGCCTGCGCCAATTTTCTCGCCGACGAGGGCCCCTGCCCGCACCACTGCATCGGCTCGCGCCCCTGAAACCTGCCGCCCGCCACTCGGCTTGCCTTGGCTACGCCTGCCGAACCTGACAAAATGACCCCCTTTTCCCAGAGGAGTCAGGCTGTTGAACAATCTCCGCCCGCCCAGCCACACACCGGGCCGCGCCACCCGCTGGCGAGATGCCCTCGCCGTCTATCTGGAAGCGCGGGTACTCATCCTGTTCGCCATGGGATTCTCCTCCGGCCTGCCCTTGCTGCTGGTCTTTGGCACCCTCTCGTTCTGGCTGCGCGAGGCGGATGTCAGCCTGACCGACATCGGTTACATGAGCTGGGTTGCACTGGCCTACGGTTTCAAGTGGCTGTGGTCGCCCCTGGTGGATCGGCTGCCCCTGCCCCTGCTGTCACGGCTGCTTGGGCGACGACGCAGCTGGATGCTGTTCTCCCAGGTGCTGATCGCCCTCTCCCTGGTGGGGATGGCCTATTGCGATCCCAAGACCCAGCTCGCCCAGCTGGCCCTCTTCGCTCTGCTGGTGGCCTTCTCCTCTGCCACCCAGGACATCGTCATCGACGCCTATCGCATCGAATCTGCTCCCGAGCGGCTGCAGGCGGCCATGGCCGCTTCCTATATGACGGGGTATCGACTCGCCATGATCATGGCGGGAGCGGGGGCACTGGCGCTGGCGGCCTGGCTAGGCAGCAACAGTGGCTATGACTATCGCGGTTGGCAGCTCACCTATCTGCTGATGGGAGGGCTGATGTCTCTTGGCATCCTCACCACCCTGATGAGTCACGAGCCGCAGATCGATCTCAAGAGTCAGGACGAGCAGCAGATGGCGCGCAAGGCCACCCTGCTGGCACGGGGTTGGTCCCCCACGCTGGCCGGGCTGGGGGCCTGGACCTACGAGGCGATCTGGTGTCCCTTCGCCGACTTCTTCCGCCGCTACGGCTCCTCGGCCCTGCTGATCCTGGGGCTTATCGCCTGCTATCGCATCTCGGACGTGGTGATGGGGGTGATGTCCAACAGCTTCTATGTGGATCTGCAGTTCAGCAAGACGGAAGTGGCCACCATCACCAAGGTCTATGGCGTCATCATGACGCTGGTGGGGGCCGCGCTCGGGGGCGTGCTGGTGATGCGCTTTGGCACCCTGCGCATCCTGTTCCTCGGCGCCGTGCTGACCGCCAGCACCAACCTGCTGTTCGCTCTCCTCAACGAAGTGGGCCACAACCTGGAGCTGCTGACTCTGATCATCTCGCTGGACAACCTCAGCGCCGGCATAGCGACGGCTGCATTTGTGACCTATCTCTCGAGTCTCACCAACGTCGCCTTCTCCGCCACCCAGTACGCCCTGTTCAGCTCCATCATGCTGTTGCTGCCCAAGTTGCTGGCGGGGTTTTCCGGTCGGGTGGTGGAGCAGATCGGCTACAGCCACTTCTTCATCGGCACCAGTCTGCTCGGTATTCCGGTGATGATCCTGATCATCATGGTTGCCAAACGAGGCAGCACCTTGTCACCACAAACGCACAAATAGCAAGCGTTTGCGCATTTTAGGGGGTGATTAGATTCACAAATCCTGACAAAGTTCCCTGGTGCTTGTTTATCCGTTGAATTTATTTGGCTAGAATCCCTTCCGCTCCTTGTGGGCAGGCTACGGAAAACCTCAACTAACGCACAAGAGACCAATAAAATGGCCAAATTTACCAAGACTCTGATCGCTGCCGGTCTGCTGGCTGCCTCCGCCACTCCGGCCTTCGCTGCCGACTACAGCGGCGACATCCACAAGAACGACTACAAGTGGTTCCAGTTCAACGTGATGCACACCATCGATCAGCTGCCCTACGCTGAGTCCGAAGGTGGTTACAACGATACCTACTTCGAAATGGAGTTTGGTGGCCGTTCCGGTATCTTCGATCTGTACGGTTACGTCGACGTATTCGACATCTTCCAGAACCGTCACGACGACAAGCACAACCAGGACAACCTGTTCATCAAATTTGCACCGCGCATCTCCATCGATGCCATGACCGGCAAAGATCTCTCCTTCGGCCCGGTGCAGGAAGTCTACATCGCCAACCTGATCAACGTAGGTGGTCCGGATGGTCTGTTTGAAGCCATGACCGGTCTGGGTGCAGACGTCATGGTGCCCTGGTTCGGCAAAATGGGCATGAACCTGTATGCCCGTCACGTCAATGAAGGCGGTGGCGAGCAGGGCTGGAACGGCTATCAGTTCTCCATGAACTGGTTCAAGCCTTTCTACACCTTCTCCAACGGCAGCTTCGTAGCCTATCAGGGTTACCTGGATCACCTGTTTGATGCCAAGGACACTTCCACCGACGGTACCGCCATGTTCAACGGTCTGTACTGGCACTCCGACCGCTACGCCGTCGGTTACGGTCTGAAGTACTTCAACGACATCTACGGCATCCAGAACGGTTCCTACGGTCTGAAGACCACTGGTTTTGGCCACTACTTCTCCGTGACCTACAAGTTCTAATCGAACTCGTCACACGGATACAAAAAACCGGAGCAGCTGCTCCGGTTTTTTTATGCCCTCATGCTGGCAGTAGGGGGAGAGCCGCGCCCTCCCCGTTCGCCATCAATCGCGGAAGTTCTGGAACTGCATCGGCTGGCCCAGTTCGGCGCCACGCACCAGCGCCATGGTCTCTTGCAGATCGTCGCGCTTCTTGCCGGTGACCCGCACCTCGTCGCCCTGGATGGCGGCCTGCACCTTGATCTTGGAATCCTTGATGAGCTTCACCAGCTTCTTGGCCACTTCCTTGTCGATCCCCTGCTTGAACTTCACGGTCAGGTGGAAACGCTTGCCGGAGTGGACGCTGTCACCCACGTCCATGGAACTGTTCTCGATCTGGCGCTTGAGCAGGGCGCCGCGCAGGATCTCGACCATCTGCTTGAGCTGGAAATCGGCGTCGGCTTCCAGCTTTACTTCTTCCTTGTTCAATTCGAAGCTGGCTTCCACACCACGAAAATCGAAACGGGTCGCCAGTTCACGGTTGGCGTTATCAACGGCGTTCAACACCTCGTTCATTTTGACTTCAGAGACAATATCGAATGACGGCATAGCCGGGCTCCTCATGCTGTACTTCAGGTTGTGCTGACAGGTGGGCAAATCTACCAGAAAACGGGCAAATTTGCTGATTTCGATGGGATTGCTCTGCTAGAATCCCCTGCGCACAGGAATGGTGAGACCCGTTAGAACCCGTCCAGGAGCGGTCGCGAGAGGTCCGACACTCGGTGAAGTGCAGCCCAGGAACCCGTGTGGTCATGCATACATGAGGCTCCCTGGCTGCGCATGAACCTTGAGCACGACCCGGCAACCAGCTCATGCACCGGTTCCAGGTATTCACCAAGCGACATCTTCCCTTATCCCGGGTTGGCGGTTGACAGGATGGCAGCCCTTCCCATGATCGAGCCTCTTCATGCCAAGCGGATTACGCGACAACAACCTGAAAACACGCCGTCACCCTGTCTCTCCCGAGTGGACCTTGCTGGGCTGCGGCGCCCTGGGCGGCGTCTTCGCCTCCCTGTTGACCCAAAGCGGCCAAGCAACCCGCCTCCTGCTGCGCGAGCGCCATCGTGCCACCTTGCACCCCGGCGTCGACTTTACCTCCCTTGAGGGGCATACCCAGCTCCTGGCCATCGAACGCGCCTTCATCGACAAGCCGGGCTGCATCAAACGCCTGCTGGTGATGACCAAAGCGGGGCAGGTGATATCGGCCCTCACTCCTCTGGTCGGGCAACTGGCGGCAGGGGTGCCCATCGTGCTGCTGCACAACGGCATGGGGATCGCCGATCAGGTGGTCGCACTCTTCCCCGACAACCCGGTGATCGCCGGCGTCACCAGCCATGGCGCCATGCAGAGCGGCCACTTCGTGTTCCGCCACACCGGCAAGGGGGAGACCTGGCTGGGCCCTGTCAACGAAGCGGCCCGTGCCCATGCCCACCTCGCCGACGAGCTGGCCAGCGCCCTGGGTCAGGCCGGCTGGGATGAGCAGATCCTGACACGCCAGTGGCAGAAACTCGCCGTCAACTGCGCCATCAATCCCCTCACCGCGCTCTACAAGCTCAAGAACGGCGAATTGGCTGGTCCGCGTTTTGCCGATGCCCTGCAGCAAATCTGCGTGGAAGTGGCTGACGTCATGCGGGCCGAAGGTCAGCCTACCGGCAGCGAAGAGCTGCTACGCCGCGTCATGATGGTGGTGGAGCTCACCGCCGACAATTACTCTTCCATGTATCAGGACATGGAACAGGGCCGCGAGACCGAGATCGAAGCCATCACCGGCTTCCTGCTGAACAAGGCCGCCCTTCACGGTATCGCGGTGCCGGTCAATCAGGGTCTCTATCAGGCCGTCAAAGAGAAGCGCTGAGCAGAGCAGCTGGCAAGCAAGGAGTGCAAGATGAGCGTACTGGTACTGGTGGCCCCCGGGTCGGAAGAGATAGAGACGGTTGCCATCGTCGATACCCTGGTTCGGGGTGGCATCGATGTGGTGCTGGCCTCCTGTTGCCCCACCGGAGCGCGCCAGATCCGCGCCTCTCGCGGGGTGCAACTGGTGGCGGATTGCCATCTCGACGAGCTGACCACCCGTGACTTCGATGCCATGGTCGTGCCGGGCGGTCTGCCCGGCAGCGAAGTGATCCGCGACACCCCCCTCGCCATCGACCTGCTACGGGAGCAGGCAGGCCTCGGCCGCTGGCGCGCCGCCATCTGCGCCGCACCCGCCGTGGTACTGCACCATCACGGCTTGCTGGGGGATGCGAGCACCACCTGCCATCCGGGCTTTCAGGCCCGTCTGCCCGCGACACAATTGAGCACGGCGCGGGTAGTGACCGATGAAGCCCATCGCCTGATCACCAGCCAGGGCCCGGGTACCGCCATCGAGTTCGCCCTCGAGATAGTACGGGTACTGCGAAGTGACGAGGCTGCTCACGCGGTGGCCGGTCCCATGATCCTCCCCCCTTCGGTATCGCCATAACCGCATCGGGCACTCCGATGAAAGCGACAGAGCCCCCTTGCCAGTGGCAAGGGGGCTCTGCTTTGGAGGCTCAGACGGTATGGAGATGGTCCTCACCTGACAGGTAGAATATAAAAGTCAGGTCATTGGATGACCTTTAATATGCTTTATTTCGGCACATCGAATCTGCCCTTTTATCAGTTCAACAATCTTTTCAAAATCTTCAGATTTACAATATAAATTATCGCTATGTGAAATTTTAAATGGCGTTGATTCAAACCTTAATGCTTTCTTTCTATTGGAGATGATTAACGTATAGTCCCAATCTTTTTTAAACATGGTCTCATGCTCTGACACTTCACGTTTAAAATCAGTGAAAAATATTGCAGAAAGAGCCATCCCGCCAGCACCAACCAAGGCTAATGGCCCCAACACGGAAACGGCCATCACACATATTGCCATTGCCAACCAAGCAAGACCATGCACTATGGTATAGGCTGCCTCTGGAATAGCATCCTGATAGGTGACGATAACACCTTCCGTTGTGAGGCGGTAATGATAGTTTTTATCTGCCAACCATAAGTAACGAGTAAATGCCGCAACTATTGCCCCCATGATAATAGGAGCCCAACCAGCATCATCATCACTATACACTAGCCATATACCAATAGACATCATAATACCAACGGGGATTGAAATGACTAGCCAAACAAAAGGTGTTTCTACCCTAATATTCCACTCATGTAGCGTAGGGGCTTCACGCACTTTCTTCTGATTAGCATCGAGAATGCGCTGTTGTTCTTCCTGCGGTAACAGATGAAAAGGGGTCTCCTGCTCGCACGCTTCAACTACCTCGTTTACCTTATCCATTATTTATTCCCTTGCTTGCCGACCACCAACGCGGGCATGGTACCCAGATCACCGCTACTGCTATTCAATGTGACAAGGCCGCTACTGCTACTGCTGCCCTTGAAAATAAACTCCCGCTGAATCATGCCCCCGAGATAGCCCAGTTCCAGTTTGATAGCCGAATTGGTATCCACTCCCAGCGGCAGGGAATAGACCATGTCATCTCAGCGCCCTCGTAGCGTCGCTATCATCTTGGGTTGCATCGCAGCTTGATAGCGCGCCAGCTCCTCCTTGGTGCGCACCGCTACCATCTGACCAGCTCTCGCAATTGGCTGGCCGATGACCTTCAGGCCTATGGTCTGCCCTCGCAAGTGCGCAGGGAGTGAGAGTTGCAACTGTCACTAGGAACGACCTGTGTCCATCCAGCCCTAAGGTGCGGTGCGTACCACAGTCAAACTGCCCCCTGGCTTATTGACCAGCATTTCAAAAGGAACCAGATCATCTACGATAGACTGATTGCACCAGAGTTGATTGAAATTACCACTTTTTTGACACCAATAATTTCTCTATAACTGTCACATCTGACAAAAGTATTACTCGAAGGATTTACTTATTGATCTCATCCAGCCTTCTTGGCGTGCCAACATCCAATACACCAACGGGAGCTCTGCGAAGAGATAATTCACTTTTAAACTCTCTATATTCATCACACCCAAGTTCTTTCATTAAACTTGATAAAATCCTATATAGTTCACCTTCATTGCAATATAAATAAGAGAACTCAAACCAACTGAATGGAATGATATCAAAGCGAATAAGGCTTCTATTTTTCACAACTTTCACAACATATTTTTTATCTTTATTAAAAACCGTGTATTCAACTGATACTTTCTTTTCGAAGTTAGTAAAAAAAACAGCAAAAAGTGCCATACCACCTGCACCAACCAGTGCTAACGGTCCCAATACAGCCATAGCCATCACGCAAACCACCACCCCAAGCCAAGCCAAGCCACGCACTATGGTGTAGGCCACTTCAGGAATGGCATCATGATAAGTGACGATTAAGCCTTCTGTCGTCAGCCGGTAATGGTAGTGTTTATCCGCCATCACCAAGTAACGTAAATAGAGCGTCATCACTATCGACATACCGACCATCATATAAACAAAAGCCAAATCATTATCTCCAGCAAACCATACCGCAGCACCTCCAAATAGCATCATTGAGCCAACGACTATTAATATTATTAGCCATGCAAATGCGGTAGATACCCGGATATCCCATTCATGAAGAGTTTGTGCCTCACGCACCCTTTTCTGATTGGTATCGATTATGAGTTGTTGCTCTTCCTGCGGCAGCAGATGAAAAGGGGTCTCTTGCTCGTTTGCCTCAGCTACTTCATTCGTGTTGTTCATTATTTATTCCCTTGCTTACCAACGACTAGGGCGGGCATAGAACTTAATTCACCGCTGCTGGAATTCAAAGTGATAAGTCCACCACTGTTGCCGTTGCCCTTGAAGACAAATTGCCGCTGTACCATGCCACCCATATATCCCAGTTCCAACTTGATGGCACTATTGGTATCGACCCCCAAAGGCAAGGTATAGACCAGACCATCCCAACGTCCGCGTTGTGTCTCCAGCGTCTTGGGCTGCATGGCTGCCTGATAGCGTGCCAGCTCCTCTTTGGAGCGTACCGGCACCATCTGGCCAGCTCTGGCAAGTGGTTGAGAAGTGACATTTAACCCTATTGTTTGTCCTCGCAAATGGGCGGGGAGCGAGAGTTGCAACTGCCACTGGGGGCGACCAGAATCCATCCAGCCCTGAGGCCTGGAGCGAACCACAGTCAAGCTGGCCCCAGGCTTATTGACCAGCATTTCAAAGCGAGCCAGTTCATCTTCGGCAGACCAATTGGCAGGCTGCTTTCCCCAGGTGGATTGCAGCAACCATTTCTCCAGATCCGAGCGTTTAAAGATATTCAGCAGCACTGTCAGTACCAGATAGGCCGCGCCCAATACAAATAACCCAACCGTCATCCAGGGTGCAAAAATCGCTGCTATGGACAAGCCACCCAACCCATTGATACCTAAGAACACCAGCTGGGTAAAAAAGATCCCCCCCTGGCCTAACAATACGACCGCTTTCATCTGCAAGAGTGTCTTTTCCGTATCACTTATCAGGGGATCTCGACTAGCCTGGAAGGTATCCCACATCTCTGCCCCTGCAGCCACCATTCCCAATCCAGCAAAAGCTAACATCCGCATAGAGAATGACTTAATTAAAGCTCCACTCTCACTTCCCAGCACATCACTAATAGGCAATGATGTCAGTGTTTTACCGTTAATTACTAGAGGTTTTAGCTTCTCCCATGCAGCCCCCTGATAGAGCGCGGCGATGGCATTGCCCGTCCAGGCAAAGGCCGAGCCCAGCTGCATATTTGCCCGTTCCCGACCGATGGACTGGGCGTTTTGCGCCGTCCCTGCGATGACCACTGTCAGATTCCAGAGGTTGAGCAGGGCAACCAGCCCGCCAAAGGTCGCCAGATTGGGAATTCTCTCGTTCATGGCCGTGATGCGTTGATTCACGCCGCTACGTACGCTCGCCAGATAGTCACCAACATATTGTCTGGCTTGTTGCTGGTAGAGATCACCTTTCAGCTTCACCAGCAGGGGCATTTCACTGGCAATCAGGGTATCAAGCTGTTGCTGCAAGGTTTTTAGCTGACCGTTGATGGCCTTCACCGTGGTGCGGCGCCCGGGAGGAGGAGAGCTGATGGCCGACATCTCCTTGACTATGATCCAGACCTTCTGCTGGAAGCGGTTGTGGAGCATCCGATAGTCTCGGTTGACCTGCAGCGGCTGGTCGCCGAGCAGGGACTCCAGCAATACGAGTCTGAGGTTGCCCGCCAGGCTGTTCTTCCAGGCATGGGGCAAGATGGCCGCCATGATCTGGGCGTGGGCCCCCTTGGCCATGGATTTTCCAGCCACTTTCATGGCTTCAATGACGGCTTCGATCGTCTGGAACCAGGACTTTTGCTTGAATCTCTCGTCCCCCAGTAGCGTCTCCAGATCAGCCGTTCTGCCATAGAGGGCTGTCATATCCCCAGAGGAGGTGCTGAGCCAGGCATTGTCTACCGTCAGCTCGCTCAATCCCTTGTGCAACGCGGCATCAAAGCCATAAGGGGCCAGCGCCAGCAAGTTGTCGCGGCTCTTTTCGCCCAGCAGTTTCTCCAGCGCTTTCTTCCTCTCCTCCGTGCGGCAGCTAAGAGAGAGAACCGGCCCGGCCTCGGCAAACAGGGTCTGCAGATAGGCTTGTCCCTTGGGTGTTCTGTTGTCCAGACCAAAGGGCAGCGGATCGGCCTTGAGGCGGGTCACACCGTTGAACAGGTCTTCATGAGCCCGCGTCAGGGCCAGATCCAGCTCATTGAGTGGCACCTGATACTGCTTGATAAAGGCATTGAGCCCGCTCCAGTTGACCTCATCCTGGAAGGCTGCGCGCTCTTTCCATTGGGAAACCTGTTTTTGGGATGGATTGAAACCATATTGTTCCCGCAAGATTTTCAGCTTCTCATCAGCCCGTTTCTCCATGGGGGAGTTGAACCGCACCATCCCGGGCTCTGCAGTCATGCTCTCCATGTCGGCGAGGTAGCGATCCCCAAGATAATCATCCAGCGCCTCTTCAAAGGCCTGGGTCCTGGCGACATTTCCCCTGACGGAGGCGGGCAACTCCTTCTCGTCGAGCCGCACCCTGGCCAGGTTGCGCGTGACCTCCGCCATCATCAGCTTGTGGCTGTTGACCTTGATGGTGGCATCATCTTTCCCCAGCAGTGCTTCGCGCTTGGCGAGCAGTTGATTGACCTTCATGGAAAGGTCGGCAAGGTCGGCCAGCGGGTCCTCCAGAGCGACCACCATGGCGCTCTTGGGATCCGGTATGCCCGCCTTGTAGGCGGTCGGCGAACTCGCAGGTTTGTGAGCCAGCAACTTGATCCCCTGCTCGTCCTCTTCAGCAGGCTTGGCAAGGGGGGTAGAAGAAAGCACAAATCCCTTGTTGGACATCCCCAGGTCCGCAACCTTGTCGAGCACATCTGGCAGACCGCAATGAGGGGCCTTCATGGTGCTGGCAAAACTGCCCAGTTTCACCTGCCGCATCCAGGTGGTGCGCAAACCGCCGCTCTTTTCCATCTCATGCTTGATACGCCCCGTCCAGCGCTGGGGAGAATAAGCGAGGGAGAGGGTATGGCTCGCCGGGTAGAGCAGATGCCCCTTGCTTCCCTTGCTCTGGCTGATGAAGGTCGCTTCCTTTATCTCGTACTCATCAAATGTCTTGGTCTTTTCGTCATACACATAGAGCCAGCCATCACGCAACTGGCGCAAGGCATAACCGCTCTCTTTCAACTTGAGAGGCACCACAAAGCCTGCTCCGGCGGGGACTGGGTGAGGCTGCTTTTGTGGCGGGGAGAACGGCTCATCCAGGGCATAACGCACCGGGATGATGGCAATCTTCTTGTTCTTGAGCGGACAGACTCCTGCCGGGCTCTTGCTGTCGGTCGTGTTTGCACACTGGGCGGCTTGATTGGGCGTACTCATGCGTCTTGATCCTTGTTGCTCAATGCGGCAGCAAGCTCGGCGGCCTGCTCGATACGTTGCGAAGGGGTCTGGGGCGAACGCTGGGTAATCAACGCCTTGATCCGGGGATGCTCATCTTCATCAAACCAGCCACTGCCGAGATACCCCATCACATTGAAAAACAGCAGCAGATCCCGCTCGCTCTCGAATCCCTGGGCATAGGCGTAATCAGCCCAATGGGCAATCCAGGCCATGGGTTCTGGCAGCGTCTGCATGCGAGCCCCAAACCAGGTGTGCATGTGTGCTCTTATCCCATCGAGTGTGTTCAACCAGCTCACCTCTCCCAGACGGCGCCACTGCACGTCGGAAAGTCGCAGG
This sequence comes from Aeromonas sp. R10-1, assembly GCF_040908465.1. Lineage (NCBI taxonomy): Bacteria > Pseudomonadati > Pseudomonadota > Gammaproteobacteria > Aeromonadales > Aeromonadaceae > Aeromonas > Aeromonas sp. R10-1. The sequence goes on from NZ_JBFODT010000036.1 coordinate 296,982, forward strand.
CGCTCCCCAATGGGGGAGCCCATTCCAGGCGCGGCAACCTTGTGCTGCCACACCAGCCCCTCCCCTTGCCGGGTCGGGATCCAGACTTGAGCCACCCCCTGCCAGAGCCAGGGTTCATCATCCATAAACAGCCGCCACATGGTCTCCGGCATGGCCAGCTTGAGCAAAATCCTGCTGCCATAGGGACTCTCCACCTCGATAAGCCCACGCAGTCGCTCGGCCAACGGCAACAGAGAAAGAGGGGACGATAACAGGTAACCCCATGATGCATCGCGGTTTTGCATAAACCAATCCAGCAAATTGGGCGTTGCACAGACCAGACAGGGGCTCACTTCTCGCAAGCTGTCCCAGGGGGCGTGAAGGTAAACAGGCTGATAGGAAGGCGATGGGTCCTGCTCGAACAACGCGCGCTCCAGCGCGGGAATGCGCGCCCCATCGAGCAACAGATAGAGTTGCTCACCGCTGTTCAGCTCGATGTCGGGACGCTCTGCGACGAAAGCCATGGCCATCAGCCACCACCCTCCTGTCTGGCCAGTTGCTCACAGATCTCGCACACAGGTTCGGCAGACTTGAGCGTCGCAATCTGACGTGCGGGGTCCATGGGAGGTGGTGGCGCCACCACTTCAACCGCTCCGGGCTGGATCGGCATCTGGCCACCCCAGCCAGAGCCAGACCCCGGGCTGCCGCCTGAGTTCATCTTGATGGAGCCGCCCGAGAGGGTGACACCGCTCGGGTCGATTTTGACAAAGCTCCCCCCCACCTTGAGGGTCAGCTCGGCACCCGCCTCCATCACGATCTTCATGCCCGCCTTGTGGTGTACCTCGCTTCCCGCCTCCACCAGCAGGGACTGCCCCAGTTTCTGGTGCTGGCTGGCATCCACGGTCAGGGAATAGTCGGCCTTGATGTGATCCCGTTTTTCACCGTTCACAGTGAGGTGATCATTGGCCTTGATGCGGGTCACCCGCTCATTGTCGATGTCCCTGTGTTCGTCGTGCTTGATATGCCAGGCAGCATCGTTTTCGATAAGCACATTCAGGTCTTTCTGACCGTGGATGTAAATCTCTTCCTTGCCCGCCTGGTCTTCAAAGCGCAGCTCGTTGAAACCCTCCCCTTGGTGGGTCTCGGTGCGCAGCACGGTGCGAGTCTTGTTGGCAGGCAGCTCATACGGCGACCGGTTGGTGGCGTGGAAGGTGCGACCGGTCACGATGGGCTGGTCCGGGTCCCCCTCCAGGAACGAGACGATAACTTCGTGACCGATGCGTGGGATGGCCATCATGCCGTATTGACCGCCGGCCCAGCCCTGGCTCACCCGCACCCAGCAGGAGCTCTGGTCGTTGGAGCTGCCATATCTATCCCACGGGAATTGCAGTTTCACCCGGCCGTGCTCGTCGCAGTAAATCTCCTCACCGTCGGGGCCCACCACCATGGCAATTTGCGGGCCATCCACCATGGGCTTGTGAGGGGCCTCCGGGCTGCCGATGCGCGCTCGCCAGGTGGTGCTGGCTTTCACCACCCCGAACTCGTTGTGGTAGACGGTGGGGCCGCGGCCCCCCTCCTCTTCCAGCGCCTGGGGCTGTTCGCCGGTGTGCTGGATGCGCACCACTTGCCAGTCGGTGTTGAGGCTACCGTTGGGATGTTCGGTGAGCGAGAAGCTCTGCCCCGGCATAAGGGCTGCGCTATTCGACTTGCCACTGCCCGCCACAGCATCATTGCGCAGGGCATCCAGCCGGTGCAGGGCAAACGCCTTGCCGCTCTGGTCCGCTTTGTAGCGACCCGGATAGTCGAAGTGCTGGTAGGTGTCCCGTTGGTGCTCGAGCTCTGCGCCCTGCTTTTTGTGAGAGAGACCATAAGCCGGCGTCTTGAAGCTGTAGTCTTTGAGCTCCACATCCGACGGGCGCACCGCCTCCCGATAGTGGAACTGCCGCACATAGGGGCCTTGCTCAAGGGAACGATTGCCGAGGTTGAAGAAGAGCTCGGGGCCTTGAGTCAATGCGGCTGCGTCGTCGGCAAAGACGATGCGGTGCTTGCCCGCTTCAAACTCGTGGAAGTAGAACATCCCCTCTTCGGCGGCGAGGCGGTTCACAAAGTCGAGGTCGGTTTCCCGGTACTGAACACAGTATTCCCGCTGGGCATGCTCGTTTTTGAGCGCAAAGGCGTAATCGGTGATGCCGTGCTCTTGCAACAGGATGGAGAGGATTTCATCGGGCTTTTGCGCCTGGAAGATGCGGGAGTTGTGGCGAAGTGACAGCCGCCACAGGGCCGGCTGCACCATGAGCTGATAGCGGGTGCGGCGAAAACCGCTGTCACCCTGCGCGAAGTCACTGACCACCCCGCACACCCGGCGCTGCAGCTCGCCGTTGTACCACACCAAGAGCTCGCAGGGCTGGTCCAGCACGGCGCCAAAGTCGATGTCGGGCTGGGCACTTGCAAGCTCAAGGCGCAGGTTGAACGGCCGGTTCAACGCCTCATCCAGTGCAAACTCGGCCACCACAAAGGTGCTCTCGGGCAGGGCCCCCACCTTGACGGTAAATTGTAATCCTGTGCTGTCTGCCATGAGGGCTCCTTAACCTGCCAGTTCGCAGCCCCGGGAGCTGCACGGATGACGTCTGAGATCAGGCGCGTCGCAAGATGAGTCACCATCGCCATCAGCATCGCGAGGGAAGGCACGGTGCAAACTGAGAAGCGCCGCTTTCATCTGACAAGGCAATCGTGGGAGATGGTGCGACCGGCCTTCGTTGTGCTTTGCCATCCAGCCGCCATGCAGCCGGATGGCAAAACACAAAAGCTCCGACCACATCCGGTTGAATGGGTCGGAGAAAGCTTGCACGGGTCTGGTGACAGCTGACACGGCAGTCATCAGGCCCTGGGGTGCACTACAAGGAACAACGGCAGTCAATAAATCGGTGATCAGGCCTCGATCGGCGCGCGCCAGTCATCCGCACCAGAGGTGCCGGCAACGGTGTGCTCCCAGTCGATCTTGCGGTAGGCCATGGAGACCTGGATCAGCTGGGTGAAGTCGGACTTCGCCGGATCCTGGCAGTGGGGCATCTGGCAGTCGATGTCAACGATGGTGGCATCGGTCAGCACAGTGCTGAAGAAGTGCTCCTGCTTGCCCTCGACGGAGGTGCGATACCACTTCAGGGTCACTTTCGGCAGCATCTCGCCGGAGGCCAGGGAGTTGTACATCAGCGGCACGGCCTTGTTCAGGGCAACGGTGAACTTGAACGGCTTGTGGACACGCTGACC